>JAZROI010000001.1:0-52554 GCA_045648585.1 Acutalibacteraceae bacterium
CGTCTGCAGCCTTTTCAAAGGCTTCCATACCCTTAAGTGAAAGATACTGCTTAGAGGGGGCAGCTTCGTTTATCATTCTGATACCTTCAGCCTGAGCCTTCTGGATTGCGATGATAGCATCTGCTTCACCTTCTGCTTCGCGGATTTTAGCTTCCTTAACAGCCTCTGCACGAAGAATAGCGGACTGCTTATCAGCCTCTGCAGAAAGAATCTGAGCTTCTTTTTTACCTTCGGCAACAAGTACCTGACTTGCCTTTTCACCCTCAGCTCTGAGGATGCTTTCACGACGTTCACGTTCTGCTTTCATCTGTTTTTCCATGGCGTCCTGAATTTCACGAGGTGGAAGAATGTTTTTAAGCTCAACTCTGTTAACCTTAATGCCCCAAGGGTCAGTAGCTTCGTCAAGAATACCGCGGATTTTAGCGTTGATAGTATCACGGGATGTAAGTGTGTGGTCTAATTCAAGCTCACCGATTATGTTACGAAGAGTTGTAGCAGTAAGATTTTCGATAGCGGAAATAGGATATTCAACACCGTAGCAGAAAAGCTTAGGGTCAGTAATCTGGAAGAAAACAACAGTGTCTATCTGCATAGTGACGTTATCCTTTGTGATAACGGGCTGAGGGGGAAAGTCAACAACCTGCTCTTTAAGAGAAACAACCTTAGTAACCTTTTCAATAAAAGGAATTTTAACGTGAAGACCTGTTTCCCAAGTTGCAAAGTAAGCGCCTAAACGCTCAATAACGTATGCTTTTGACTGAGGGACAATTTTGATGTTTGCAATAATAAGTAAAACAACTATTGCAACAACTGCGAGAATAGCAACGATACCAACTGTACCTGCTGCACTTAAAGCGATAAATGACATAGAAAAACCTCCTTAATTTTAAGAAACGGGGCGAACAATAAGCTTAACGCCTTCGATTCTTATTACCGTAACGTGTGTGCCTTCAGCGATGCTTTCGTTATCAGCTTCACTGCGGGCAGTCCAGACAGAGCCTTTGACTTTTACAAGACCTTTTGCTGAAATGTTATCAATCTCTTCAGTAACAATACCTTCCTGACCTATGTACATATCAGCGTTAGTGGCTTGTTTTTTAGTTGCCGTCATTTTCTTTACAAGAGGTCTTGTAGCCGCTAAAATAACAACGGAAACAACTACAAAAACAACAACCTGAACGAGAATGTTGTCAGTGAAGAAAGACGTTACGAGAGCCGCAAATGAGCCGATAGCAAACCATATTGTAAGTAACTGAGCGGTAGTAGCTTCAATTATTACAAAAATAGCGAGCAAAGCAACCCAAATCCAAAGCATCATCAAAACCACCATCCTTTCACTTGTAATTTTAAGTTTAATAAAATTATATACCTAAAGGTGTAGTTTTTCAATAGATTTCATTAATTATTTACATATTGCGACTCGTAGAAGTATATTAAAAATCTATAAAACTGCATTTAACGTCAGCTTTTCAAATTCTGCTATATGGTGTAGGTTTCTTTTGCAGTTTGCAGCTTCTTCAAGGAAATCTTCTATGTTATTTTGTTCTAAAAGAAAATGCATTTCGTAAATCGAAAGCTTTACGTTCAAGGTTTTTTCCGTGCCTACAAAAAGCTTTAAAACATCACTATTTTGTTGCCAGTATTCAGAAAAACTATTAATTTGTACTTTGGCTTCTTGAAAATTAGTTTCGCTTACCTCAATTATGTTTTCAATTTGTTCTGTTGCAGTGTTGCAAACGTTCTGAACCTTATAAGAAGCAAAAATACTTAAAAAAATTGAAACTATCAAAAATGCAATAGCAATTATTCTTCGACTCATTTAATCTTCCTTTGTAATAATATTTATGTTTTTATTCTTATCCATAGTCATTAAAACTATCTTTTCTCTTGCTATATTTTTTCTCTTTACTACACCTTCAATTTCATTGTGGTTTGTAAAGCAATCTTTAAAATTATTAGTGATTATTTTTCCGTCTATAATAACGGGACAGGGCATACCGTTGTCCTTTTCGGGCTTGTCGTAGTTTGCGGGTGTGGAGTTTCTTTTATCGGGTTTTAATAGCACGGAAAGAGTACCGTTTGTTTCGACGACTGCAAATTCAACGTCTTCAATATCAAAAATATCCTTTTGCCTGAGTGCTGCCAAAATATCGTTAATTGTAAATCTCAGTTTTTTAACCTGCTTTTGTTGTAGCTCGCCGTTTCTTATAACCGTTATAGGATTTCCTTCCGTAATGGTTCTGAACTTTACACTTATTAAATTAAATAAAGAGCTGATAATCTCAAAACTTACGAGAAGCATTAAGGGGATAAGGCTGTGAAGCAAAGGCTTGTCAACGTCTGTTATAGGTGCGGCGGCAATTTCAGATATTAAAATTGTTATTACAAGCTCGCCGGGTTGCAATTCTCCTAACTGCCTTTTTCCCATTATTCTTATAAACACTGCCACAAGGCAATATACAATAAAAGTTCTTATAGCAATAGTTGTCAATTTAATCACCGAAATTATCTTTTCCTGTAAGGCTTTGTATATTCTTATAAAAAAAGGAAAAAACATTTTCGGTGATTATGTGACTGGAAAAAATACGTTTTTAAATATTGATAATCTTACTGAAGAGTCTTTCGGTGATATACGTGAAAATGCCGTTGAAAACGGCAGACTTATAAAGCAAGCCTTTGAGGGTAGCTTTGATATAGTAGTAAAAAAAGGCTATTGCAACGGTAAATGTGTTGTCTTTGCAAACTGCGACGGGCTTTGTAATTCTCAAAAAATCGCCGATAATGCTATAAGACCGATTTTGTCTTATAAAGGTGAATTGCCTGAGAATTCACCGCTTGATTTTATTGCTGACAGAATTATCTGCGGTACAGAGCAAAAGAAAGAAACAAGCCTTGATAACGCAATAATGCAGCTTTTAAGAGGCACTCTTCTTATTTTTCTTGAGGGTCAAAAGGAATGCATTATTTTCGGTGTGCAGAATATACCCGAAAGGGCGATAACAGAGCCCGATACCGAGGTGCAGGAGTTTGGCTCAAGAGAAGGCTTTACTGAAAATATTAAAACAAATCTTACCTTAGTCAGAAAAAGGCTTTGTACAACTAATTTTAAAATTGAAATGCTTGAAACGGGCAAAACAGGAAAAACGAGAGTGCTTATTTGCTATATGAAAGGGCGGGTAAACCCCGATACGCTTGAAGAAGTACGAAGCCGTTTGCAAGGACTTAATATTGATATGGTTTTAGGTGCAGGATATCTGAGAAAAACATTAGATACAAAAAGAAAAAGCCTTTTTACAATGGTTGGCGAAACTCAAAGACCTGATACCTTTGCCACAAAGCTTTGCGAGGGTAAGGTTGGGTTAATTATTGACGGCACACCCTTTGCACTTGTAGTGCCCCGTCTTTTTATAGAAAACTTTCAAACTCTTGACGATTACGTTAACCGTCCATTTTATGCAGCGTTTATGCGAAGTGTAAGGTTACTTGCGTTTTTAATAAGCGTATTTTTACCCGGTGTTTTTGTTTCAATAGGTCTTTTTCATCAGGAAATGCTCCCTGACGATATGCTGTATAACATTGTAATTATGGAAAGTAACACCTTGTTTACGCTGACTCTTGAAGCACTGATTATTCATTTTATTTATGAGATTGTGAGAGAAGCGGGGCTTCGAATGCCGAAAACTGTAGGCCACGCTATAAGTATAGTGGGTGCTCTTGTTATAGGTGATGCGGCGGTAACGGCGGGTCTTATAGGTGCACCTATGCTTATTGTTGTTGCTTTAACAGCTATTTGCTCTCTTGTATCCTCAGACGTTTATCAGCCTATAGCAATTTTAAGAATAATTTTTATTCTCATAGGTGGAAGTACAGGTCTTTACGGCATAGTGATAGGTGCGGCAGTATTCGTTATAAGCCTTGCTTCTATGACCGATTACGGCGTGCCGTTTTTAGCTCCGCTTACGCCTTATGATAAAGCTCTTTTCAGAGATTCTGTATTCAGATTAAGTAATGAAAAATTAGGTCAAAAGATATTTGATATAAACGGTCTTAAAATGACGAAAGAAGAGGGGAAGAATGTAAACGATGCTTAAAGACAAAGTAACACCGTCACAGTTTTTTTCTCTTTTATATCTGTCGGTATTAAGCAGTATATTTATGTATATTGCAGACCGTAGAGTAAGCGTAGCACAAACGGATTCCCTTCTTCGTCCGTTGGTTTTTGCTGTTGTAAGTATAATTGCTTTTCTTCCGATGTGTTACCTTATGAATAAATACAAGGTCTTTTCACAAGAGCAAAGAAATGAGCTTTCAAAAAGCAAAGCCTTTAAAATAATTTCTGTGTTATACGGTGTTGTTTATTTTTTCGATGCTCTTGTAACTGCGGCAAGATTCGATTTGTTTGCATCCTCAGAGCTTTTTCCGGGTAAAGATATGACCTTTTTTCTCGTAGGCTTAATAATCGTTTGTTGCTTTTTATCTCATTTAGGCTTAGGCGGTCTTTCAAGGGCAAGTACGATTTTTGTAATGATAGTTGTTTTAGCAACATCTTTTGCGGCTTTTACCTTGTTTCAGGAGATTGATTATCTGAATTTTACCCCTGTTTTTGAAAACGGTATAACTGATTTTGCGAAAGATAGTCTTTTCTTTTCCGTTCAAGCCTCTGAAATCGGAACGATTCCTCTTGTGGTTTCGAATATTAAAGGAAACGTAAAGAAAAACTATCTTTTATGGAGCATTTTAAGTGCCGTTTCGTTTTCAGTTATATTGTTTTTTGTTGTAGGCACCTTAGGTGAATTTGCCGATACCCAGCTTTTTCCAACCTATGCGGCAATTTCACTTGCAGAATTCGGACTTTTTGAAAGATTAGATGCTTTAGAAACGGCTATATGGATTTTATGTATAGTAGTTAAATTAACGTTTTTTATTTATATAATCGTGCAGACCTTTTCTTTCAGCTTCAAAAAAATCAATAAGCATAGAAAATTATTTTCCGCTTTTATAGGTGGGGCTATAGCTTCAATTCTTGTTTTTGTTTCAAGTAATATTGTTCGTTTTTCTTTCGTTTCCTCTGCGGCGGTTGCGATCGGTGTTTACGTTGTACCCGTAATAATTTTACCTGCAATATTGATAGGGGTTAACTTTATTTATGATAGGCGGAAAAATTATGAGAAAAATTAAAATCGTAACCGTATTTCTTTTGTGCTTTTTTTGTGTAATGCTTTTTTCTTCTTGCGAGAAACCGGGCACGGAGCTTTCGGAATTGATGATAATGCAGGGGATAGGTATTGATTTCGAAAATGATATTTACACCGTTACCGTAGAGATTTTAAATAACGAGCAAAGCGGTAGCCCCGGCGGTGACGGTACGAGTGAAAATAAAACGAAAATATATTCTGCAAACGGTGAAACAGTTTCCGAAGCTTTAAGAAAGCTTACTGAAAAAAGCGGAAATGAGCCGCTTTTTGCCCATAATCGAGTAATAGTTTTAGGAGAAAAAGCAATAAACCGTGATTTAAGAGACGTAATAGATTTTTTTGAAAGAGATTACGATTCAAGAGTTTCACAGCTTATCTGCGTTGCTAAAAATTCTTCAGCCGAGGATTTAATCAGGGCAGAGCTTTTTAAAGACGGAGTTAAATGCGAAATTTTAGAAAATATGCTTGAAGAGGGGTATAATAACTCGATAATTCCTCGAATTCGCATAATTGATGCGGTAAATCATCTTAAGGATGCTACCTCAGGTCTTTGCGTTCCTGCTGTAAGCGTTCAAAAAAACGGTGAAAACGAAAACTACTATTTAGACGGTTGCGGTGTTTTCGGTGCAGACGGTAAATTTTTAAAATATATAGATTCTACTACCGCCGAGGGACTTGCCTTTTTAAATGATACAGTAAAAAAAGGCTATATAACAGCCAATATTTCCGATAAAGGAAAAGCAACGTTTTTAATAAATAAAGGTAGAACAGAATTCAATATCACCGAGGAAAACGGCGTTTTAAAATATAATATGAAAATAAAGCTTTCCTGCGATTTAGACGAAATCGAGGGACAGGAGAATTTTAAAAACGATACTGAAATTCTTAACGCTCTTCAAAAAGGCGTAGGTGAATCAGTTTGCAAAAAGGTTGAAAACACGTTTGTTTCTTTGCAAAATATTCCGTCATCAGATGTTATAAGATTCGGTAAAAGGTTAAGGCTTGAAAATCCCGATTTATATAATACTCTAGCAGTTGATTGGGGTGATATTTTCCCCGGAATCAAGCTTTCGGTAACAGTAGAAACAACTATAAGAAGAATTGGTGAGGAAACCTTTAACAGCCAGAAAGAAATTTCGTAGGAATTTTATAAAATCGCTTGTGAATGTTGTTTTTTCAGAATGTTTTTGTTATTATGAAGCTACCATAGTTTTGGCGGTGATAAGGTGTATTCATTAGGTATTGATATAGGCGGAACAAAATGTGCCGTTGTATTAGGTAAGGGCGAAATTCCCGATAATATCAGTGATTTTATAATTGATAAAATAAAATTCCCTACAAACGTCAACCGTGGTTATAATGAAATAATAAAAGAAATTCTTTCTGAAGCTGACGAATTACTCAAGAGAAATCATATCGAGAATAATCAGCTTATCGGTGTCGGCATCAGCTGTGGCGGACCGCTTAACAGTAAAAAAGGTGTTATAATGTGTCCGCCCAATTTACCCGACTGGGATAACGTGCCGATAGTTGATATTGTAAGTGAGCATTTCGGAGTAAAAGCAATTCTTCATAACGACGCCAATGCCTGTGCGGTTGCCGAATGGCGTTTTGGTGCAGGTAGAGGGTATAACAACCTTGTATTTCTTACCTTCGGTACGGGTATGGGCGCAGGTCTTATTCTTGACGGTAAGCTTTACACAGGTACAAACGACGGTGCAGGTGAGGTAGGCCATATAAGGCTTTCTGAAAACGGGCCCGAGGGCTACGGTAAAAAAGGCTCCTTTGAGGGCTTTTGCTCGGGTGGCGGAATTAAAAAATTAGCAGAGCTTACCGCTTCAGAGTATCTTCGTGAAAATAAAAAAAGCTTACTTTTTAAAAGTGAAGCTGATTTCTCTGATCTTACTGCGGTAAGTATTGCAAAGGCTATGTATGAGGGCGATGAATTTGCAACCGCAGTTTATAAAAAATGTGCCGAGTATTTAGGTCGAGGGCTTTCGGTTATAATTGATATAATTAACCCCGAAGCCATTGTTATAGGCAGCATTTTTGAAAGAAACGAGGAATTCTTCCAAAAGGAAATAAAAGATATTATAGAAAAAGAAGCGTTAACGGATAATGCCCTAAACTGTAAAATACTATCTGCTGAATTAGGCGACAGTATAGGTGATTTTGCATCCTTAGGTTTACTTTTTTGAGGTGATAGAAAATGAAAGATAACGTTAAAACTATTTGTAGTAAGCTTTTTATAAGATACCCTAAATTAGAAAATTGTAAAAAGGATTTTGTATCCGTTTTTGATTACATAAACGAGTGCTATAACGTAAGGGGAAAGCTTCTTGTTTGCGGTAACGGCGGAAGTGCCGCTGATAGTCATCATATAGTAGGCGAGCTTATGAAAGGCTTTATGCTTGAAAGAGAGCTTCCTATTGACGTAAAAGAGGCTTTCAGAAGCTACGGTGCAGAAAAGTTAGGCGTAGCTCTTCAAGGTGCTTTGCCCGCAATCTCTCTTGCAAGCGAAACCGCACTTATTACCGCTATCAGTAACGATTGCGAAAGTAATACCGTTTTCGCTCAGCAGGTTTACGGCCTTATGAGAAAAAAAGACGTGCTTTTGTGCCTTTCAACCTCGGGTAATTCAGAAAACGTTGTAAACGCCGCAATAACTGCTAAAGTAAAAGGCGGAAAGGTAGTTTCAATAGTTGGTGCAAACGGCGGTAAATTAGCCGAGATTTCAGATGCAGTAATTAAAGTACCCTCAACAGTAACGGCAGAAATACAGGAATATACCTTACCGATTTACCACACCCTCTGTGCAATGCTCGAAGCAGAACACTTTGCTGATTAATAAAATGTTATAAAAAAATCTCTGTTTTAACCCTTGTTTTAGGGCAATAAACAGAGATTTCATTTTTTTCTTGAAAAGTAGGTTTCAGAGGTTTATAATACCCACGTAATTTTTAAATATATAGGGGATAGGTATGGGAAAACTTCAACCAAAGCTTTTTTCTACAATGAAAAAGTATTCAAAACAACAGCTTATTAAAGACATTACCGCAGGCTTTATCGTTGCTATAATCGCCTTGCCTCTTTCTATTGCGTTAGCTCTCGCTTCAGGGGCAACTCCCGAGCAGGGTCTTTATACAGCAATTGCCGCAGGCTTTGTTATATCTTTCTTAGGCGGTAGCCGTGTTCAGATTGCAGGTCCTACAGCAGCTTTCGCTTCAATAGTAGCGGGTGTTATTGCAACAAACGGCTTTTCGGGTCTTGTAATTGCAACAATTCTTGCAGGTATAATGCTTATTTTAATGGGTGTATTTAAGTTAGGTAGCCTTATCAAATTTATACCATTTACAATTACTACAGGCTTTACCTCGGGTATTGCTATTACAATTCTTATCGGTCAGATTAAAGACTTTTTCGGTCTTACCTTTAACGAGGCACCTATTGAAACGATTGATAAGGTAAAAGAGGTTGTAGCGTGCTTTGGTACAATTAATATTGAGGCAACAATTATCGGCGGAGTTTCACTTTTAATTCTTATTGTTTCACCAAAATTTTTAAAGAAAATCCCCGCCTCCTTAATTGCTATTCTTGTTTCAGCATTGCTTGTTAAGGTTCTTAATTTAAACGTTCTTACAATCGGTGACCTTTACGAAATATCTTCGGAATTACCCAAGCCCTCAGTTCCCTCATTCTCTTTTGATACCGTTAAAGCAGTCATACCCGATGCGGTAACAATTGCCGTTCTTGCGGCTGTTGAAAGCCTTCTTTCCTGCGTTGTTGCTGACGGTATGATAGGTAGCCGCCACAACTCAAATATGGAGCTTATAGCTCAAGGTGCGGGTAATATCTGCTCCGCTCTTTTCGGCGGTATTCCTGCAACGGGTGCTATAGCAAGAACTGCGGCTAACGTTAAAAATGGCGGTAGGACACCTATTGCGGGTATGGTACACGCGGTAGTTCTTCTCGTTGTTCTTCTTGTGGCTATGCCTTTAGCATCATATATTCCTATGCCTGCAATTGCGGCAATTCTCTTTATGGTAGCTTACAATATGAGCGAATGGCGAGAATTCGTTTCAATAGTTAAGCATTCGCCCAAAAGCGATATTCTCGTACTCGTAGTAACCTTTGTACTTACAATCGTGTTTGACCTTGTTGTTGCTATTTGCGTAGGTCTTGTGCTTTCAACTCTTCTATTTATGAAGCGAATGAGTGATGAAACTAATGCGTACGGATGGAAAGAAATTGACGAAGCAACCGACGAAGATAATATTGGCTTAAAAACAATACCCGAGGGAGTTTCTGTTTTCGAAATAACGGGACCGATTTTCTTCGGCGTTGCAACAAAGTTTTCTGATGCCGTTTTAAGAGCCGATAAAACGAAAAAGGTTCTCGTTCTTCGTATGAGAAGCGTACCTGCAATAGATGCAACGGGTATTCACGCTTTTGAAACAATTTTAGAAAGCCTTGATAAAAAAGGAATTAAGCTTGTGGTTTCTCACCTTAACGAGCAACCCCTTAAGATTTTAAAGAAATCAGGTATCTATAAAAGAATAGGTGCAGAAAACTTCTGTCCTCATATTGATATCGCTTTAAAACGAGCTGAAGAGCTTGTGAAAACAGCTGAAAACGAATAAAACTAACCGAAAATTACAAAAAACTGACCGAAAGTTACATTTTGGTCAGTTTTTTCTTTTTGTGTGTCATAGTATAGTCAACGGGAGTTGATGAACAACCGCCAACTATAAAAGAGGTGATAACAATGTTGAATTTGATTGAAAATGAAACATACGAAAATGAAAACAAAAATAATAAAACAGAAAAAACGAATAAAGCTTTAACAACAGTTTTTTCCGTTTTAGGTTCACTGCTTTTAGGAATAGGCTTGACCTTCCTTTTAGTAGGCTTGTGGGAAAAATTCCCATTAACAGGAAGAATGATAATTTCATTTTTACCTATGTTAATAGGGCAGGGTATAGCGGTTTTCACATTTCTCAAAAAACGTGAAAACGTTGTCTGGTGCGAGGGTGCATCAATACTTTGGACTATTGGCGTAACCGCAACGGTAGGTATGTTCAGTAACCTTTTCGGTATTCATTTAGGCGTTCTTAACTGTCTTCTTATAGATGCCTTGCTGACTTTACCGATAATCTTCCTGTTCAATGCAACGATACCACTTGCGTTCTATTATTCCGCGGCTATTGCAGGCTCACTTGGAATTACGAGTATGTTGAGTAGTAATTTATGGAGCGCCGCAAGCTTAATTCTTCTTATGATACCCGGTTATTTATTTACTTATAAAAATTCTCGTTCAAGCAGTGACGTAAGATTTCAATACTGTAAATGGATATCGGTTATTGCATCAATAGTAAGCACTGTCGCTTGTGGCTTCGTGCTTGAGTATGAAAGCATTATCCTCTTGCTTTCGGGTGCGTTGTTATTATGCCTTTACTGCCTTGATAAAAAAGAAAGCTGGGCATCACCCTTCTATCTTTTCGGTGTTGCAGGTAGCGGTTTAATAAGCGTGCTTTCAACCTTTTCTACAATGGTTAACGAGTATTGGGATGTGTGGAATAAGGATTATATTTCTGAGGGCGTTTTCAGTATAGTAGTTGCTTTAGCCTTGATTATATTCGGCTTTATTAAAGGCTCTGAAAGCTTTGAGAAAAATAAATCTAAAACAGCCTTCTGCGTAGCATCTGTTATAGGGCTTACAGTAAACACGCTTGCATCCGTTTTATATAAAACACCTATAATGTCAACGGTAATAGCATTAAGCTTCTTTACCGTAACTGTTGTTCAGGCAATAACACTTATAGTGAAGGGTGCTCAGGAAAGAAAGTATTTCTCATTGAATATAGGTCTTGCAATGGCAATTTCACTTATATTCTTTGCTCTTAACAGTTATTATAGCGACCCGTTGATTATGGGTATAGCCTTTATGGTAAGCGGTGCGATTCTATTTATCGCAAACTTCTATATAACAAAGAATTCTAAAGTCAAAGCAGAGGTTTTAACCGAAAATGCTCAGGAGGTGCAAGAGGATGAAAAATAAAAAAATGACACTCTTTTTAGTGGTTATAATACTTATTCAGTTATGTGTACCTGTAACAATGCTTATAAACTACAGCGTAAGAACAAAAGAATTTAACGAGAATTATCAGGAAATTAACGTTCTTATAGACGGCGTTTACTGTAACGAAAACAGTTACACAATCTACAGTAACGGTATCAGTGATCTGTACACTCAGAAATATGTAGTTTTCGAAATGGTTGAGGATGGCTTTTATCGTTGGAAAAAGACCAATGAAAAACCTGAAAACAATATTTACGTAACTAATTACTATACCGATGAGGATATTGGATATATAGAATACAAAGAAAACGATATGCCAGACGGATATGATTTTTACGATATGTATTACGTGAATTTGTACGATAAAGCACAAGAGGTGGAAAATATCGATAAAAATCATTGTGAGGGTCCTGAAACAAAGGCTTATATGGTGCTAAAGGTTTATAACGGTATTTTTGAAATTAAAGAGGTTTATATAAACTCAATACCTCTTGATGAATATTACTACAAGGTACAAAACGATGAAATTGATATCGCAAGGTATGATTATTATATAGGCAACGAGCACTATTACGATTACTACGAATACTACGATGAAGAAATAGGCGAATATGTAACCGAGCCTTACGTAGCGTGAAGTGTATAGCTCCATAAAAAGCACCCCGCTTCTGTTGAAGCGGGGTGTAGCTTTGAATCTTAATTAAAACTCAATTTCGATTTCATTTTCACCGATACCCGTTTTGAATTCGATATCGTAACCGATGTTGCCGGGAAGCTCAATTATCTTGTACTTACCGTCGCACTCAATTTTTTCAGGTTTTCTGTCAACGTAAACAACGGTAGGAACTTTATATTTCTTATCCTGAATATATTTTAATTTGAATTCACCGTCGTCATGGTCGTATTTGTATGAAACAATTTCACCTGTAACTGCTTTAGGACGAGGTCTTGTAATAACCTTCATAAAGTCTTGCTTAAACATATCGTCAAAGTAGCACCAGTAAGTATTGCTCCATTTGTATGAGTCAAATTTATCCTGTAAGAATCTTATATGAGGATACCAACCGTCACCCTCTGCACAAGAACCCCATTCACCAACAAGACAAGGAACACCGAGTCTTTCTTGTGTTCTTCTGTGCTCGTCGAAAATTGAACCAACACGGGAGTTGCTTGCATATTTATAAGCAGGTGTATCAACCATGAGGTCGTATGCGTGAGGTGCGAAAAGCTGTTGAGATTCTCTTTCACCGTTAACTGTAACAGGAGTGTTACAACAGGGGATACCCATGTTTGAGTAATAGTTGTTTTCCATAAACATAATACCCTTGTCGGTAACTTCTCTTACTGCAGTTGCCATTTTACTAACAAAAGGTGAGTATCTTTCAACGTCAAAACGCTCAACGATAGGTGCACATTTATCGGTAATAGTTTTTAAAACCTCACCTGAATACTGGTCAAGAGCCTTCGGCTTTTCATCGCTGAAAAGACCAACCTTTGCAAGCTTGATAAGGTCAACTCTTTTATCAGTAACGGAGTTTTTAACAAGATTTTTAATAAGTGTTCTGAATATCTTACCACCGTCAGCACCGGGGAAGGGCTCGTTTAAGAAGTCAAAGCCGAACAATGCGGGTTTGTCTTTTACTGCTTCTGCAAGATGCTTCCACATATCTGCAAAATAATCCTGTAAGCCTTTTTTGTTATATTGAACGTTTGCCCAGAAGTTATCAAATGCTCTGAAGCATGCTCTTCCGTAGAAATAAGGCTCTGCCCATACTGCAATGGGTTTTGTAGGTGTGTAGCAGTCGGTGATTGTTGCCCAACGGGGAGCACCGTCACCGTAGCAATATGATGAGTAAACGTCCTGATGGCAGTCAAGGTAAACGTATGCACCGTATTCTTCTGCTTTATCAAGGAATTCACAAATTGACTTTACAAGCTCTTCGTTATATTTTCCGGGAACAGGCTCCATCATGCTCCAGGTAAAGCCTAAACGGATAACGTCATAGCCTCTTGCTCTGAATTCTTCAAAGGGGAAATTGTCTGCGTTTGTTGCAAGACCGGGCAAAGCTTTGTCAAAATCTCTTTTGTCGCAAATGTTCATACCGCTGAGAATACGTTCTCTGCCGTGTTCGTCAACAAGTCGCATACCGTCAACTAAAATTCTATCCATGTTATTATCCTCTCTTAACGGAATATTTATATTTCGTATTTTCTCGGGGTGTTAATTACTTTGTTGTAACCTCTGTAGAAATAGGCTTTGAAAGTGTGTTCCAGAAGCTGCCTGCAAAAATATCAACTGTATAATCTTTACCTGAATCAAGGTCATCAAACGTTATTGAAAGAGTTTCGGGCATATTGTAGAAATAATATTCACTCCAAAGGCAAGACTGCTTAATAATTGTGCCCGTTGCTTTTTCTTTAATAACGATTTTGTAATCGTTAACGTATTCGTCGTCGCTCTTTGCCTGAGAGAAGGTAAGCTTAAAGCCCTTATTGTTTACGTCTGTAACCTCAAGAAGAGTGTTTTCGGGGAAATAAGGTGCTTTATCTGTTTTATATCTTGCATCTGTATATTTAAAGCTTTCGGGGTTCCAGGGCTCGTCAATTTCCCAAACGAATGGGAAGAAGTTATCTGTAAGGACGTCGTATGGATAAATTCTTACTCTGCCGTTTTCGTCTGCTTCAACTAAAAGCATCTGAGCACAGTCTGCTTTGTTAGGGGGAACTGTACCGTAATATTTGTCGAACTCGTCAAGCTCAAAGTATGAAAGAGAGCCTGTACCGAGCGCAGTGAAATGCTTTTGGAAAATTGAACGGGGGTCGTTAATCGGCACGTGTGAGTGACCTGAAAAGTCAATTACCTGAGGGAAATCCATAAAGGTTGTGTAGAACTTTTCATCTGCCCAGTAAATACTACCTGAAACGGTATCTGTAATATGAGGATGCTGGAAGAAGAAAATAGGCTTCTTGGGGTCTGCTTCGCGAGCTTCTTTAAGAGCTTTTTTTGCAAATTCAACCTTGTCATCTTCAAATTCGCAAGCGTGTGAGCAGGTCATACTGATGAAGTGGAAACCATTTATAACTCTGTGGTTATCAACGGGGATCTCGAAAATCTCTTTAAATAATTCGTGAGCCTTTTCAACACCGCCACCGTGATATTCGTGGCTTGCCATCATAAGACAGTATTGAGTTTCTTCTTTGCAGTATTTATCGAGAGTAGCCTTGAATTTTCTCATTTGAGTTTCAGTACCGCTGTTAGCAAAGTCACCAACTGCGTAAACAGCATCAAGCTTTTTGTAGCTCTCGCTTTCTTCGCTCAAACGGTAAGCAATTTGTAATGCTTTAGCCATTCTCTCTTCTTCAACGCAAGGCTCGTCTTTATAGTGTACGTCGCTTACAACCATAAATCTAAGAGCCGGTTTAAAATCTTTTTGGAACATATGTAGGTCCTCCTGTATGTTAACGGATAATCACCGCAAAATATATCAATATAATTTTACCACTCTTACAAATTTAATTCAATTGTAAAAACAAACAATTACATACATTAAAATATGTTAAAAAGTTTCATATTTCTGTTTATTTTTGCAATTTCTTATGATATAATAATTGTGAAATCAAAACAAAGGAGTTTTTTTATATGAAAATTACTAAAGATACAGTTATCGGTACCATTCTTGATGCTGCTCCCGAAACAGCACCCTTCTTTTTAGAAATGGGTATGCATTGTCTCGGTTGCCCCGCTTCAAGAGGGGAAACAGTTGAAATGGCTTGTGCAGTTCACGGCGTAAATGCTGATGAGCTTATCGAGAAAATCAACAATTTCTTAGGCGAATAATGGCACAAAACCTTACACCAAGGCTTCAAGCCGCCGCAACTCTCGTCAGGGGCGGCGGCATTCTTGCCGATATCGGTACTGACCACGGTTATTTACCTATCCATCTTGTTGAAACGGGTAAGATAGATAAAGCCATAGCTGCTGATATTGGCAAAATGCCTTTAGAAAATGCAAGAAAATCAGTTGAACTTAATGGTCTTTCCGATAAAATATCTTTACGACTTTCCGATGGCTTAAAAAGCTTTTCACCCGACGATGCCGACGAATTTGTTTTCGCGGGTATGGGCGGCACGTTAATAGCCGAAAAGCTTTCAGAAACTCCTTGGATAAAAGACGAAAAATATCACTTTGTTTTCCAACCTCAAAGCAGGGCGGAGGAGCTCAGGCAGTTTCTTTTTGAAAACGGTTTTCAGATAGAAAAAGAAATCGCAACTCACGAGGGCAGGCGTGTTTATATAGCCTTCAGTGCTTGTTATAACGGCGAAAAAACTGAGTATTCTTATGCTGATTGCTTTTTAGGTAAGCTTTTACCTACGGAGGATGCGAAAAAACATATTGAAAAACAGATTTCAAGACTTTCAGACCGCTATAACAGTGCAGCTTTAAGCGAGGAAGAAAGCAAAACTCTTTATGAAACCATTAATAAATTAAAGGAATTTACAAATGATTGAAACAATATCGCAGGTTATAGGCTTTGGCGGTGCGGCAATGAATTGCCTTTCTTTTCAGCAAAATAAAAGAAAGCGTATTATAGCCGTACAGATAGGTGCCGCAGTTCTTTTCATAATTCATTACATACTTTTGGGTGCGTATTCAGGTGCGGCATTGAATTTTATAAGCCTTTTACGTTCATTCGTGTTTATTAATAACGATAAAAAATGGGCAAAAAGCCCCGTGTGGCTTGCAGTTTTTATAGTTATAAGTGCAGTAGCAGGTATTGTTACTTGGGTTGATTGGTATTCCTTCTTACCTTCTACGGCGATGATTTTAACAACGGTCAGCTATTGGCTTAAAAGTGAAACTAAAATTCGCCTTGTAACCTTCCCAAGCTCACCTTGTTGGCTCGTCTATAATATTATCACTCATTCTATTGCAGGCATTGTAACAGAATGCGTGGTTATGACCTCGCTTATAATTGCTATTGTGAGATACGACGTTTTAAAAAAAGAGAAAGGTAAGAAAAAAGATGAAGTTAACAGTTAAAAGTATTTATGACTATCTTGACTCTTTTGCACCGTTTTCTACTCAAGCGGAGTGGGATAATTCAGGTCTTACCGTAGGCTCTTTTGAAAAAGAGGTTTCAAAAATTTTTATTGCTTTAGACGTTACAAGAAAGACTATAGATGAAGCAAAAAAATGGGGTGCAGATCTTGTTATAACTCATCATCCGATGATTTTTGCACCTATATCTCAGGTTACCGATAATATGACTGTTTACAATGCAGTTATATCGGGTATGAGCTTTATTGCATCTCACACATGCCTTGATAAAGCGGTAGGCGGTGTAAACACTTGCCTTGCAGATGCGGTGGGCATCAAAAACGTAACCGATACTGAAGAGGAGTTTCTTAAAATCGGTGAAATCGAAAAAAATTCTGCGGTTGAGTTTGCAAAGTGTTTAAAAGCTTCACTCGGTGGTAGTGTTTCTTATACTGATAGCGGTAAAGCTATAACGAAAGTCGCTCTCTGCTCAGGCTCGGGCGGTGATTTAGTAGAAATTGCAAAAAATCTCGGTGCTGACGCACTTCTTACAGGTGAAGCTAAGCACCATGAATTTTTGCTTTCTGAGGATATCGGTGTTTCATTATTTGCCGCAGGGCACTATGAAACTGAAAACGTTGTCTGCGAAAAATTAAAAGAAGTTTTATCAAAGGAATTTTCAAATCAAGTAGAAATAAAAATAACTGATTCAAAAAATCCGGTTAAACATATCTGATTTTATAAATAATCTATCAAACTATCAAAGGAAATTGTAATGGCATTAGACGGTATTTATCTTAACTTTTTAGTAGCCTCTGCAAACGAGCTTTTAGCCGGTGCAAAGGTTGATAAAATTCACCAACCCTCAAAAAACGAGTTGGTGTTTATAATGCGAACAAGGGGCGGCATGCATAAGCTTTATTTTACGGCGGATGCAAATAGCCCTCGCTTTTGCGTGGTTGATTCCGTGCCTGAAAACCCACAAACACCGCCTATGCTTTGTATGCTTTTCAGAAAACGTCTTACGGGTGCAACTCTTATAGGCGTTGAGCAGCACGGGCTTGACAGAACTGTGTTTTTTAATTTCGACGCGGTAAACGATATAGGCGACAGAGTAAAGCTTACCTTAGCCGTTGAGATTATGGCTCAACACAGTAACGTTATCCTTTTCGGTGATGACGGAAGAATTGTAGATGCCTTAAGACGAGTTGACAGTGAAACCTCGTCTTACCGTCTTGTTTTACCGGGGGCTCAATATAAATTACCCCCACCACAAGAGAAAATTGATATCAGAAACGCAGAGCCTCAGGATATCTGCGACAAGATTTTTTCTTTATCAAATCAACGTTTGTCATCGGCAATTTTAAAAACAGTTCAAGGCGTTTCACCCCTTATTTCAAGAGAAATTGCTTATAGGGTAACATATGACGATAAATCTGTTTCAGAGCTTTTAAGTGAAGAAAAAATGTCTTTACTTTGCGAAATTAGTGCTTTGAAAACCCTGGTTTTAAACGGCAAACCTCAGCCAACAATGGTGCTTGATGAAAACAACAAGCCTATGGAGTTTTCATATATACCAATAACCCAATATGGAAGCTCTTACAGACTTATTGAAAAAGAAAGCGTTTTTGCTCTTTTAGAGGGCTTTTATTCTGAACGTGACAGAGTGCTTCGCACCCGCTCAAAAGGAACAGAGCTTTTCAAGCAGCTTGATACAGTTATAGAAAGAGTTGCAAGAAAGCTTAATAACCAACGTGAAGACTTAAAAAAGTGCGAGGACAGAGATGCTCTTCGTATAAAAGCAGAGCTTATAACCGCTTCGCAGTATAAGTTAGAAAAGGGTAGTAGCTTTTACGAGGTTGAGAATTATTACGATAATAATTCTATTATGAAAATCGCAGTTGACCCTGCTCTGTCACCGTCGCAAAATGCTCAAAAATTATATAAAGATTACAGAAAAGCCTGCACCGCTGAAAATATGCTCATAAAGCTTATTGAAGAGGGCGAAAAAGATTTAGAATATCTTGAAAGTGTTAAAGATATGCTTCTTCGCTCAACCCTTGAAAGAGAATTCAGCGAGATTAAAGATGAGCTTGTTGCGCAAGGCTTTTTGAAATCTAAAAAAAGCGGTAAAAAGCAGATGAAAAAACAAGCCCTCGCACCCCTTGAATTTAAAACAAGCCAAGGTCTTACGGTGTTAGTGGGTAGAAATAATATTCAAAATGATAAGCTTACCTTTAAAGTGGGTAAAAGAGGGGATATGTGGCTTCATTCTCAAAAATGCCCCGGCTCACACGTGCTTCTTGTAAACGACGGTAACGGTATACCGGACGATGCTATAGTTGAAGCGGCAGAGATTGCATCTTTTTATAGCTCCGCGAAGGACGGCACGGTTGTCACCGTTGATTACACAGACGTTAAGAATATTAAAAAACCAAACGGTGCAAAGCCCGGCTTTGTTGTTTATTACACTTATTATTCAGTAAATGTAAAACCCAAAGACCCGAGTGATAATTAAAACAAAAATGCAAACGTATACCACTCTTTGTTCATAATTGAAAAAAGAGTGGTTTTTTATTGTCGTTTAATTTGTAAAATATGGAAAAAATCATGAAAAATGATTGACAAATGAAAATTATAGAATATAATAATAATGTGGTTAGCAGTTGCTAACTTGTTTTTTGTGGGGGTTGAGTTAGCGGAGGCTTACTCAATTTGAGAGTATTTTTTACGGCTGGTGAAATAAATGAATTTAAGGTCTGCGGTTGAAGGGCAGGAATATATAATTAAAGATATCACAACTAACGACGAAGAATTGGACAGTTTCCTTTTTACTCTCGGTTGCTACAGCGGTGAGCCTATAACCGTAGTCAGCCGTAAAAGAAGCGGTTGTGTTGTTTCAATAAAAGAAGGGCGATACAGTATAGATAATCCTCTTGCTGAAGCGATAACTGTTGAATAATCGGTATAAATTTTTAAATAATTAATATCATAGATATTGTAAATTAATACTCGGCTTTATGCCGAATGTTTTTCAGTCGAAGGTTAGCGAAGGCTAACTGATTCGGCGTATAGTTTAAATTCGGGAGAAGTTTTATGAAAATTGCTTTAACGGGTAACCCAAACTCAGGTAAAACAACAATGTTCAACGCCCTTACCGGCAGAAGTGAAAAGGTAGGTAACTGGGCAGGTGTTACTGTTGATAAAAAAGAGAGTGTAATAAAAAAGATATATTACTCCGGTGAAGAAAAACTGGTTGCAGTTGACCTTCCCGGTGCTTATTCTATGTCACCTTATACATCAGAGGAAAGCGTAACGAGAGACTACATAAAAAATGAAAATCCCGATGTCATTATAAATATCGTTGACGCTACAAATTTAAGCCGAAGCCTTTTCTTTACAACTCAGATTTTAGAATTAGGTATCCCCACTGTTGTTGCTCTTAATAAAAGCGATATAAACAAAAAAAGAAAAACTGAAATTGACGTTGAAGCTTTATCAAAGCTACTCGGTTGTCATGTTATAGAAACAAATTCCGTTTCTTCTGACGGTCTTAAAAATCTTATATCAGCAGTTATTGAAAATTCAAAAACAATTCAGAAAGCACCTTATAATCAGGGCGATATAGAATATAAAAATAAAAGAGCCGTTATTGCCGCAGACCGTAAGAGATATGCTTTTGTAAATCAGATAGTAAAGTCCGTTGAAACAAGGAAAACTTTTGCGAAAAACAAAAATCTCAGTGATAAAATAGACGATATTCTTACAAATAAATGGCTTGGTATTCCGGTTTTTGCAGTTGTAATGTGGCTTGTTTTTCAGATTTCGCAGGTCTGGGTTGGTCAACCTGTAGCTGATTTTCTTGTGTTACATCTTGAAAATATCCAAGGGGCTATCGGTGAGCTTTTCAGTAATGCGAATCCCTTTCTTTATGCTCTTCTTGTTGACGGTGTAATAGGCGGTGTTATAGCCGTTATCGGTTTCTTACCGCTTGTTATGGTAATGTATTTTCTTATTGCAATTCTTGAGGATTGCGGATATATGTCAAGAGTGGCAGTAGTTCTTGACCCGATATTTAAAAGAGTAGGTCTTTCGGGTAAATCTGTTATACCCTTCGTAATTTCTGTGGGTTGTGCCGTCCCAGGTGTTATGGCAAGCAGAACGATACGTGATGAGCGCGAAAGAAGAGCAACCGCAATGCTTGCACCCTTTATGCCTTGCGGTGCGAAAATTCCGGTTATCTCTCTTTTTGCAGGTGCATTTTTCGATAATGCAGGATGGGTAAGCACTCTTATGTACCTTTCGGGTATAGTTCTTATCTTCATCGGTGCTTTACTTGTAAATAAAATCACAGGCTTTAAAGGCAGAAAATCATTTTTTATTATCGAGCTTCCCGATTACAGATTCCCGAGCCTTTGGGGTGCATTCAAATCAATGTGTGGCAGAGGCTGGGAGTACATAGTAAAAGCGGCAACAATTATTCTTCTTTGTAATACTGCAGTTCAGATTATGCAATCATTCAGTTGGAATTTCCAAGTGGCAGAGAGTGCAGACCAATCAATTCTCGCTTCAATTGCAAGTCCCTTTGCGTATTTACTCGTTCCCATTGTGGGAGTTTTAAGCTGGCAGTTGGCGGCGGCAGCCGTAACAGGCTTTATTGCAAAAGAAAACGTTGTTGGTACTCTTGCAGTATGCTTCGTAGGACTTGAGAATCTTATTGATACAGAAGAGCTTGCACTTTTAGAGGGTGCAGGAGCAGAGGCTGCAGGCGTTATGGCAATCACAAAGGTTGCAGCACTTGCTTACCTTATGTTTAACCTTTTTTCACCACCTTGCTTTGCCGCTATCGGTGCTATGAATTCTGAAATGAAAAGCGGTAAATGGTTAGCCTCAGGTATAGCTCTTCAGCTTTTTATAGGCTATACCGTTGCATATTTCGTGTACACAATAGGCACTCTCATTTTCGCACCGGATACATTAAATATCGGTGCGGCAATAGCAGGTTTTATAGGCATATTCATAATGGCGTTAGTTGTTGTTAAGCTTGTAAAAAATACTAATAAGAAATTAAAAGAGGAAAACGGAGCAAAAGCTACCGTTAAAAAATAATTATGGAAAATATTATTATAATTCTTGCGATTTTAGCTATGGTTGCAGGAATTTCGCTTTACCTTTACAAAGCTAAAAAACGAGGACAGAAATGCATAGGATGTCCCTACGGTAAAAATTGCAACGGTAGTTGCAGTACAAATAAATAACTCCATTCAAAAGAAAAGGCTATCCGTTTTTGCGGATAGCCTTTTCAATATATTAAAGCCTTACATCTCAACAACCTTTAAGCTTAAGCCGAATTCTACGTGCTTTTCATTGAACACTAATTCTTCAATTTCGCTTATGGGGTTGAATCTGCCGTCGATGTTAAAGTAAGTAACGTTTTCTTCCTTTAATTCGAAATCGTGCTTAACCTCTGTTAACTGTTCTGCTGAATAGTGTGATGCATTAAATGAAAAATCCTTTGTATCACCTAAGCCCTCAACATAAATACCGTAACCGCCTTTTTTACCTACGGTTGCTCTTCTTGTTTTATAGTGAGAAGAGTTTTCCTGCGGTCTTACGTAGTGAACGAAGTTGTCGGTAACTGTGAGAGAATATTCGCCGAATCTGCCTGCCTTGTATCTGTCGGGGTAGGTTTCTGTTTCGCCTAAACCGAAGTAAACGATATCTTCGTTTTCTTTGTTCATAACAAGCTCAAAGCCTAAACGGGGAAGAATAGGCGCGTTTTCGCGAACGTCACCGCAGAAGGTGATATCAACACTACCGTCGCAAGTAAACGTATAAACAACCTCTGCCTTGATAATGGGCGGGTTTGCAGGACCGCCTAAAGCAATTGCAGTTTTAATTACAACTGAATCGTCTGCTTTAGTAACCTCTGTTGAATAGGTTTTCTGTGCTACGTGGTGAAGATGGTTTGCAATCCATTCGTCAACAGACCCTCTGTTGTACGTTGGTGCATGCCACATTTTAAATTTAACGGGCTCTGTAAGGAATTCGTTGCCGTTCTTTTTAATTGATGCAATTCTTCCGTAGGGCTTGTCGAAAATGTATTCTGTGTCACCGCAAAGGATAGTAGCAAAGCGGTCACTCTCGTCTAAAGTAAGGGCATTACATTCGATTTCGGGTATGAGTGCCTCTGCTTCGATTTCGTGCTGAATAAAGCCAACCTCGTAGCCCTTTTCTGCCCATACAGTATCGTTTTTCTGATAAACGGATGCAGTAAGGAAGCAATCACCGTAAAGCTCAAAATCATTTTCTTCAAAGAGCTTATATTCTTTTTCTGAAAGAGGTGCGATATCGAGAGTTTCAATTTCGCCCTCTTTTAAGATTTCGTTGTTTCTTGAAAGAGTCCATTTAAGACCTAAATCAGAAAGGCTTTCAAAATATTTAACGCTTTTAACTGTAAGAATACCGTCTTTATAAGTGCTTCTGAAAGGCTCGTAAACCTTTTTCATATCATAGAAGCCGGGACGGGGGCTTCTGTCGGGGAAAACAAGACCGTCAATACAGCAAATGCCGTCGTTGGGGAAGTCGCCGAAATCACCGCCGTAATAGTAACGGGGGTTACCGTTTTCGTCGGGAATGTTTATAGCGTGGTCGGTAAGCTCCCAGATACAGCCACCGCAGAAATTGTCGTATTTGTCAACTAATTCCCAGAAATCGTAAACGTCACCCGTTGTCATTGAGCAAACGTATTCGCACATATAGAAGGGCTTGTCATATTCAGGGTTTTCAAGATAACCGTGAATGTATTCGGGACTTGCGTACATACGGCTTTCCACGTCTGAAATATCCTTGAAGCATTCGCCCTCGGGAACTGCCTTGAATTCAAGGTGAGAGTTTTCGTAATGAACTATAGCGTTTTCATCGCGGGATTTAATATATTCTCTCATTGCTCTGTGGTTAACACCGCAACCACTTTCGTTACCTAAGGACCACATAATAACTGAGCCGTGGTTTTTATCTCTTTCAAAAAGTCTTGCGGCTCTGTCAACGTAAGCCTCTTTCCATTCGGGGATAGTAGAAAGAAGTGACCAACGCATCCAGTCCCAATCGGTAGAGGTGTTGTAGCCCATACCGTGAGTTTCAATATCTGTTTCGTCAATGAAATAGAAGCCGAGAGCCTCTGCTAAATCGTAAAATCTCGGGTCGTTGGGGTAGTGGGATGTTCTTATAGCGTTAACGTTTGCACGTTTAAGAACGAGTAAATCACGCTTCATTTCGTCAAGAGTAACTGCATAACCGTTTTCGGCAGAAGAATCGTGACGGTTGATACCTTTAAGCTTAACGCCCTTGCCGTTGATAAGAAGAACCTTATCTTTAATTTCAACCTTCCTCAATGCTAACTGGAAAGGAATAATTTCATCTTCAACGGTAAGGAAAAGGTGATAAACGTAGGGCTTTTCGTCATTCCACATAAGAGGATTCTGAATATCAATATTAAAGTTTGACTCTTCGCTTTCGCCCTGTAAAATCAAATCTCCCTTAGGTGAAGCAACACCGTAAAGCACGTTTGCTTTTTCTGTTAATTTGCAGTCAATATTTAAAGTGCAAAGAGAAAAATCATCATTAAAGCTTTGCTTTATAAATACGTCTTCAAGACGGATTTTATTTCTTGAAAGAAGGTAAACCTCTCTGAAAATACCTGATAAACGGAAATAGTCCTGATCTTCAAGGTAAGAGCCGTCGCACCATTTAACGACTAAAACTGCGATTCTGTTTGAGCCTTCGTTTACAAGCTTTGTAATATTAAATTCACTTGTGCAGTGGCTAACCTGACTGTAGCCTGCAAACTCACCGTTTACGAAAAGATAGAAGCAAGAAGAAACGCCCTCAAAGGTGATAATTGTATCTCTTTCCATACCTTCTTTGCTGATTTCAAAATCTCTTACGTAAAATGCACAGGGGTTTTCCTCAGGCACGTGAGGCGGGTCTGTGGGGAAAGGATACATAAGGTTTGAGTAAAGGGGCTTGTCTATACCCTCGACGTCATAAAGCTGAAAGCAACCGGGCACCTTAACCTTTGAAAGAGCAGTATAATCAAAGTCCTTTCCGTAAATGCTTTCATCAATATCCTCAAAGCTTTTAAAATATTTGAAGCTCCATTCACCGCATAAATCGGTTTTGTAGTAAGAAGTGTTGCGGTCGCCTGAAAGAGCATCCTGAAGATTATCGTAGGGGATAAAATAAGCTCTTGGAGCTTCTGCTCCTACGTGTAAATGCTCAAGGCTTTTGTGGTATGCTTTAAAATTCATATTATTACCTCTCTTATGAGTAGTTTATTTTATACTTGTTAAAAACTTAAAAGTATCACCGTAAAGGCGGATAGCGTCTTCCTTTAATGCATCAAAGCATTCCTTCGTTGCAAGACAGTCTGAAAGTGCTCTATGGGCAGAATCGTTTCTTTTGCCGTAATATTCCACCATATCGCAAAGCCTGTGATGAGGAAAGGAGGGGTGAAGCTTTCTGAAAATTTTCATAGTATCAATATACGTGTTTTTAAATATGCCTGCCGATGCAGTTATAAACCTTACGTCAAATAAAACGTTGTGCCCTACAATGTAGCTATCACCAACAAAATCAAGAAAATCAGGCAAAACGCTTCTCGGGTTGGGTGAGTTTCTTACCATTTCGGTAGTTATACCCGTTATAGCTTCAATTGCAGGGGGAATAGGAAACCCCGGGTCGCAAAGGCTTTGAAAGGTATCAACAACTTGACCGTTTCTTACCTTTACCGCCGCAAATTCTATAATTAAATCACGCCCAGCACAAAGACCCGTAGTTTCAAGGTCAAGCACAACGTAATCATCGGGGAAAGCAATTATTCCGTCGCCGTATTTATCGTTTTGCTCTGCTTTTTTTATGTAGTAGGGTAAATCGTTTTTTATCTTGATCATTTCAGTTCCTCAAAAGTTTTATATACTAATAAATGATACCATAAAACCAAAGTAGATACAATAAAAACCCTTGATTCTGCACATACAAAATCAAGGGTAATTTTTGGTTTATTTTACTAAATTAAGGTAATTTTGATATTGGCTTTCAGTTGGCTTGAAATCGGGACGTGAACAAGCAGAGATAGTAGGAGCAACGCCTTTACTGTAGAAAGGTGAAAGCGTATCGTTTTCATATTTCTCTCTGTCAGCCTCGTTATGGAAATCGGGAATATTGTAGGGCATACCGTTTTCTAAAATGCTTCTGTGAGAAAGAATTGCAACCGAAGCGCAGGTTGTTGCAAAATACTCGTCAAATTCGGGACGTCTGTTTTCGCGGATACAGTCAAAAAATTCTTTTATTACAAAGAAATCACCGCCACCGTGACCCGCTTTCTCAATAAGCTCTTTTAATTCCTCAGGCCATTCGGGATCATAAGTTTTCGACTCTTCTTCACCCTCGGGAATTTCCCAATCGTTAAAGCGAAGACAAACGGTTTCACCCTGTCCGCGAAGATTCTCAATCTGACCCTTAGTAGCGCATACTCTGTAAGAATTTCCGTGAGCACCGAAACCGGCACAGCCTGTAACACGGAAAACAGAATTATCGTCATTGAGAGTAGTTATAATAGCTGCTCTGTCACCAACAGAGGAGCCGACAATTTCAAATTCATCAAATGGTGCAAAAACGGGGAAAGCAGTTACTCTTTTAGGAAAACTGCCTGTAATGAACATTAAAGGTGCAAGAGAATGAGTAATGTAATATGAACGGGGTAAGTGGTTTCGCCAATGCTCAGGGTAGGGGCGTAAGGCCTTGTGAGTATCTTTATCGTCAAGGTTAAAAGGATGATTGTACTCACCCTCGCAGAATAAAGCCTTACCTAATTTACCGCTACGGAAAATACGTCGCATTTCCTGATTAAATTTCATAAAAGGATAGTTTTCAGCAAGCATAAAAAAGCCCCTGCTTTTTTCGGCGGCTCTTACGAGAGCAACACCCTCAGCCATAGTAACGTTTGACATACATTCCGATAAAACGTGAAGCCCTTTTTCTAAAGCTTTAATTGCAAATTCAGTATGCTCATTAAAGCAGTTTGCAAGAAAAACAGCATCCATATCGTGATTGATAAACTCATCGAAATCAGAATAGTAAGCAGGCCTTTCTTCTAAACCCTCGCAAGCTTCATCATATTTCTTTTTATCACGGTCACACATAGCAACGATTTTACCGTTGTTACTCATAATATTATCGTTAAATCCGCCACCGCGACCTAAACCAAAAATACCGATTTTAATAGTATCCATAAAAGCACCTCGAATAAATGAATTTCCAAGTATGATTTATGGTAACATATAAATAAAATGATTTCAATGATTTTAAAGTTTTAGTAAAACTTATGTAAATAAACTTAAAAATGAAAAATCCTCTTGATTTTTTCTAATCTATTAGTTATAATAGCAAAGCGTTTTGAATAGACGAATAGAAATACTAGTATTTATTTGAACACACGGAGAGTTGTCCGAGCTGGTCGAAGGAGCACGATTGGAAATCGTGTAAACGGCCAAAACCGTTTCGAGGGTTCGAATCCCTTGCTCTCCGCCAAAGATAAGAACCACCTAAACAGGTGGTTCTTATCTTTTTTGTTTGAATATCTGGAAAGGGATTCGAACCCCTCGGCGAAGCCGAACACAATCGGGTGTTTGCGTAGCAAACGATGGGCAGAGCCCATCGAATCCCTTGCTCTCCGCCAAAGATAAGAACCACCTAAACAGGTGGTTCTTATTTTTTTTGTTTGAATATCTGGAAAGGGATTCGAACCCCTCGGCGAAGTTTTAGGTTCTTGAAAAGATTATGATAATGTGCTACCATAAATTAAACTTTAAATTCATTTATTCGAGGTGCGTTATGAAAAAGATGATTAAAACCGTTTTGATTTCTCTTTTATGCCTTGTTTTAGCGGCAGTTATTGTTTTAGTTGGTAACACATTTTTATTCTATCCTTACTATAACAATAATAAAGAAACTGTTGAAATTCAGGTCGAAAACAACGGTCAGATTAAAATGATGAGCTACAATCTTCGTTGTATAAGCCCTACCGATTGGGGTAAAAAGGCTTGGTTTTACAGAGCAGATTTAGTTGTTGATGATATCGAAAACGAAAAGCCCGGTATAATCGGCTTTCAGGAATCAACAAAATGGCATTATAAATATCTCGTAGATACTCTCAAGGGCTATGATTCTGTTATAGAATACCGTGATGAAGCCTTTAATTCTGAGGGATGCCCGATTTTTTACAACACCGCTCTTTATGAATTAGTTGATAAAGGCTCCTTCTGGCTTTCAGAAACTCCTGAGGTTATGAGTAAATCCTGGGGCGCTCAGTATAACAGAGTTTGTAGCTACGTTATTTTAACCGATAAAGCAAGCGGTGAAGATTTCGTTGTTTTCAATACTCATTTAAGTCACGTTAGCGACGAAGCCCGTATTAACGGTATCAAGGTTGTGCTTGATAAAATAGCAGAATTCGGTTCTTTACCGTCGGTGATTATGGGTGATTTCAATGCTCTTGAGGGCTCGGTGACTTATAACAGTGTTACTGAAAGCTTCATTGATGCTAAAAAGGTAGCTGAAAAGACCTCTGATTCTCACACCTATCAGAATTGGGGTAACCCCGAAAAATTCCAGAGAATAGACTATTTTATGGTATCTAAAACAGGCTTTAAGGTAAATAGCTACGACGTTTTATCCGGAGTTCACGACGGTGTTTATTCAAGCGACCATTGTCCCATAGTTTTAGAGGTTGAAATTGAAAAATAATGAATTAACGTAAAAAATGTGTTACCGATAGCTTTTATCAGGTAACACATTTTTTGTTATTTATTTAATTCTTCAATAAATTCGCCTATTCTTACAAGTGCCTTTTTTATGTGGTCTGCCGAGTAGCAGTAGGATGCTCTCACAAACCCTTCGCCACCTTTACCGAATGCGGTGCCGGGGACTACCGCAACCTTCTTTTCCTGCAAAAGTCTTTCGCAGAATTCTTCACTCGTAAGCCCTGTGCTTTTAATACAGGGGAATGCATAAAATGCCCCCTTTGGTTCACGGCAGGTAAGACCTAATTTATTAAAGCCCGAAACTATAAGTCTACGTCTTCTGTCGTATTCCTCACGCATATTTTCAATTGATTCATCACCGTTTTTTAATGCTTCAACTGCCGCATACTGTGAAGTTGTCGGGGCGCACATTATAGCGTATTGATGAATTTTTGTAATCTCTTTCATAAGCTCTTGAGGTCCACAGGCGTAGCCTAAACGCCATCCCGTCATTGAGTAAGCCTTTGAAAAACCGTTTACGGTGATTGTTCTTTCCCTCATACCCTCAACGGTTGCGGGTGAAACGTGAGCATTTTCTCCATAGGTTAATTCAGAGTAAATCTCGTCAGAAATAACAGCAATATTCGTGTTTTTTAAAATCTCTGCAAGAGCTTCGATATCTTCCTTTTCCATAACCGCGCCCGTAGGGTTGCAGGGGTAGGGGAGAATAAGAAGCTTTGTTTTATCTGTTATTGCATTTTTAAGCTCTTCGGGTGTTACCTTGAAATCATTTTCAGCCTTTGTTTCAATGATAACAGGTATACCGCCTGCAAGCATTGTTATAGGCTCGTAACAAACGTAGCTCGGTTGGGGGATAATAACCTCGTCACCTGGTGAAACAATTGCTCTTATAGCACCGTCAATAGCTTCGCTGCCGCCAACTGTAACAAGGATTTCTGTTTCTGGGGCGTAGCTTAAGCCGTATTTTCTGTTAAGGTATCTTGAAATTTCTTTTCTTAATTCGATAGTACCGCGGTTAGCACTGTATTTTGTTCTGCCTCTTTCGAGAGAGTTTATGCCTGCTTTTCTTATTTGCCACGGTGTTTGAAAATCGGGCTCACCAACACCCAGCGAAATAACGTCATCCATTGTAGCGGCAATATCAAAGAATTTCCTTATTCCCGACGGCTTAATTTCCGTTACGGCAGGGTTTAAAATCTTTGAATAATCAATCATAAATGAATTGCCCCCTGCAATCTGCCTGAGCCTCGCAAAGTTCAACGTCCATTTCCTTATAACGTCTCATAACAAAGTGAGTAACGGTTGAGGTAACCGAGTCGATAGTTGCAAGCTCTCTTGCAACAAATCTTGCAACGTCCTGTAAGGTTTTACCCTTAACAACAACGTTAAGGTCGTAAGAGCCTGACATAAGATAAACCGATTCAACCTCGTGATAAGACATAACCTTTTCTGCAACCTCTTCAAAGCCGAGCTCTGCCTGAGGTACAACGTTTAATTCTACTATTGCGGAAACGTAAGCACCGTCAAGCTTTTCCCAGTCAATAACTGCCTTGTAGCCACGGATTACGCCTTCCTTTTCGAGTGCGTCAATTTCGTCTGCAATTTCTTTTTCGGTTTTGCCGAGCATAGTTGCAATATCTTCGTTGGTATATTTCGCATTTCTGCTTAAAAGCTTTAAAATTTCTGTTCTCATATTATCACCTGTAAATACACAGCTTATATAATTTATTAAAGTAACTCTTCGTTATAACGGGCTCTTTCGCCACCGATAAATTTCGGCCTTACTCTTGCGGCGGTAAGGGTAGCGTTACCGATTTTGTTGTTTTCAAGACGAAGAGGCACGGCAACCTTTTTAAGATGCATGCCGATAAGAGTAGCACCGATATCAAGCCCTGCATCCGCTTTAATTTCTTCAAGTGCAACGGGGTGGTTAAAGGCTTTATAAGCGGCGGTTGCAAATGAGCCACCCGCTTTCGGTTGAGGAACTACGTTTACAGCTTCAGAGAAGGGTACGGCAGCTCTTTCTGTAATAATTGCTCTGTTAAGATGCTCGCAGCATTGAGCCGCAATAAAAACGCCGTATTCATCAGCGGCATTTTTAATCCCCTCAAAAACGTATTCTGCGGCTTCCGGTGAAGAGTTAGTGCCGATAGTTTCGCCTAAAACCTCACTTGTAGAGCAACCGATGACCAATATTTGTCCTTTTGTAAGCTTTGCTTTTTCAATAACTTCTTTTGCGGCATTATATGCCTGAATTTTTAACTCATTCATTATTGTTTGCCTCTTTTAAATTTTTATCATACTGTATTTTACACTGTTTTCAAAAAAAGTAAAGTAAATTATTGATATATTAACATTTTATTGGTAAAATATACATAAAGAAATGATATGATTTCAAATTGAAGGAGATGTTAGAATGGCGGTTAAGCTCAATGAAGATAAAGAAGTTGTTAAAAGAATTAAAGAAGGGCTTAAAATGAAAGGCGGTTATTGCCCTTGCCGTCTTGAAAAAACCGAAGATAATAAATGTATGTGTAAAGAGTTTCGCGACCAGATAGCAGACCCGAATTTTGAGGGCTACTGTCATTGCTTACTCTTTTATAAATCTAAAGATTAAATAAAAACAAAACGAAAGGATTGATATAAATGGCAGTAATAGATATCACAAGTGAAAATTTTGAGGAGCTTGTATTGAAAAATGAGAAAACCGTTCTTCTTGATTTTTCTGCAGTATGGTGCGGACCTTGTCAGATGATAGCACCTGTTATTCACGAAATTGCAGAAGAAAACGAAGATATCGTTGTTGGTAAAATTGACGTTGACAACGATACTCCTCTTGCAATAAAATTCGGTGTTTCAAGCATTCCCACCTTGGTAATTATGAAAAACGGTCAGGCAATTGATAAGGCAGTAGGTCTTCGTTCAAAAGAACAGATTCTCGAAATGTTAAAATAAAAAGCTATGCTTACAAAAGTACGGTAGTATTTTTGTAAGCATTTATTTTATTACATATTTATTACAATTCATCGCTATTGTTTGACAGTTGAAAAGATTTATAGTATTATTTATGGGTATAATTGGAGTAATGTGATGTTTTTTGGGAAAGGACCTGTTAGGTATGTTTGTTGTTCTTGAAGGCTTAGACGGTTGCGGTAAAACCACTCAAACCGAGCTTGTTTGCAAAAGGTTTGAGGCAGACGGTATTGACTATAAAAAAATCAAGCTTCCCGATTACGAAAGCGAGTCAAGCATTTTAGTCCGTAAATATCTTGCAGGTGATTTCGGTAAAAATGCAAATGACGTAAATCCTTATGCAACATCTGTGCTTTACGCGGCAGACCGTTTTGCTTCATACACAGAGAAATGGAAAATTGATTATCTTGCAGGTAAGCTTATTTTTGCTGATAGATATACACCTGCAAACGCAATTTACCAAATGACAAAGCTTTCAAAACCGCAGTGGGATGAATATCTTGATTGGCTTTTCGATTTTGAATATAACAAAATCGGTATTCCCGAGCCTGACAAGGTTATTTTCCTTGATATGCCCGTTGAGGTTTCTCAAAAGCTTATGACTCAACGTTACAACGGTGACGAAAACAAAAAAGACGTTCACGAAGCAAACGTTGGTTTCTTAAATGCTTGTCGCGAGGCTGCCCTTTACGCCGCAGAAAAATGCGGATGGCTTGTAGTGCCTTGCTCAAAAGACGGTGAGCCTCTTTCAATTGAAGAAATTAACAATGCAGTTTATAAAATTGTTATTGGATAATAAAGGTAGCTTATGCTTGATTTTAAATCTGTAACTATTGCTGATAAGAATAAAATCAATAAATTTATACCCGATTCCTGTAAGCAGATATGTGATTTCAGCTTTGGTAATATATTTTCTTGGGGTGTTGCCGAGAATACAAGAATCGCCGAAAAAGACGGGTTTCTTTTTTTACGAAGCCGTTTCAACGGGGTGAAATCATATGCTTTCCCGTGGGGGCAGGGTGATATAAAAAAAGCTCTGGCTATTCTCTCTGAGGATGCAAAGGAAAGAAGTGCGGAGTTTAGCTTTTATTGCTTAAGCGAGGAGCAAGTAGATATTTTAAAAACTATTTACGGCGATAGCTTTGTTTTCGAGGAGCAAAGAGATTTTTTCGATTACGTTTATTTAAGCGAAAAGCTTTCTTCCTTAAGCGGTCGAAAGCTTCATTCTAAGAAAAATCACGTAAATTCATTTTTGAAGAAGTATAGTTACACTCTTGAAGACCTTAACGAAGGTAATCTTGATGAATGCCTTACTTTTTCTCATATGTGGCATAAAAACGGACCTAGAAACGTAAAGCTTGACGAAGAGATGATAGTTATCGAAAAAGCATTCGAAAACTATTTTGAGCTTGGCCTTTACGGAGTAGTTTTAAAGGTTGAGGGGAATATTGTTGCTTACGCTTTAGGTGAGCCTATGGCGGACGGTAAAACCTTCTGCACACATTTTGAAAAAGCATCACCCGATTTTTCTACCGCGTATGCTGCGGTAAATAAGCTTTTTGCAGAAAAGCTTGAAAAAGATTTTCAGTATATAAACCGTGAAGACGATGCGGGTAGCGAGGGCTTAAGAAAAGCGAAATTATCTTATAAGCCTGAATACCTTGTGAAAAAGTATTATGGAAAAATTGTTTGAAGCGGGTCTTGTTAAAAAAAGTGAATATGACTCTTTAAAAGAGCTTTTTACTATTTGCTTTGAGGATTCAATGGAAACTGTAAATGCATTTTTTGAAAAAACAGTTTCGCCTGAAAGAGTTGTAGCAATTTTTGATGGTAACAAGGCGGTAAGCAGTTTGTATCTGCTTGAAAGTAATATTTTAATTGACGGTGTGAGTTACAACGCTTATTACGTTTACGGCGTTTGCACTCACCCCGATTACAGAAATAAAGGTTTGATGAAAAAGCTTTTTCATTTCACCGAAAAGTTAGTTAAAGAAAGAGGTATAGATTATCTTTTTCTTGTACCTGCTGAGGAATATCTTTTTGATGTTTACAGTAAATTTGGCTTCAAGAAGGGTATTTGCTATAAAGAAGAAACGGTAACCGCACCAGCTACGTTTAGTAGTGCTTCGTTTTCTGAAAACGTGAGCTTTGATTCTTACAAAAAGTTTTGCTTTGAAAGAAGCAAAAACGGCGTTAATATTGCTTCTTTAAAAGAGAGTACGTTTAAAAGCTTTTTCACGTCTTGTAACGGTGAAGCTACTGTAATACAAACCGAAAACGGCTATTGCGTTTATGAGAATATTGACGGTAAGGTGACTGTTTTCGAAATTTTCGGTGACGAAAAAGAGCTATTAAATATAGTCTTTGAAAAAACGAAGGTCGATTCGTTAGTTTGTAGATTTCCTGCAGACGATATTAATAACTGTAAAGCTTACGGTATGTATAAGCCCTTTGGGGCTTCACCCGAAATAAATAATGCATTTTTCGGTATACCGTATTCTACATGATAGATTTTAATTGTGTTAATCAGGGAGGATTTTTATGATATATATATTCCTTGCAAACGGCTTTGAAGAAATTGAAGCACTTGCACCTCTTGATTTTCTTTTAAGAATAGGGGAAAATGTTAAAACTGTCGGCGTAAGCGGTAAGCTTTGCAAAGGTGCCCACGGTATAAACGTTGAAGCTGATTTGAGCTTGGATGACGTGAAGCTCAATAACGATTTAAAACGGATAATTCTGCCCGGCGGTATGCCCGGCGCTGATAATCTTAATAATTCACCTGATGTGCAAAATGCAATTGATTTTTGTGTGACAACAAACAAATTTATCGGTGCTATTTGTGCCGCACCGTTTATTTTAGGAAGAAAAGGTATCTTAAACGGAAAAAAAGCAACCTGCTTCCCCGGCTTTGAAAACGAGCTTTCGGGTGCAACCGTTTTAGAAGACGGTGTTGTTATCGACGGAAATATAGTTACTGCAAAGGGTGCGGGTGTAGCTTGGGAATTCGGTGCTGCAATAGCAACTCTTACAAGCGGTAAAGAAAAGGCTGATTCAATCCTTAGAGGTATTCAATGGAAAAAATAATAGATATAAGACCTGTTAAAAGGCAGATGCGAGCAGCAACGAAAGAAAAACGTCTTTCAATGGATGCTGAAATAAAATCCTCTGCCGATAAAAAAATATGTAATAAGCTACTTAATCTGTGGTCTGTAAGAGAGGCCGAAACGGTTTTATGCTATGTGTCTACACCTATTGAGGTTGACACGAGAGAGTTTATAAACACTCTTTTAAAATCGGGAAAATCAGTAGCAGTACCAAGGTGCGAGGGCGATAAAGCCGAAATGAATTTTTATCGTATTTCATCCCTCGATGAGCTTTTACCCGGCTCTTTCGGTGTTTTGGAGCCTCAGTCCAATGCCGAAAAAAAGGTTGTAAAAACTCAAAACACCGTTTGCGTAGTCCCTGCGTTTATGTTTGACAAAAACGGCTTTCGTTTAGGCTACGGTAAAGGCTATTATGATAGATATCTTTCTCGTTACGAGGGCTCAACTGTGGGCATTTGTTACGAAGAAAATATAACCGAAGAGTTATTTCACGGTAAGTATGACAGAGCTGTTGATTTAGTTCTGACAGAAAAGCATATCACCGTAATTGAAAAGGAGGTTTAAATATGGCTCGTGATGAATTCAAGGATTATGACGAACTTTTAAGTGTGTTTGAAGATGATAGCACAGCTAAAAAAACCAAAAAAGATGACGAAAAGCAATCTTTTGACACTCGAGTTGAAAAAACTCAGTCAGAAAGGCAGAAAAAAATAGATAGCTTTAAAGTCAATATTAACAGTGATTCAGCTGAGAAGCCTGCAAGGAATCCCGGCGTGTATTTCTCGAATCCGCCCAAAGATATGAAAAAGGATGCTCAAAAGAGTAAAGACACACCTATTCGTCAAAGAAATAATTCAGACAGGTTTCGCGTTTCTGCACCACCAATTACTCAAAAGCAGAATGATTTAAAGGCGGCTAAAGAAGCTAAGAAGAAAAAACGCTCAACAACCTTCTTTGGAAAATTGTTGTTATCCGAAAATTTTTCTAAAGTAGCACTTATGCTTGCGATAATAGTGTTTTCAAGTGTTTTGCTTTGTATTTACGGAATCAACTGTATAAACGATGTTCTTGCTATTAAGACTGAAGACGTTGCCATTGAGGTAACAATTTCTGAAAAAATGAGTGATAGCGAGGTTATTAACACGCTTAAGGATAAAGACCTTATTCACAATGGTCTTTTCTGTAAGCTTTTCGTAAAGATTCTTGATAAAGGCGGCGATTACGTTTCAGGCGTGTATACGCTTAATCCCAATATGGGTATCGAGAATATGTTAGCAACGATGCAGGCTGACGTTACTCTTTCTGAAACTATTAAGCTTACCTTCCCTGAAGGCTGGACTGTTGATCAGATAGCAGAAAAGCTTGAAGCAAACGAGGTTTGCACGGCATCGAGCTTCATTTCAACTCTTGAAATGGTGGATTTTTCTGAAGAGTATGATTTTGTTGCTGCAATTGACAACAAAGAGCTTCGTTTCAGAATGCTTGAAGGGTATATGTATCCTGATACCTATGAATTCTATATCGGTGAAAATGCTGCAAGCGTTGTAAGACGATTCCTCGATAACTTCCAAAACAGATGGACTACAGAATATCAAGCTCAAGCAGATGCTTTAGGGGTTAGTGTTGATGAAGCAATTGTAATGGCATCAATTCTTCAGGCAGAGGCAGCAACAAGCTCTCAAATGCCCACAATTTCATCAGTACTTTATAACCGTCTTGCTAAGCCCTCTGTTTTCCCGAAGATTGAGTGCGACTCTACAGAAAAATATCTTCTTGAAACAATTAAACCTACTCTTACCTCAACGACCGAGGATATTCAGAAATATATTTCTTACCGTGATAATTACGATACTTACAGCGATGCTTGTACAGGTCTTCCTGTAGGTGCTATCGGTAATCCCGGTGATTCAGCTATAAGAGCGGCTCTTTTCCCCGAAGATACAAATTACTATTATTTCCGTCACGATGACGATGGTAATATTTATTATGCAAATTCACTTTCCGAGCATGAGGCAAACGGAAGAAAAATTGCAAGAAGCTCTGCAGATTAAAAATAAAGAAAAAGTTGTTGTATTCAAGCGAGTACAACAACTTTTTGTTTTCTAAAAAATATTTAATTAATATATCAACTCTGAAATTATATTGTTTGACAGTAAAAAACCGTTTTCTGTTAGTGATACGGTGTTACCGTCAAAATTTATCAATCCTTTTTCTTTAAGGAAAGAGGCTTTTTTTGTTATTTTTTCAATAGGTGCATTCTCATACTTCTTTTTTAAATCAGTAAGGTTAAGACCTTTTGAAAGACGGAGGGAAAGCATTATATATTCTTCGCAATCGCCACCGTTACAATCAAAAACTGCCTTGCCGCCGTTTATAAAATATTCGGTATCGCTTGGGAAATAAAACCTCTTGCCGTTAATAAAAGAGTGAGCACCGGGACCTATACCGAGATAGTCGTCAAGAGTCCAGTATTTTGTGTTGTGACGGCTTTCGAAATTGGGGAGTGCGGCATTTGATATTTCGTAATGATTAAAGCCTGCTTTTTTCAATCTGTCGAAGCATTGAAGATAAAAGTCGCAGGTTGCATCTTCGTCGGGGAAATCATATCTGTCATAGTTTTTTTGGAAGAATGTGCCGTCTTCAATTTTCAATATATATGAGCTGATATGGGTAGCTCCGCTATTGATAACAAAATCAAGTGTTTCATTTAGCGATTCTTTTGTTTGATAGGGGACACCAAGCATAATATCAAGGGATATATTGTTAATGCCGTTTTTCTTAAATACCTCAATCGCTTGTTTTACTTCTTCCTTTGTAGAAGCTCTGCCGAGAGCTTTTCTTTCTTTATCAACTGCCGATTGAAGACCTAAAGATATTCTGTTTACACCTGCTTTTGCAAGAAACGGTGCAATGCTTTCTATATCTGAGCTTGGGTTGCATTCAACGGTGATTTCTAACGAAGAGTCTATATTGAATCTTTTCCTTGCAGTAGTGATGATTCTGAAAAGCTCTTCACCCGATAAAACTGACGGAGTTCCGCCGCCTAAATATAACGTATCTGCTTCAGGTGGTGTGGATACAAATTCACCGCAACGTGACAAGGTTTCAATTTCGTTTACGAGGGCATCAACGTAGCTTTTTCGCTCATTTTCTTTTGAGCAGTAAGAGTAGAAATCACAGTACGGACATTTTGATTTGCAAAACGGTATATGAATATAAACTCCTGCCAAAAAATCACCACCCGTAAAAATAATACGGGTTAATTATACTATTCGTCTATTGATTTTTCAATTGTTTTTTCTGTCGCCTTTTCTTGTTCATTATTCTTTTCGTTTTCATATTTTTCTGCGGCTTTATCTATTCGTCTTTTTACGTATTTATTTTGACAACCGCCCGCTTCATCGCATTTGAATTTGTGAAAATGAAGGCAACGGATTTTCTTTTTGCCGCTTAAAAAGGTTTGCTCTTGAATAATGACGTTTTTGCCAACAATGTTACAGTATTGCTCATAAGTATAAGAATGTCTGTTCATAAATCCTCCTTTGAGAGTGAATTTAATACTCTCTAAACTATTATCCTTAATAATTATGCTCATAAACGCCCTTTAATAATCTGTAATAAAATATATTTTAAATACATATTTTTATACGAGGTGACTAACGTGTATTCAACACAGTTGTATAAAAGAATAAAAAATATGAGCGAAGAGGATTTGTTGAAAAAAGAGGTCGAAGAAACACGGCTGAAAATTAAGCTCGCCTATTTTAAATTATCTCAGGCTACCGATATAATGCTTGTAGAATCAATTGTTCTTGAACTAAAAAGCCTTGAAACAAAGCACGATTACCTATTGAAGCGTTTGAAAGGAGAGAAAGAAAAATGAATATTTATATTTTTCTTGCAATACTATTCGTATTCTCTCTTTTTATATTCAAATTAAGCGGTAGCTTTGTAAAAGCCTTTTTAACAAGTATCGTAGGCGGAGTAGGAGCAATTTGTGCGGTAGGAGCAATTTCGTACTTTATACCGTTAAGCATTGGTGTTAATTTGTATTCTTTAATCTTCAGTGCACTGTTTTCCGTTCCGGGGGTAGTGTTTTTGCTAGTTTCTCAGGTTTTCTTGTTTTAAAAAAGAATATAAAAATATTTTTAGGGAAATATAAAAAAAGTATTGACATTTAAAAAAAGAGAGAGTATAATAACTCACGTTCTTAGCGGGATAGTGTAACGGTAGCACGACAGACTCTGACTCTGTTTGTTGGGGTTCGAATCCCTATCCCGCTGCCAAAAACCGACAAGTTTTACTTGTCGGTTTTTTATTTATGTCCGCAGGACATAACTTCATTACGAGCAGAGCGAGTACTTCATTTGATAGCTTACTATCAACATTATTGTCTATGACAGGTTAAACGAATGGAACTGATATTTAGACGAATGATAATTTTTTTTCTCAAGGCATTGCCTTGCTCTTTTTGTTTTTGAGTGATATAATTTAAAAAGGCGGTGAGAAAATGGAAGCAAGCAAATCTGCAGATAAGCAATATAAATTTATGACCGAAACACCGGTTGGTGCTTTGATAATAAAGCTTGGTATACCAACTACTATAAGTATGCTTATTACAAATATATATAATATGGCTGACACGTATTTTGTCGGCACTCTCGGCACAAGTGCCAGCGGTGCGGTTGGTATTGTTTTCGGTCTTATGGCAGTTATTCAGGCGGTAGGCTTTATGCTTGGTCACGGTGCGGGAAGTATCATTTCACGAAAATTAGGTGCAAAGGATACGGAAACCGCAAACTACGTTGCTTCAACCTCTTTTTTCACTTCTTTATTAGCTGGTCTTGTTATAACTGTTTTCGGTCTTTTGTTTTCAACGCCGTTTTTACGCCTCTTAGGAAGCACTGATACAATTCTTCCTTATGCCCAGGACTATGCTTTATGGATTCTTTTTGCAGCCCCAATTACAATGACAAGCTTCGTGCTTAATAATATTCTTCGTTACGAGGGTAAAGCCGCTCTTGCTATGATAGGTCTTACTACGGGCGGTATTCTTAATATATTCGGCGACTTTCTTCTTATAAGAGTATTTCATATGGGTATACACGGTGCGGGTATTTCTACCGCTGTTTCACAGCTTATAAGCTTTTTTATTCTTTTAAGTATGTTTTTAAGAGGTAAAACTCAAAGCAGACTTTCGTTTTCTTGTTTAAAAAACGGTGTAAAGAATTTACCTTCAATTTGCTCAACGGGCTTTCCCAGCCTTATGCGACAAGGTCTTTCGAGCGTTTCAACAATGCTTCTCAATAATGCCGCAGGGCTTTACGGTGACGCCGCTGTTGCAGGTATGACTATAGTAAACAGAATATGCTTCTTTATATTTGCCGTAGGTTTAGGTATAGGTCAAGGCTTTCAGCCTGTTTGCTCCTTCAATTACGGTGCAAAGAAATTCAAAAGAGTAAAAAAAGGCTTTTTCTTTACCTGGGGAGTAGGGGAAGTGCTTTTAAGCATTCTCGCAGTTATAGGTCTTTTGTTAAGTGACCACCTTGTAGGTCTTTTCAGAGATGACCCGCTTGTTATTGAGATTGGATCTTTCGCCCTAAAAGCTCAGCTTATAGCGTTGTTTTTCCAGCCCTTGAGTATCTGTAGCAATATGATGTTTCAAAGTATTGGCAAAAATAAAACCGCAACCTTTTTATCAGCATTGAGAAGCGGTCTTGTTTTTATTCCCGTTCTTCTCATATCATCAAGGCTAATCGGCTTAACGGGTATTCAAATTTCACAAACTATAACAGACGTAATTACATTTATTGTTTCGTTACCCTTTATGGTGGTATTTTTTAAGAATATGAAGCAGGATGAAGGGAAAAATTAGTTTTGATAAGCAAAAAGAAAACTAAATTTAATTTTGCGAAAATATATTTTATAAAAAATATGAAAAAGCAGTTGACATTTTTGTTTTCGTGTGATAATATATCAAGGCTATCAAATGCAGAGATACCGAAGTGGTTATAACGGAACGGTCTTGAAAACCGTCGTACGGAAACGTACCGTGGGTTCGAATCCCACTCTCTGCGCCACCTCTATCGAGGACAATTAAATAACTGTTTCTCAGTTACCAATGCAGAAGTACTCAAGTTGGTGACGAGGCGCCCCTGCTAAGGGCGTAGGTCGGGAAACCGGCGCGAGAGTTCGAGTCTCTCCTTCTGCGCCATGAAAAAGAAGACATCCAATAGGGTGTCTTTTTGTTTTTATATAAACTTGGTTTTTCGAGAGAGACTCGAACTCGCTCGGCGAAGCCGAACATAATCGGTTGTTTGCGTAGCAAACGCAAGGCAGAGCCTTGCGAGTCTCTCCTTCTGCGCCATGAAAAAGAAGACATCCAATAGGGTGTCTTTTTGTTTTTTTGTTGCTTGTTACAATCAACAAAAATATATCCAAAAATTAACATAATATATTATGCATATTTTTTTGCATTATAGTTGATTTTGGCGTGATTTTAGTGTAAAATGTATAAACATAGGGGTGAAAAACCCACTTTTTAAATATTTTTTTGGAGGATTTGTATGAATTATAAGCTTACAAAGAAGCAAGCAAAGGAAATGCTTGAGAATAAACTTCTCCATTATTTCGGCATCTCAACCGAAAACGCAACCTATGAGCAATATTATAAAGCCGTAACTATGATTGTTCGCGATATGATGGCTCAGGGAAGAGCGGAGCAAACAAAAAAAGCCGATGAAGAAGGCAAAAAGAGAGTTTGCTATCTTTCAATGGAATTCCTTATGGGGCGTTCTCTTAAAAATACGCTTTTCAATCTTAATCTTACAAATACATTTGCAAGCGTTCTTAAGGATTACGGTATTAAGCTCGATAATCTTTACGAATGTGAGCCTGATGCGGGCTTAGGTAACGGTGGTCTTGGCAGACTTGCTGCTTGCTATCTTGATGCTCTTGCAACTCAGGGTTACCCCGCAAGAGGCTATTCAATTCTTTATGAATACGGTATTTTCCGTCAGAAGCTTATTGAAGGCAGACAGACTGAGCTTCCCGATAACTGGCTTCCCGGCGGTGAGGTTTGGCACGTTCCGAGAGAAAGCAGCTCGGTTAACGTTTGCTTTGAGGGCTACGTTGATGAAATATGGGATAACCAATATCACCACGTTGAAATCAAAGACGGTAACGTTATTCAGGCTGTTCCTTACGATATGTTCGTTGCAGGTAAAGACGGTAAGGGCGTTAGCTGTCTTCGTCTTTGGAGTGCAAAGGCTCCCGAGTTTGATATGAAGTCCTTTAATCAGGGTGACTTTATGCGTTCTATGGAGCGTCAGGCAATGGCAGAGGTTATAAGCAAGGTTCTTTATCCTATGGATAATCATCCCGAGGGTAAATCCTTAAGACTCCGTCAGCAGTATTTCCTCGTTTCTGCATCAGTTCAGGATATAGTTCGTCATCATCTTCGTGAATACGGCACAGTTGACAATCTTCCCGAAAAGCTTGCAATCCACATTAACGATACTCATCCTACAATGGCAATTCCCGAGCTTATGAGAATTCTTCTTGACGAGTGTGGCTACGGTTGGGATGATGCATGGCGACTTGTTACAAATACAGTTGCTTATACAAACCATACCGTTATGAGTGAGGCTCTTGAATGCTGGAGTGAAGACCTTGTAAAACGTCTTATTCCCCGTATATACGACATCATTAAAGAGATGGATAATCGCTTTCGTTCTTACGTTTGGGAGTCAACCCACGACGCTGATTACGTTGAAAGAACAGCTATTATATCAGGCGGTGCAGTAAGAATGGCAAACCTTTGTGTTGCTGCTTGCCATAGCGTAAACGGTGTTTCTGCTCTTCATAGCCAGATTCTTAAGGATAGCCTTTTCAATGATTTTTATAAGCTTACTCCCGATAAGTTTACAAACGTTACAAACGGTATTGCTCACAGACGTTGGTTGTGTCAGGCTAACCCCAAGCTTACCGAATATCTTACAGAGCTTCTCCGTAGCGATAAATTCGTTTACGATGCAGAGCATCTTTCAAAGCTTGCTGATTTCAAGGATGATGAAGAGGTTCTTAAGAAAATCGGCGAAATCAAAAAGGCAAACAAAGAAGCATTCGCAAAGCATATTCAGAAAACTACAGGCGTAAAGCTTGATACAAACTCAATTTTTGACGTTCAGGTTAAACGTCTTCACGAGTATAAACGTCAGCACCTTAACGCACTCAATATCATTTCAGAGTATCTTGCAATAAAAGAAAACCCCAACGGTAGCTTCGTTCCTAAAACGTATATTTTCGGTGCAAAGGCTGCTCCCGGTTACTACGTTGCGCAGAGAATTATCAGTATGATTCTCGCAATGGGTGAAATGATTGATAAAGACCCCGACGTAAAAGGCAGACTTAAAGTGCTTTACGTTGAAGATTACAACGTTACAAATGCCGAAAGACTTATGCCCGCAGCAGACGTATCAGAGCAGATTTCACTTGCAGGTAAAGAGGCAAGCGGTACGGGTAATATGAAGCTTATGATGAACGGTGCTATTACTATCGGTACTCTTGACGGTGCAAATGTTGAAATTCACGAAGCGGTAGGGGACGATAATATGTTCCTCTTCGGTATGAAAACTCCTGAGGTTAACGAGCTTCGCAACAGAGGCTATAATCCTCAAACATATTATAATAATAACCCCGAGCTCAGAAAGGTTATTGATTTCATCTTAAAGGGCGGAATCGACGGTAAAGACTTCTCTGATATTGCGGGTACAATTATTCATCACGATCCCTTTATGGTGCTTGCTGATTTCGCAGATTATCAAAGAGCACAGAAGAAGGTCAGAGAAACCTTCCTCAACGAAAAAGAATGGAACAGAATGTCACTTCTTAATATTGCATATTCAGGCAGATTTGCCGCTGACAGAGCGATTAACGAATATGCACGCAATATATGGAATTCACAAAAAATGTGGTGATTTTTGGTCTTTTTGACGAAAATAGTTGTGTCAAGTGTATTTGAAATAAAATACACTTGACATTTTTCTTGTTTTGAGGTAATCTTAAAATACTGAAAAATAGTGTGGTATTGTCTTAACAGTACACAAATTTGAAAGGGGTATTATACCAATGAAAAACACAGATATGAAGGTAATTGCTATAATTCTTACTGTAGCTCTTTGCCTTACTGTTCTCACAAGCAATGTAGTTTCAATTGCTTCAGTTGTTATCCTTGCAAAAGGTTCAACAGGCGCTACTGTTGAGGCAGGCACAAACGCAGGTACAAACACAGATGTAAACGCACCCGCAGGCAATGCAGGTACTCAGACTCAGACACCCGCAGGCAACAGCGGCAACACAGCAGTAACTCAGGCTCCTGCAGGTAACACAGCTACAACTGCTCCCTCAGGTAACACAGGTGCTACACAGGCTCCCGCTGGCGACAACACAGGTGCTACACAGGCTCCTGCTGCTAACGGCAACGTAATGGCTCCCGAAGCTGCTCTTAAGTTCTTCCAGGATGCTGTTAACGATATTAAAGCAAACGGTTCAGCTGCATACAAAGTAAAATCATGGCAGGAAATCGAACAGATTAACATCGGTAACGAAGTTCTTGCAAACATCATCAAAGGCTTCGTAACATCAGAAGATAAAGCTGAAGTTAAAGACAATGCTAAAGGCACAGACGATTCTAAGAACCGTATGCCCGTAAGTAACTGTACAATGAACGAAGTACAGAGCGTAACTTCAAAAGAAGTTAACGGTAACTACGTTATCACTATCGTTATGAAAGACAAGGTTAACCCCACTGAACAGGATACAGATGGTGTTGCTCTTATGTCTAGAGACCTTCTTTATATGTCAGCTGTTACAAACGAAATTCAGAACAACGGTGCTATTAAAGCTATCGTTAAAGAACTTAAAACAGCAGAGCTTAACTACAAAGCTTTCACAGTTACAGCTGAAATGACAAAAGATGGTAAATTCGTAGGTATTACACACGAATGTCATGCAGAATTAAAGGCAGAAGCTAAACTTATCGTTGGTTCACTTTCTGGTGACGGTGTTCTTTGCTTCCGTGCTAAATTCTGGGATTTCGCATATTAATTTTTAATATCGCATTCATACCGACCCGATTTTTCGGGTCGGTTTTTCTTTTGTAAACTAAATGGTCTTTTTGCAATAATATATTGACTTTTTTGGTATTTTAAGTTATTCTTAATACATATAGGCCGAGAAGCCTTTGAAATTCGAAAGGAGATTATTCCAATGAGTAATTCAAACATCAAAGTAATTGCTATAATCGCAACTATCGTTCTTGTATTTACACTTATTACAAGCAATGCGGTTTCAGTAGCATCAGTTATTTTCCTTGCAAAGGGTACAACTCAGACAGGTACTGTTGCTAATACAAATAATGATGCAAACGTTAACACCAATAACGGTGCAAGCAACAACACAAACACACCTGCAAATAACGGCGGTAGCACAACACCTACACAAGCTCCCTCAGGCAACACAGGTGCAACTCAGGCTCCAGCAGGTAACAACAATAGCGGTAATACAGCTACAACTGCTCCCGCAGGTAATAACAACGGCGGTGCAGCAAATCAGTCAAAGAGCAATGAAGAAGTTCTTAAAATCTACACAGACCTTATGAACAAAGCTAAAGCTGACAAGCCCGGTTACAAAAAGGTTGAGTATCAGGAGCTTCCTTCTGACTCAGCAAACCGTGTTATCTCTAAGGGTGAAGGCCTCATCGGTACAATTCTTAAACTTGTTGACTCTCTTGACCTTATGACATCTAAAGAAACTGCAGAAGCTGACCCTGAAATCGTTGAAAAGGGTGGCGATATGAGATGGTTCCCTGTTTACAAATGTGAAAAAGGTTGCTATCTTACAGATGTAAATGCTATTGAAAGTACAAAGTACGAAGACCTTGGTAACGGCAAAGCAAGAATCACAATCGAGCTTAAGGATGAAAATAACCCCGAACCCATGGCTGAAGGTGCAACAACATCTCCTAGTAACGTAGGTGCTATGTTCTCACCTCTTTCAAAGGCAGATATCGACAACACTATTAATGGTGGTGCAGTTCAGGCAGTTATTAAAGAAGTTAAATACAGCCTTGTTTACCACGATTGTAAAGCAGTTGTTGAGTATGACACAAACACAAATCAGATTATCAGACTTGAACAGTATATGAACGTTGCTATTACAGGTGGCGGTAAAGTTTTAGGTATTTCTGAATTCCAGATTGACAAACAGGAGCTCTTCAACACAATGATTATCTCTGATTTACAGTATTAATCAAAATAATCTCAAGCCTCTTCGGTTATCCGAAGAGGCTTTTTCTTATGCTCAATATTTGTTCTTTAGCATTTACAAATCAAAGCTGTTATGCTACAATTGTATATATAAATATAAATTCATTAAGGGGATATAGGCGTGTTATTAAAAATACTTTTTGGTATATGCTTACTTGTTCTCGTTTTTTGTGTGCCTTGGTACTTAAAAGCTCTTTGGCCTGAAAAATGCAGAAAATCACTTGTTTTAAAAATGATTTGCTCTACGATGTTTGTTTCAATAGGTGTACTGTCTATATATATCGCAGGCAATACGTCAACCTATGCAATTATAATGATTGTTGGTCTTATTTTCGGTTGGATAGGTGACTATTTTCTTCATGCCAAACCCTCTGATGCATATTTCGTAACAGGCTTTTTAAGCTTTCTTATAGGTCACTTCTTCTATATAGGTGCTTACGTAAGAACCTTGCCTAAGCTTTTCCCTGATTACGAAATGATTAGTGCTGTAGAAATTGCTGTTGAGATACTTTTTATCGCGTTGGGGCTTGTTGCTTTAAAGGTCTTTAAAGTAAAGCTTAACCCTAAAATTCTTAAAATAGGTATTTATTTCTATTTTGCTATAGTTACGTTTATGTTTATTAAAGCATCTGCTTTAGGCTATAACTATTATAAAAGCGGTTCACCATACGGTATAGTTGCATTTGTTTTGTTGAGTCTTGGCTCTTTGTTCTTTGTTCTTTCAGATGCAACCTTAGGTATAATTTCTTTTGGCGGTCAAAAGAAAAATTACCCATTAAAGATATTTAATATTCTTACATATTTCTGGGGTCAGGCTATGCTCGCATCTTCAATTTTATTCATAGAGGCTTAATTTATGTTTGATGAGATTTATAACCGTAAAAATACGGGCTCTTATAAGTGGGATACAATAGTCCCCGACGGTGTAATTGAAAGAGGCGCTTATCCGCTTTCAGTTGCAGATATGGAGTTTAAAACACCCGAAGAGGTAAGGTCGGCTATTAAAAGCTTTACTGATAACGGCTTTTTTTGCTATACAAACGGTGATGAGCTTTACAGAAATTCTGTAAAAGCTTTTATGAAACGCCGTCACGATTTCGAGATTGAAAATGATTGGATAACCTGTGTTGGTGGCGTTGTCTTTGCTATAAACACGGCAATAAGAGCCTTTACCGAGCCCGGTGATAAGATTATAATACAAACTCCGGTTTACTATCCCTTCTCTGCTTCTATTATCAATAACGGCAGAGTTATAGCAGATACCCCACTTGTTGCTGTTAATGACAGTTATAAAATTAATTTTGATGAGCTTGAAAAAATAGCATCAGAGCCTGACGTTAAAATGATGCTTCTTTGCAGTCCTCATAACCCCGTAGGCAGAGTGTGGACTAAAGATGAGCTTAAAAGAATCGGTGACATCTGTTTAAATAATAACGTTATTCTTATAAGCGATGAAATACATTTTGATATTGTAAGAAAAGGTGTAGAGCATACGGTTATTTATAACGTTGATGAAGAGTTTAAAAGGAATACTGTTATTTGTACGGCAGTTAGCAAAACCTTTAACCTTGCGGGGCTCGGTACATCTAATATTATTATTGCCGATGAAGCTTTAAGAAATAAATTTCAAAAACAACTTTCAATTGACGGTTATTCATCAATAAACTGTGTTTCAAGACCTGCAACTATAGCGGCTTATACTCAGTGTGATTATTGGGTGGATGCTATGAATGCTTACGTTGAAGATAATATAGAATACGTTAAAAGCGTTATTGATGAAATTCCTCAAATAAAAATGTATAAATGCGAGGGCACGTATCTTGTATGGCTTGATATGCGAGAATTAAAGCTTAACGATGATGAGCTTGATAAATTCCTCGTTGAAAAATGCGGTATTATTCAAGACCCTGGATTTTGGTTTGGCGAGGGTGGTAAAGGCTTTTCAAGGCTAAACGTTGCCTGTCCTCGTAAGGCTCTTGGAAAGGCTATGGAAGCCTTAAAAAATAAAGTTTTAAATGGAGAGTATTAATTTTATGACTAAAAGATTTTTAGCGGTTTTATTTTCTGTTTTAGTGCTTTTTACAACGTGCACTCCCGTAGCTTTTGCAAAGGCTGAAGAGGGTGAGATAGAGCTTACTATCGACGTTAACGAACGTTATACCGATATTTCCGACGTGGCAGAGAGCGACAATTTATTCCTTTACGGTGAAAAAGAGGAAGAAGCTAAAAATGTAAAAAGAAATACGTATATTGCAGTATTATCCGTTGCGTTGGTTGTTGCCGTTATAATTCTCGTTATTAGCTTAAAGCGAGTGCCTAAAGAAGAGGATATAGACGTATCAGGTGCTGAAGAAAAAAACAAAAATAAGAAAGAGTAATTATGAGAAGAATTTTAAGTAGGGTAAGAGCTGCTGTCAGCGATTACGGAATGATAAAAGACGGAGATAAAATTGCTGTAGGCGTTTCAGGCGGCAAGGATTCTCTTATGCTTTTAAAGGTTCTTTGCGAATTGAAAAGATTTCATTCTGAAAAATTCGAGTTGGTTGCTATAACTCTTGATATGCGGTTTAACGGCAAAGACGGTGATTTTTCAGAAATAAAAAAAATGTGCGATGAATATGGCATCGAATACGTAGTTAAGCCTACGGATTTATACGAGATTATTTTTAACATAAGAAAAGAGCCGTCACCTTGCTCTTTGTGTTCAAGAATGAGAAGAGGTATTTTACACGATACCGCAAAAGAATTAGGGTGCAATAAAATTGCTCTCGGTCATCACCTTGACGATGCCGCAGAAACCTTTATGATGAATCTTCTTATTGAAAGCCGAATCGGTTGCTTTGCTCCTGTAACTTATCTTTCGAGAAAAGATATAACAATGATAAGACCGTTAGTTTACGTCAGAGAAAGAGAGATAGAACAAAGTCTTGAAAGGGTAAAACTACCTGTTATCGAAAGTGCTTGCCCCGCTAATGAGCATACAAAACGTGAGGATGCGAAAATTCTTTTAAGAGAATTGTCAAAAACCTATGGTGACGTTCCCGAAAGAATTGTAGGTGCTCTTCAACGCGGTGCTATCGACAGATGGGAAAAATAATATGATAAAATAAAAAACTTAGAAGCTCGTTTGAACTTCTAAGTTTTTTGTTTTTGTTAATTTATCAATTAGTATTTATCAATATCCAAAGTAGTGCTCAAAGTAACTGCTGAACGGGTCTTCTTGTTGCTGTTGTTGCTGCTGTTGAGTGATATTAGTTTCACCTTTATCTTCAACAAGCTTTACAGCTGCATCAAATTTATTTGCTACTTTTCCGCTATTATCAAGACGGCAAATTGTAAGAGTAATTGTATCTCCAACATTTGCATTTTCAATAACCTCAAGAAGAATATCTGTAGAATCAAGGGGAGTACCGTTAACACCTATAATTATATCACCGACCTGAACACCGTTATTAACAAGGTCATTGTTTTCTGCAATAGCCGCTATAACAATTGAACCGTAGGGAAGATTGTTCTGCCATGCAATTGCAGAATAGGTGTAATCGCTTGCAACAGTGTAGTAAGAAATACCAAGCATAGGTCTGTTTGTAACGTAACCGTTTGCTACGATTTCGTTGTATATTTTGAGCATTGTGTTTGATGGAACAGAGAAGCCCATACCTTCGTATTCTGTGCTTGTGATTTTTGAGGAGTTAAGACCTATAACCTGACCGAATTCATTTACAAGAGCACCGCCTGAGTTACCGGGGTTAATAGCTGCTGTATGCTGAATACAAGGGAGGTCGTAAGCACTTGCAGAGGTCGAAATGGGTCTGTCAATAGCGCTAACCATACCTGGGGTAAACGAGCCAAAGAAAACAGTACCACCGGGGTTACCAATTGCGTAAACACTCTGACCAACCTTGAGATTGTCCGAATTGCCAAAAACCGCAGCCTTAAAGCCTGTTTTTTCAACTCTTAAAACACCAATGTCGGTTTTAGAGTCGAAGCCTATAATTTTAGCATCTATTTCAGTTTCATCGTTAAACTGTACCTGAACGCTTACGCCCGAATCAGAAATAACGTGAGCAGCGGTAATGATATAAGTATAAGTTTTTGTTTCATCCTCGCCTACAATGATACCTGAGCCTTCGCCAACCTTTTGGTTTTGAGCGTAAACAATAACGCCTACGTTAACGTCTTTAACTGAATCGTAAATTTGTTCAGGAGTCATCTGACCCTTGCCTGAGTATTCGTCAAAGGTAATAGGTGAGTCTTCAACGTTAGGCTTTGCACCGTTTATTGTTGCGTCGTTGTTTTTATCGTTTTGCTGAGTAGAAGGTTTTTTAGTAGTGTCATCATCAGCGAAAGAACTGCCTATAGCTATTGAGGCAACAACAATGCAAATGCAGATAAGCACAGCGAAAAGCTTTTTGCCCGAATTTTTCTTTTTTCTTGATTTTGGGGGGTAGTAGCCCATATTAGAGTAAGATGGATTAAAATGTGGACCATTGTCCGGCGGAGTACTAAAATTAGGAGTGTCCGGTCTAGTGCCATACGTTCCGTGCGGTGCGCCGTAAGGTGTCCTGTTATATTCTGTACGGGGACGGGGATTTGGTGGTGGAGTATTAAAAGGATCACTGCTTGCAGGGGGTGCGTAAGGCGTGCTGCTTGCAGAAGTGCTGTAAGGTGTGCTGCTTGGGCTGGAGTGTGGAGCAGAATCACTGTTGTTAGAATCGTTATTTGGTTTCATGCTGAAAAAATCGTCCATATTGACCTCCGATATGAATATTGATAAATGTGTATTAATTATTTAGGAAGTTTAACTGTAAAGCGAGTGAAGTTATCAGGTTCGCTTTCTGCGGTTATTGTTCCGCCGTGAAGGTCTATTATACTCTTTATGAGGAAAAGACCTAAACCTGTACTTTTAACGTCGGTACTGCGTGATTGGTCAACTTTATAAAATCTTTCAAAAACCTTGTCGATATCTTTTTTCGGAATACCTTTACCCGAGTTGGTTATTGAAAAATAAATAAAATGCTTATCTGATGCGGCGTTTACGAGGATCTTACCGTTTTCATCGGTGAATTTAACTGCGTTATCAACAAGATTGTAAACAACCTGGTCAAGCATTGCACTGTCACCGTGAACTAATACTTTTGGTAAATCATCAAAACCGCCTACTGAAATATTTTTCTTTGAAATGAGCTGTTCAAAGCCTAAGAAGGTTGTTACAAGCTTTTCTGTTATGTCAAACTGTTCAACTGTAAGCTCCACGTTGCCTGTTTCAATTTTTGAAATATTGAGCATTGTAGTAACCATTCTTGAAAGTCGGTTTATTTCAGAAGCAACAATTTCAAGATAATAAGCTTGTTTTTCTTCGGGAATTGTACCGTCAAGTATGCCGTTTATAAAACCGCCTATAGTAGTCATAGGTGTTTTGAATTCGTGAGAAACGTTAGCTACAAAGCTTCTTCGTGAATTTTCAAGCTGTTCAAGAGAGTTTGCCATTGAATTGAATTTGATTATCAACTCTGATAGCTCATCTCTTGAGTGGATTTCAGGAACTCTATATGAGAAATCTCCTGAACTGTAGCACCTCGTAGCAGTTTCAAGGTTTCTTATAGGCTTTGCAATTCTACCCGTAAGAATATATACGGCAATTGTTACAAGCACAAGAGCGATAAAGGCTGCAAAAAGGAACATTTTAAATATGTTCGTTAAATACGCTACAACCGTGTTTGAAAGGGGGGATGCTGTAATTGCTGCACCTACAAAAGTATCGTTAGAAAAAATTGGCTCAATAGCTATAGAGTGAATGCTTTCGTAAACAGAGCCTAAGGTAGAAAATTCGGATATACCGTGTCTTTTAACCTTTTCGATGTATGACAAAGGAATTTTCATATCCTTGTGTATTTCGCAATCCTCAGAACTTAAATTAAATCCTGACAACGTTTCGGGGCAGGCGATAACAATGCCTTCGTTGTTACAGATGTAAACGTCATTACCTGAACACTCTGACATAATATCAAGGGTTTTTAAAACGACAAGAGTCGCACCCTCAGGGTTGTTTTTTGCAGTAGGGGAATTAAGTAAGTCCGTCATTGTTGTAGCAATTTTTTTAGAATAAAGGGCGGTATTGTCTAAATTTTCTGTTCTCAAAAAATTTGTGACAAAAGCCATAAGGGCAATGCCGATTATAAAAAAGCTTACTAAAACAATTGCTGAAAAAATGCAGAAATACTTTAAAAAGAATGTTCCTTTTTTTGAGTAAAATCGCGACATTTTATCACCGTATTATTTTGTTTCAAATTTATATCCGACGCCCCAAACGGGTTTTAATTCCCATTTATCTGAAACGCCTTCAAGCTTTTCTCTTAATCGTTTAACGTGAACGTCAACAGTTCTTGAGTCACCGTAATACTCAAAGCCCCATACCTCGTCGAGAAGCTGATCTCTTGTGTAAACTCTGTTAGGATTACTTGCAAGATGGAAAATAAGCTCTAATTCTTTAGGGGGAGTATCGATTGTTTTTCCGTCAACCTTAAGCTCGTAGTTAGTAAGGTTAATCATAAGCTTGTCAAAATTAACTTCTTTAATAGCATTTGAAGAGTCATTCTTATTGCAAGAACGTCTTAAAACTGCTTTTATACGAGCAACAACCTCTTTTGTTTCAAAAGGCTTTGCGATGTAGTCGTCAGCGCCAAGCTCAAGACCTAAAACCTTGTCGAAGGTTTCTGTTTTAGCTGTGAGCATAATTATAGGTGTCTGAGAAGTTTTTCTTATTTCACGGCAAATCTGCCAACCATCCATACCCGGAAGCATAATATCAAGAAGAACAAGGTCGGGATTTATGCTGTTAAACACGTTAATAGCATTTAAACCGTCAGTTACAACCTCGGCTTCAAAACCGTCTTTTTCAAGATAAAGTCGTAAAAGCTCACAAATATTTTGGTCATCGTCAACAACCAAAATTTTATCACTCATAAAACACACCCACTTTCAAAAATGATTTTACCACAAAAAACACAATA
>JAZROI010000002.1:0-2749 GCA_045648585.1 Acutalibacteraceae bacterium
GTCCAATGGTGGTCGGTACGGAAATACGTGTACTCGTTCCTGTGAAGCCTTTGGGCATCATATATTCCGTTTACCGCAGTAACGTTTTGAATTGAAGAATTGAAGTAATCAAGTGCTTTTTTCTGGTCTGCTGAGGCAACGTCTTTTCTCAAATTATCATCAAGAGTTATATCAATACTCGTGGGTATAAGTAATGAATAAACGTTAGCGGTATTACCTGAAACAGGTTTTATAGAGCTTACTGCATTTATAAACTCAGGTGCAAGCTTGCTTGAATAATGATAATATTCGTAAGCACTGTTACCGGCAACAAGGATAGCACCTAATGATTGAGTTGAAGGTGCATCCGAGCTTGAGGTACCGTTAGTGTCCGAAATAGTTTCCGAGGTTTCGGGGATTGTTGTTTCAGGCAATTGGTTATCTGTAGTTTGGGGGATTGTGGTCTCTTCTGTTACAGGTACCTGCAAAGGTGAATCGGGAATTTCGTCACCGCTTTCAACGTCGCCGTGAATAGCAATTGAATCAAAACCTGAAAGCTTTTTTATATAAGAGTTTGCTAAAGTAAGCTTTTCTCTGAAAGGAAAAGTATCGGAAAACCAAAGAGAAATATCAGAAAAATAACTGCCGTCAGCAAAAGCACTTAACGTAAATTCAGGGAATTTATGTAAATCTCTCTTTTCACTTTCGGAATACGTAGGTCTTAAGGGGATTATAAATGCAACCATTGTACCTAAATAAACAAGCATGAAAAACGAAACGGTTTTCACAAGAATTGTTTTATTAACTTTTTCTTTAATTTTTTTATCTTTTTTCTTTCGTACGAAAGGCAAAAGTGCGACGTTTATATCGCGGGGTTTGTTATAAATCATTTAAAGAAAAGCCTCCGTTAAAATTGGAAATAAAGGAAAGGATTATAGCTGTCGCCTATAAGAGTTAACGTTGAAAGAAGAAGTAAAACTATAGGTGCAAGTATATTCGTAACGGCATAAATAAATCTGCCGAAGGACATGCTTTCACTGTCTTTTGCTTTTGTTGCAATTCTTTTAACAAGGGGAGTAACTGAGAAAAGAACAACAATTATAAAAATAACGTTTGAAATTAAAAGTGTTCTTGTTTCAAAGTCTATTAATGGGTTTCCGTTAAGACCGAAAAGACCTTTTAAAACAACGGGGATAAATCTGAAATCTGAAAAACGGAAAAGAATCCAACCAAAGTAAACTACCACAAGAAGATAAGCGTGGCTGAAAAATGAGGGGATTTTCTCGAGAAGCTTTGAAAAGCCTAGTTTTTCAATCACGAGGAACACGAAGAAGAATAATCCCCACAATATAAAGTTCCACGATGCACCGTGCCAAAGACCCGTAAGAAACCATACGATGAGAAGATTTCTGTAGGTGTAAAATTTACCTTTTCTGTTACCGCCCAAGGGAATGTAAACGTAATCTCTGAAAAACGTGCTTAAAGAGATATGCCATCTGCGCCAGAAATCAGTGACTGATTTCGCGGTGTAGGGGTACAGGAAGTTTTCTTTGAAATGGAAGCCAACCATTTGCCCCATACCTATAGCCATATCTGAATATGCAGAGAAGTCGAGATATATCTGAAGCATATAGAAAAGTACACCGAAGAAAATACCCGCAACCGAGCGAGATGAAAGCTCTGCTAATGCGATATCGGGTGAAGAGGTGATAAGCGAATCGGCAACAAGTAAATTATCTGAAAGTGAACCGCAGGTGTTAGCAAGTAAAGCTTTTTTACCAAGACCTACTGTGAAGCGTGTAATACCTTCACTTACGTCATTAAAGCTTGCTTTTCTTTCGGTGATTTCTCGCTGAACGTCACTGTATCTGACGATAGGACCTGCTATGCATTGATAAAAAAGGCTTGAATAAAGCAATAACCAAAAGAAGTTCTTTTGAGCCTTTACCTCGTTTCTGTAAACGTCAACAACGTATGACAGTAATTGGAAGGTATAAAACGAAATGCCGATGGGAAGAGCTATTTTGGGTATAACCTCAGGAACACCAAAAACAGATTGAACGTTTGTAAGAATGAAGCCTGTGTATTTGAAATAACCAATAAGACCTAAATTTACAACACAAGCAAGGAATAAAAATAGCTTCTTGATTTTTATTGTTTGGGCTTTTTCAATCAGAATACCAAAAAGCCAATCAAAAAAGGTCATCGTTATAAGAAGTAAAACGTATACGGGCTCGCCCCAAGTGTAAAAAATTAAAGAGAAAATAAGAAGTGTGATATTTTTAGCCGTTATGCTTTTAGGCAATATGTAAAAAAGCATGCACAACGGCAAAAATGCGTATACAAACAAAAGATTGGAAAAGACCATTTTAACCCTCTCAAAAAATAGTTTTATTAAAATATATTCATAACATATAGAAATAAACAAAAAATAACCAATATATTATTATATAATCAAAGTCGAAAATTGCAAGAGCTTTATATAAAATTAATAAATTTGTCGATATTTACATATGTATTTTGTTAATTCAATGTCAATCTTTTACTTGACTTAGCGGTCAATATGTAATAAAATAATATGCGGTAAAAATAACATTCCGAAAGGAGTCAAAATTAATGAAGTATTCACATGAAGTTGAAACAATGTGCCCTATCGCACAGGGTGCTGCTCACGGTGCTGCTCCTATTCCTGAGGAGGCAAAGTGGGTTAAGGCAAAAGAAATCAAAGATATTTCAGGCTTTACTCACGGTATCGGTTGGTGCGCTCCCC
>JAZROI010000003.1:0-34180 GCA_045648585.1 Acutalibacteraceae bacterium
CAAAGAAGCTGAAGGGCGCGGGCATTCCTCACGTAGTGCTCAATGCGAAATATCATGAGAGGGAAGCTGAGATAGTTGCTCAGGCAGGTAAATTCGGTGCTGTTACAATCGCAACGAATATGGCAGGTCGTGGTACCGATATTATCCTTGGTGGTAACCCTGAGTTTATGGCTAAGGATAAAATGAAGAAAATGGAATTTGACGACGAGCTTATTGCAGAAGCTACCGGCTTTGCAGAAACAGATAATGAAGATATTATCAATGCACGTAATACCTTCCGTCAGTTAGAAGCAGAATTCAAGAAGGAAACAAGCCTTGAAGCAGAGAAGGTTCGCGAAGCAGGCGGTCTTTACATTATTGGTACAGAGCGTCACGAATCAAGACGTATCGATAATCAGTTACGTGGTCGTGCAGGTCGTCAGGGTGACCCCGGTGAAAGCCGTTTCTATCTTTCTGCTGAGGATGACCTTTTAAGACTTTTCGCAGGTGACAGATTCTATAATACTCTTGATGCCTTCAAGAGCATTGGCGATATGCCTATTGAGGCAAAGCTTTTCACCTCAACAATTGAAAATGCACAGAAAAAGGTTGAGGGTAATAACTTCGCTATCCGCCGTAACGTTCTTAAATACGACGACGTTATGAATAAGCAGAGAGAGGTTATTTACAGTCAGCGTAATCAGGTGCTTGACGGTGAAGATATAAGCGCTCTTATTCAGAAAATGATTGTTGATACAATTTCTGAAACAGTTGAATTCTACTGCCCCGAAAAAGCAAGTCGTGATGAATGGAACGTAGCAGGTCTTCTTACAAGATACGCTTGGCTCGTTACAGAAAGCGATATTGAAGGCTTAGACGATACTGAAGAAATTACAGAGGTGCTTCTCAATAAGGCTCAGGAAATTTACGATAGCCGTAAAGCGGAGCTTGGGGAAGAAACTGTTAAAGAAATTGAAAGAGTAGGTCTTCTTCGAAACGTTGACATTCGTTGGATGGAGCATATCGACGCTATGGACCAGCTCAAACGCAGTATGAACCTCATGGGCTACGGTCAGAAGGACCCCGTTATTATCTTCCGCGACCAAGGTCTTGATATGTTTGAGGAAATGACAAACGGTATCCGCGAGGGTACGGTTGACTTCGTTCTTCAGTCAAGAGTTCGTAAGGAAGCACCCGTTGAAAGAAAGCAAACGGTTAAAATCACTGCCACATCAGGCTCCGACGACGGCACTGTAAAAAAAGAGCCTAAAAAAGCCGATAAAAAGCCCGGCAGAAACGACCCCTGCCCCTGCGGTAGCGGTAAAAAATACAAAAAATGCTGTGGAATGAACGAGTAAATTTAAAAAGTCGCCAACGGTTCGCTTTACTCCCGATTAAGCAAGGAGTAACCGGGCATTTGGTGCCTATTATAAATGCTCACTACGTTCGCTAATGAATGAAGAATAATGAAAAGTGAATAATGAATAATTAATGGTCTGCGACGCTATTATAAAAGCTTCGCAGACCTGATTTTATTTGTGTTTAATTGTTTGTATCCTTTCTCCAAACCATCTTATTAACTACTTCTGTATATGACTGGATTATTTTAACGACTTTGGTGGATACGTTTTCGTCTGTATAAACGGGAACGGGAATGCCGAGGTCGTTGTTTTTATTCATCTCAACAGCGGTATCAATTGCCTGAAGAAGTGAGGTTTCGCTAATACCCGCAAGAATGAAGCAAGCCTTATCAAGTGCTTCTGGGCGTTCTGTTGAAGTACGGATGCAAATTGCGGGGAATGGCTTTCCGATTGAAGTAAAGAATGAGCTTTCCTCGGGAAGAGTTCCGCTATCGGAAACAACTGCAAAAGCATTCATCTGAAGGCAATTGTAATCGTGGAAGCCTAAGGGCTCATGCTGAATTACTCGTTTATCAAGCTTAAATCCGCTTGCTTCGAGCTTCTTTTTGCTTCTCGGGTGGCAAGAATAGAGAATAGGCATATCGTATTTTTCTGCCATTTTATTAACAGCGTTGAAAAGAGAAAGGAAATTCTTTTCTGTGTCGATATTCTCCTCTCTATGAGCAGAAAGAAGAATATACTTTCCTTTTTCAAGACCTAATTTTTCGTGAATATCTGAAGCTTCTATTTCACTTAAATTGTTATGAAGCACCTCTGCCATAGGTGAGCCCGTAACGTAGGTTCTTTCTTTAGGAAGACCGCAATCTGCAAGGTATCTACGAGCATGCTCACTGTAAGCGAGATTAACGTCGGAAATAATATCAACAATTCTTCTGTTTGTTTCTTCGGGAAGGCACTCGTCTTTGCAACGGTTACCTGCTTCCATATGGAAAATCGGGATATGAAGTCTTTTCGCACCGATTACTGAAAGGCAAGAGTTTGTATCGCCTAAAACAAGGACTGCATCGGGCTTGATTTCTTCCATAAGCTGATAAGATTTTGCGATGATATTGCCCATTGTTTCGCCTAAATCCTTACCAACCGCATCAAGATATACGTCGGGGTCTTGAAGCTTTAAATCCTTAAAGAAAACACCGTTAAGATTATAGTCGTAATTCTGACCTGTATGGGCAAGAATTGTATCAAAATACGTTCTGCATTTATTTATAACTGCGGCAAGGCGGATAATCTCAGGGCGTGTACCAACGATTATCAAAAGCTTTAATTTGCCGTTGTTTTTAAAACTTACGTTACTCATTATTCTACCACCTCAAAGAAAGTGTCGGGCATATTGGGGTTAAAATTCTCGTTTGCCCACATTACAGTTACAAGGTTTTCTGTTTCGCTTAAATTAATTATGTTATGAGTATATCCGGGAAGCATATGCACCGCTTGAATTTTATCACCGCTGACGTAGAAATTTAAAACCTCGTCGCTACCGATTTTGCGTTGCTGAATAAGACCTTTGCCTGCAACAACGATGAAGAATTCCCATTTTGTATGGTGCCAATGCTGCCCCTTTACGATACCCGGTTTTGAGATATTTATTGAAAACTGACCGCATTTTTCAGTTTTGAGAAGCTCGGTAAAGGAGCCTCTGTCATCCTCGTTCATTTTCAAATCAAATATAACCTTTTCTTTCGGGAGGTATGAAAGATAGGTTGAATATAATTTCTTTTCAAATGAATTAAAGGGAATTTCAGGCATTACAAGGGTTTCTGGCTGATTTTTAAAGCTTTCTAAAAGCTCAACAATTCTGCCTAAGGTTACCTTGTGAGTATTAAAGGACGTGCAGAAATTTCCGTTTTCAACGGAAATTGCATTCACGCCGTCATATTCACAACGTGTTTCCTTGCCCTCTAAAGCATTAATAAGCTCGCAAACTAAATCATCAATATAAAGAAGCTCAAGCTCAACGGCAGGATCGTTTACGGTAATAGACAAATCGTTTGCAATATTATTGCAGAAGGTTGCAATAACGCTATTGTAGTTGGGTCTGCACCATTTACCGAAAAGATTAGGAAGACGGTAAACGAGCACCTTTGCACCGGTAGCCTTTGCATAATCGAAGAATAAATCCTCACCAGCTTTTTTGCTTTTGCCGTATTCGCCGTTTGCATATCTGCCTACGAGGGTTGCCTGAATCGATGAAGAAAGCACAACCGGGCAGGTATTATTATATTTTTTAAGAGTATCAAGCAATTTTGAAGCAAAGCCGAAATTCCCCGCCATAAAATCCTCGGGATTTTCGGGTCTGTTTACCCCTGCAAGATTAAAAACGAAATCTGCGTTTTTACAAGCCTCTTCTAAAAGCTCCTCTGATGAATTTATATCGTAAAGATAAATTTCATCAATTTTAAGCTGGGGGCGTGTTCTATCCTTATTACTTTTAAGGTTATCAAGAGCTACCGCAAGATTTTTACCAACGAAGCCCTCTGCACCGGTTACAAGAATTTTCATAATCATCTTCCCATTGTTTCAAGTTCTTCACGAATATATTCAAGCGATAAGAGTTTTTGTTTAACCTGTTCAACATCAAGAAGGTCGGTATTGCTTGAATCAAACTCATGCAACGTATTTCTTTCCTTATCTCCGTTTACAAAGAAGTTGTCGTAATTCAAATCGCGGTTGTCCGCAGGGACACGATAAAAGTTGCCCATATCTACAGCATTTGCACACTCTTCATTTGTAAGAAGTGTTTCATACATTTTTTCGCCATGACGGATACCAATAACTTTGATTTCGGTTTCAGGTGCAAATAGTTCCTTAACTGCTTCAGCCAAAACTCCGATCGTACAAGCAGGTGCTTTTTGTACGAGAATATCTCCGCTTACACCATTTTCAAATGCAAAGAGAACAAGGTCAACAGCCTCATCAAGCGACATAATAAAACGAGTCATTGAAGGCTCTGTGATAGTAATCGGCTTTCCCTGCTTGATCTGGTCAATCCAAAGCGGAATAACACTGCCTCTTGAACACATAACGTTGCCATAACGAGTACAGCAAATCTTTGTTTTTGCAGATGTTCTTGCACGGGATACAGCAACTCTCTCTTCAAGTGCTTTTGTAATACCCATAGCGTTTACGGGGTAAGCAGCCTTATCAGTCGAAAGGCAAATAACCGACTTAACTCCCTCGTCAATTGCCGCTGTCAACACATTATCTGTACCGAGTACATTTGTGCGAACTGCTTCCATAGGGAAGAATTCGCAAGAGGGAACCTGCTTAAGTGCTGCTGCATGGAATATATAATCTACGCCGTGCATAGCATTTTTAACTGACTGTAAATCTCTTACGTCGCCGATAAAAAATTTGATTTTATCTGCAACTTCGGGCATCTTTGATTGAAATTCATGACGCATATCATCCTGCTTTTTCTCGTCTCGAGAGAAGACACGGATTTCTTCGATATCAGTTTTTAAAAAGCGGTTAAGAACAGCATTACCAAATGAGCCTGTACCGCCGGTAATCAAAAGAGTTTTATTTGCAAAGTGTGACATTTTTTATTCTCCTTTATTTTGAGTTTTATAATTGCTTTTCAAAGATTTTTTCTATTCGTGAATCGAGAAATTCTGTTAATTTATTCACTTTTGTTAGACGGAATAATAATACTCTACCCCAATCCAATAAAGCACACATTAAGAAAACTGCGGAAGCGCAGGCAAAGAAAACAAGAACTGCAATCAAAACGTGATACTCTGATACCCACGCAAATGCATTTTTTAAACAATTTTTAAACACTACACTCTGGGTATGAATCAAAAATATGCCAAATGTCAGGCTTGTGATAAGCCTTACTGCCGGTTGCATTCGCTCTGACAAGCGAACGTTTTTAAAGAAATGAAGCAAGCAGAGCGCTCCGACAAGCATAAACGGTGATGTATAAGTAATAAACTTTGTCGCCAATCTCACTTCGCCAAAATAAATATTTGTAGCAATAGCTATCATAAGACGACTTGAATATGTAATCAGTGTGCAAACTGCAAAACCGATCAATGCCTTACCACCTGAAATATTTTCAAACGGCTCATATTTTTTATAATAAGCGCCAAACAAATACAATACACCAAGCCAAACACAGCTGTATCCGCCATTGATAGCAAAAACAGAATCGTGTGATATTGTTTCAATCACGCAGAACAACAGAACCGAAAATAAAAGTATTTTCTTAATTTCTTTTCGGCTCAATGTATTTACCAGATGGTCAAGCACAGGGGTAAAAAAGAACATCACAAAATAGGCTGAAAAATACCAGTTTTCTTGTGAGATAATCGGAAAAAAGCTTTTTACAATACTCAAATAATCAGGGGTACCCCCGCTGATTATCATAAACACAAGCTGTCCGGCGTTGAAAACAAGCGACCAGAAAACCACCTGAAGCCAAAGAGAAATCAAAGTGGAATACTTATGCCTTGAATTTAACCCCAAATATCCCGAAATAATCGCAAAGCAGTTTACACCAACATAGAATACCGTTTCCAAAAGCCAAAATGCTTCTCCCTTAACCGTGAGATCCTCTAAGCCTCCAATGATTCCTCCCTGCGTCATCACATGTAAACACACAATCATAAATGCAGCGATAATTTTAAAAAGATCTATACCAAAGTTACGTTTTGTTTCACCCATATGTTTTATCCTTACTATTCTTTATTTTCCCTCTGTTATTCTGTCCGAAACACACGACAAAAGACGAACTGTAAAATTAAAAAGCTTGTTATACAACAAATTTTTGAGCGGATCAAGCAATTTTAACAATTTACCGAGCAAAATGGCAAACGGCCACAAAATCAAAACAGAAAAAATCAAAATAAGTGGCAAATACCAATCTCTTACATGATTTGAGATATCGAAAAGTCCCCAAAACCAATATCTTACCATTTCATGCTCTTGAATGATATATACGAAAAACGAACTGGCCGACAACAGAGATATCGCTTTTTTTGTCGGGAGATTTTTGACATTGAGGGACTTGAAAAGCAAAAACACACATACAGTAAGTATAAATGCCAGCACAGAATTATTTGCTGTCAATTCTGCTTGAAGCACTTGAAGTTTATTAAGATATATCAGCCCTGTTAGCACCGCATAACATATAAAGCCGGTTAACAGTAGCCATACACGCTTGATATTCGGCGGATACTTTTTGAAATATGCTGCCAAAACATATAAATAGAAGAACCATACCATCCCTCGCGAAGAACCAATGTATGTCGTGGATGTTATAAATGGATTGCTGACATAAAAAACAGACAAAATCAAAAAACCAGAAACACACACCGTAAAAAGACTCTTTTGGTTCAACGATTGTATTAAAACATTCAACAACGGCGACGCTAAACACAGAATCAAATATGCACTCAAAAACCACCAATGGCCGGTCAAAACAGGAAACACCGATTTTATGAGCTGCATAGGAGTAAATTGACCCTTGTTGATAATAAGCATAATGCCGAACAACAACAACGAAACTGTTACAACATCAAACCAAAGGACAAATATTCTCTTATGGTTCAGCTTCTTATCGCATTGAAAATATCCCGTAATCATAACAAAAGCATTCACAGCCACAACAGTCATTGTATACATCAGTGACATAAACACATGATTGGTTATTGTGATGTTCTTGTCAAACATAATCAAAGAATATGCACAAAAATGAATAATAGTAATAAGAAGCATGGAGATAATTCTTAAAACATCAAGACCATACAAACGATCATCTTGTTTTTCCATCTAAATCACATCTTTCTGTTAATTTTCCTGAGAATCATTGCCTTTTCCTGTTTATTAAGACCTATCAACAACATAAACACAGCATAAATTACAACATAAATCCCGGCTTCTAAAATAAAATCAAAATAGCCGTTACAATCAATTAATCTGTTCGAAATAATACCGAAAGGAACTGAAAGCAACGCTGCCGGTAAAATACCGGAAAATGTTTTTTTGAAATATAGCTTCATACAAAGCTTTGCTCTTTTTTGATAGTAAATATTCAAAGCAATTCCATAGCCGAATACCATTGAAAATGCGGTTCCTATAGCAGCACCGACAACTCCGAATCTAGGAACCAAAAGGACTGTCAAAAGCACATTACATGCAGTAGAAATACCCAATATCAAGGTTTTTCCATGCAGAATATTTTTCGCCTTTAAAACACTTGTAATAGTATTTTGTGACAACTCCAATGTGGACGATGTCAGCAAAATAGCACCTAAAACGTATACAATATTATATTTTTCTCCAACCCATAAGGTTATAAAATCCATTCCGAATATATAGAATCCGGTCAATGCCAATAACAGAATCAAAAGCTGTAGTCTGCTAGGGGCTATAACCTTTTCAGTAATCTTTTCATCGCTTTCTCCAGAAAATACTGCCTTACTGATAGACGGAAAATAAATTGTAGATATTGCCGTAGATAAGTTTGAATACATTAAGTATAACTGCAAAGCAACGGAATAAATTGCGACCGTTGCTGTTGTAGTAAAGATACCCAACACAATGTTATTAACATTGGAATTAAACTGATTTATGATAGACTGAAATAAAATAGCAACTGTAAAAACCATTGCTTCTTTGGCAACAGGCTTGTCCCAACCATGGAGCTTAATCTTCACCTTCAGCTTATGCTTAGTATAAAATGCATTAACAAGCAGCAAGCCGATCGCAAGTGCCAGATCAGTAACAACAATTACATAAGCAGAAGATTTTAACGATACGCCTACTACGATCAGCACAACTCTCAAAACAACCTTCACGATATTAGAAACCTTGCTGAACACAAAGGCTTCATATGCTGTCACAAGACCATTATAAGCGTGATTGATAAGGTTGACTGCCATAGTACCGCATATCATAATGAACATTACTTGAGCATATCCCATTTGGTCTGCCGAGATAGAGTTCGCATACATTGAGGGAATGCATAAGCTCAGAATACCTGCCAGTAGCATCACTACGCCCATGAGTATTAGATACAAAATCATACCCATAGCCACAAAGTTTTGCTCTTCTTTCAGCTTGCCTTCAGTTTTATATTTTACAACGTATCGTGTAATGGTGGAGCCGAGTCCGAAATCAAGCACAGACAAATAAGAAGCCATTGAAAAAAGAAGCTTATAAAGTCCGTACTCAGACTCACCCAAGCCACCAAGTAAAAACGGAACAAAGAATATTCCGACAACAACATCCACTACTATAAGCAAGTAGGAACATATAATTGCCACTTTCTTATTATTCATTTCGCCCCACCTTACTTTATACGGATATTTTGATTATGAGACGGCTTACGGTCTTCAACCGGAGGCAACTCGTTCATATAATTTTCTCCAAAGCGTGATCGGAGAAAAACATCGTAATCACGAACAGCGAAAAATTTCTGATCCCTGAACGGCAGTTCTACAACAGAATCATAAATATCTGCCGGCATGGGAGCAAATTTACGATTTGAATTGCAAACCTCATAGCGATGAGAGGTTTTCTTTCGGTTGTACCATTTACATGCTATATTTTGCCAGCTACATAGCCATTTCATAGGAAAAACAGAAAGCAACTGATACAGAATCCTACGAAGAGAGCTTACCTTGCCAAAATCAATCTTCAGCTTTGTCTTTCTTGCTCCGGTAAGCAATCCCACAATATGTAGCTGATTTTTCAATTTAGAAGGAACTACATTATCAATGGGGAAAATATCTATGAATACCCCGTGATTCATCTCCTTCAAATGGCTGTAATCATAATCATAGATTTCCGTGCTTGTATCACACAGCTTTGCATAATTCAAAGGAAATTGTCTGACGTTGTTATATGACTGTAAGAAATACGCCTCGGATAACTCCTCGGGTGCGACACTGAGAAATTTTTCGTATTCGTCACGCAACATAATAACATCTATATCATCATCCCACGGTACGAAATTCTGATATTTCATCGCACCGAGCAAGGTTCCGCCTTCCATAGAATAGCGGATATTGTTTTTTCTGCATATTCTATCAAATTCAACAAAAATGCGGTAAACCCGATCTTGCAGTTCCTCTAAGCTGATTTTTTCTTGCATAACGCACCTCAATATAAATGTTTCAAAAACTTGTATTTATCTGATAATTTAATAATCACAAAAGAAAGTAGCATAGTCGAACCGAATATCACTATAAAATTCACAATTGAGTTTGTCATCAGAATCGTGTCATTCAAAAACAGTTCAATTATAGCTATCGGTATTCTTTGTACAAGGAACATTAAAAGACTGTATTTGCGAAAAACAAGATACATCTTATCCGATCCTCCAAGTTGCCATCTCAAAGCAAGAAGCAACATAAATATAGTAGTAGGAATCAATGAGAGTACAAGATCGCAGCCCTTATCATTAATGTCCAATGTATTTCCTGCAAAGGCTTCAACAGCCAACAAAATCATACTCGCAGAAAAACCTGCCAGACATTTCGTTGGTGTGATTTTTAAATTGTTCTGTCGTTCACCAATATAAGCACCTAAAGCGACAAAAATAAACCCGAACAACAGACCATTTTTTACACTTTTCAAACACATATAGTAAACACCGAATATATCGTTCAAAAACGGTACATTTTCGGATATTCCAAAATACGAGCTTCCGAGCAACCCGAAAATATAAAAGGGAACTGCCATTAACACAATGGTTTTCTTATCAAATCGCTTGGAAAGTAAATACACAAACACTGTTGCATACAATAGTGCCGGCAAAAACCAGATGGTTGAATAACTGCCTTCAAGGAAAAAGTCTCTTATATAGATTACAACACTCATATAAGAGAAGCCATCTCTTATCCATTCACAAACTACAAAACCAAAATAAACAACGCTCCAAATCAAGTACATCTGTATTATACGCTTGGCATATTTCCAAATGTATTTTTTACAATCCTCTTTATCCGTTATAGTATTGAGTTTAGAAAACGTCAAAAATCCGCTTGCTGCAAAGAAAAACGGAACGGCAATAACAGTAACAATATTTCTGAAGCCAAAAGTAAGTATTTTGCTATAACTCGCAAACGGAGATGCGTGTAGGACTATAATAAGAATTGCACAAATAAATTTGAACAAATCAATCGTCTTATATTGTTTCATTTTTTCAGCATCCGTTTCATTTTATTAATAGCCTTTTTGAAGAAACTCTTATGAAGTATCTTATGAAAGCAAGTATCGTCATAATTTCTATCGCAAATTACATACTTTGGATGTACAAGGGGAAATTCTAGCTGCTTAGTAGGCATAAACAGAATTTGTCCCGGTTTCCAATTCACTGTTTTATTACTCTCAGTGTGTGTAGAGCCTAATCCTACTCCGATATTATATATCAGATTGTTTTTAGGAACGATACACAAATAAGATTGAGAATACTTTACAAATCCAAACTGTATGTCCCAATAATTAACTTTTTTGTGCGGTGTTTCGGCTGAAGCACGAAGCCAACTTCCTATTCTTTCCTTACCGGCCTTTGCGTCCGGAATATCATTTTTCAACAGATTGCAATAGTATTCATCCTGAACACCCTTAACATAAAAATCAAAGTTATCCCAAACTCTTTTCCATGTTCCCCAGCCCAATGTAGCACCATATTTAGTGAAGCAATAGCTATTTCCTCCACAATTCCATTCGTAAAAATGATTAAACCCGCTGATAATTCCAATACGAGTATCATTACGGTAACGGGCAAGCATTTCTTCCATATAGGGAAACAATGTGGCATCGGGGACACAATCATCCTCTAAAATAACTAATTCATCAGTATGCTCAAATGCCCATGATATAGCACCCTCAGGACCTTTTCCACATCCCAGATTCACATCAGAATAATGTGTATAAACTTGACAGTCCCAGTCAATTTCCGAAACAATTTTCTTACATTCCTCAACACGCTCTCGTTCGGTAGGCACATTATCTCTTGGGCCGTCGCAAGCTAAAAACAGCCTTGCCGGACGTGCTTTTTTCACTTGCTCGAAAACTTCCTTCAAAGTATTGGGTCTAGCAAAGAAAATCAGCAAAACCGATAAATCATATTGAGCTGGTTGCATCTTCTTTCTCCTTTTGAATCACATTATTATATATTTCTATAAGTTGTGCAAAATTCTTTTCTCTGTCATGTCGCTTTTTTGCATCTGCCATTGCGCCGCAAGAAAATTTTTTACACAACTCCATATCATCAAACAAGCTTAATATTCGTTCTGCAAGAACACCATATTCAGGGAAATCGTAATAAAAACCTGTTTCCCCGTCATGCAGAAGGTCGGTCATACCGCCACGATATGTACAAATACACGGCGTTCCTATCATCATAGCTTCACATATTGTTGCAGATGCACCTTCCATAGCGGAAGTAACAACACACACATTTGATTGACTTAAAATATCAGTAACCTCTTTTGCGTTTTTTCCACCCAAAAAATAAACATTCTCGTTAAGCCCATTTTCATTTATTTTATTTAAGATATATGTTTGATACCCATTGGGTTTTTGTAATTTACCGTCTTTTGCGTTACCGCCGGGTATCAATAAACGCACATCAGGATATTTTTTCTTTACAATATGTAATGCGTCTATCAAAATATGCAATCCTTTCAAGGGATAAGAGGACGCACCCGCATAAATTGTATGGGGATTCATCTCGTCCACAGACCATTTCGGAGCCGAATAGAATTCATCTCTTAAATTGTAGTTAAAACGATAATATGTAAGCTCCGGATTAATTGAAAGCATAACTGCTTTATCCCATGTAGTTCTTCCAGTAACGTATTTAACACTATTTAAAACCTTACATTCTCTTTTCGCATTTCTCAAAAACAACTTCTTTGTGAACAACGGTGTTTTGAGATTGAGCCATTCCTTAATGCTTCCTATTTTTAAAATTTGACCAATACTAAGTCCAGCATAATATTCCTCAGATATGCGGGTTAATATGCCTTGTATAGTAAGCAATGTAGGAATACCATACTTCTCATTCACCTTAAGCATAGCATGTCCAATGGAATATTCGGTGCCATGGATGTGAATGATATCCGGCTGAAACGCTTGCAGCACCTTTTCGCAATCCTCCAAAGTTCTTTTGGAGTCAAACAAAAGTCTTTTTCCTCCACCTGCAAAAATGAAATTTCTAATTCCGCAGGCTTCAACATCCATATCTTTTTCTACTGACGCATACGTCATAGTTGCAAAAGAAACATCATCATGCACAGCAAGTTTTTCCGCATAATCGGAAAGCCAGCCTCCGCTTAAAGACGTTTTCAAATTGAGTTCTTCTGCCACTTTGGGGAGAATCATATTGGTAATCCATAATACCTTCATAGCCTTCACTCCATGAAAAATAATCGATAATCAACCATACTTGCTGATGTAATTCTATAAGCGAAAAGCGCAATCGCCAAAACGCATATAATTAACGAATAAATCCATCGCTCCTTTTCTTTGAAAAGACGTGAAAATTTTGGTATCAGTAAAATGACAAAATAATAGAAATAATAGCTCACTCTCTCAAAAATCTGTGTAGAGAAATATCGTGTAATGAAAATGATAAAGCCGATAAATAATAAGGCGAAAAGAGCCTGGATTTTGCTATCTTTTGAATAATTTCTATAAAACAACATTACCATTACCAAAGCCAATAAATAAATTGAAACTGTTACCAAACCGCCACCTTCCATGCTTTCGCCCAAAGCATAGTCATTACCTGTAAGACCATCATACAACACCGCAAGGTCTGATGAAAAAACAATAAACAGGCCACCTGCAATCAACAACGGAAAAAGATGCAACTTTGAGACATTGCTCAGCGGATAAACAAGTAGAAAGATAAATGCCGAAATATGAAATGTCATTGCAAATAAAACGATCAAAACAAACGGAACAATTTTTTTCTTAACAGCAAATTTATAAGCAAGCAAGCATATCGCCATGGCAAGAGACTGCCTCATTCCGTTCATTGTAAAAGTCATAGAACCAAGACATATATATACAATACACGAAAGCATAAAATCTTCAGAATGCTCTGACATGAATTTAAAAACACATGCAGTCATTATTATTGTAATTATTACTATAAAAATCTGTGCATTGTCAGTAAAACGCGATATCAACCATACAATTAAATAAAAATTCGCTTCTTGGTACCAATAGCGTTCCAAAGATATTTCTTGTATAGTTAAAAAATCTGTAAATTCTGAGATGTTTTTTGCAGTATTAAACATTCTGCAGTATATAAACGTATCCATAGAACCGCTATACACAGAACGAAGTCCCACAAAAAATACCACCAATAAAAAGCAAAGAACAATATAAATCCTTTTTTGCCTTTCGTTTTTAGAAATGTTAGGAATAAATAGTCTTAATCCTAAAACAGATAATGGAAGTAGTAATAAGAGCATAATCGTTGGTTCTCCATACTTAAGATTTTTGTAACTTTTCTAATGTGTCAATAACTTTTTTATCAATCAACTCAGACGAATGGTTGCGCTCACCACAATCATACGCTTTCTTTGCCATTTCAAGAATAATGTCCGGATTATCAGCTAATGCTTTCAATTCAGTATAAACATTTTCATAACTATCGGCACATAATGCAGCGTTTTGTGATTTTAAATATTCTATCGGAGCAGTATCGCTGTCTCCAATAGCAAAAATACATTTACCGCTATGCAAATAATCCGTAATTTTTGTAGAAAATGAAAGACGTGCTATTTTGCTTTGCGACGAACATACAGCCTCTACAAAAAGCAAAACATCTGCTTTTTTTTGCAATTCAAGAACCTGTTCCTGCGGTATAGGCTCATGAACACATACATACGGGGACAATTTGTTTTTTTCATCCTTTGGAATATATGAGGATGTATATATATCAAGATGTATTTTTTCCCCTTCTTCGTTAATTCTGTCTATTGCTTGAGAGACATAACATATGCTTTCCCATCTTCCGATCAAAAGATTGCCGGTATACAGCATCTGAATCGGGGAATTAACAGAGTAAGATTTAAACGTCTCGTCCTTTTTAAAGAATATTGGTTTCGTAAGCACAGTAGAATCTATGCCGAAGAATTTGTCAGCTTCTCTCTTGGTCTTATCCGTAATTGCCCAAAAAGCATCGGTACTACTTGCCAATTTTTTGAGACTTTTGCGCTGAAGGAACCTAAAAGCCAAAAAGCCAGGAGTGCATTTTCTTTGCTTATAGGTGAAATTATCGTCCCAAAAATAACCGATGGATTTTGCATTTGTATATTTAACAGCAAATCTGCACAAACGATTGAAATGCAAATATCCGCTCATTTCATAAGCTATCACATCAGGACTAAAATCCGACAAAAAGTTTTTAAGCTCCTTTGTTTTCCAAACACCAAGTTTCCAAAACAACTCACGAATCATGAGCTTCACATATGACCTTTTATGCCTGTTTTTGTTATACAAATTCTTCTTAAAAGATAAATCTTTTTTGTCAACCGAATCAAACGCCTGATTGCAGAACACTTCTTTTCCGGTTTTTGTGTTTCTCAAAATGACGCTGCGTATTATTTTCGGTTCCGATATTCTGAAATAGCGCTTGCAGAAATTGCTATCAGGTATTTCGTCACGAATACATATGTTAGCATACTCACTATTCTGAACGTTTTGGAAAATACTTGAAAAAGTATTTACACCAAACTTAGAATTCCAGCTTTCAACCGTTAAAATTAATATTTTCATACGCACCTCTTATACCGAAACCGAACCGCATTTATTGTTCCAAACCGAGCAATGCCATCCTGTTATCCATATATCTCTTAATAAATTCTTTTTGATCAAAATTGTGCTCTACGAATGTTCTTCCTGCACGACCCATAGCTAAACGTTTTTCGCTATCCTTAAGCAAATCGGCAATTGCGAGTGTTAACGCATCTACATCCTTTACCGCAACTGAAATGCCGGTAACACCTTCTTCCGTTGCACTAGACGGACCCGGATACTTTGTGACAATAACGGGTACTTCCATAGCAGACGCTTCAATTACGCTCATACCAAAGCCTTCTCGATAACTCGGCAAAACAAAAACATCCATCGCAGACGTATATTTCTCTACGTTTGTCACTCTTCCGGTTTTAATAATATCATCGCATTCACGGAAATAAGTAAGAAGCTCAGGCTCAATGGTATCCTCTTTTTCAATAGGTCCCACAAAAATAAGCTTGAGTTCAGGAAACTGTTCTTTTAATGACCTAAACGCAGTAAAAAGCTCATTACAGCCTTTTTCTTTTCCGAGTCTGCCCACAAAACCAATTACGGGAACGTTCTCGGGAATATTATATATTTCTTTGATTTCTTTTGCATATTCTGCTTTTTTGGAAACGTCAAAAGCTGTTAAATCAAGACCTTTTGCGCTACCATTCCATATAACAAGACTTTTCTTTTCGTCATATAGACCTTCTTTGCGGCAAAACTCCAAATTTCCCTTACTGTCGGGTTGAATTTGGGTAGAAAAATGACAGACCATACGCTCAATTGTCTCAAAAATTTTTCTTTTTATACCGCTCATCGTCACGTAGACCATACCCCATTGACAATACAAACGAACGGGAATTTTTGCTAACTTTGCAGCAACGGAAGCATACATACTTGCATTTGGGGTGGAATACTGCACCATATCAAACTTTTCCTTTTTGAAAAGCTTTGTTAAAAGTCTGATACTTTTTATAGATCCCAATACACTTATCCCTCTTGGAAACGGTATCGGATATGTATGAATAAAGGGGTATTCCTCTTTTAAATTTTTTTCATATTCAGCATCCATATTGCAAACTATGGAAACGTCAACACCACGTTTTGCATATTCATTCAAAAACGGTTTGATCCAATTGTTTATGGATGACCACATCGTTGTCACGATACAGATTTTTTTCATGTTGCAGTCCTTTCCAAATTGTTTATTATAACATCAAGCATCCTATCATGATTTCTGTCACTCACAAAACTATTATGCGGTGTAATAATCACATTCTCCATATCCCACAGAGAACTTCCTTCGCAAAGCGGCTCTTCTTCAAAGACATCAAGAACTACTCCGCCAAGACGTGTATTCAAAGCATCAACTAACGCATCGGTATCCACAACTGCTCCGCGAGCAATATTGACAAGCACTGCGCCTTCCTTCAAGCAAGAGAAGCGTTCTTTATTCATCAGGTATTTTGTTTTATCTGTCAATGGCAATGTAAGAATTGTTACATCCGCCTGCATTAACGCTTCATCAACGTCATCAATCGACAAGATTGAGTCATATAATTCATTTTGATAAGGCTTGATATCTACTCCGGTCACAGAACAACCAAATGCTTTAAATCGCTTAGCACACTCAGTTCCCACACTTCCACAACCTAAAATGCAAACATTTTTCCCGTAAAGCTCTAATAAACCGCGATGTTTTTCCCATTTATGCTCCTTTTGATTCTCGTAAAAACATCCGCTTTGCTTATAAAGCTGTAATACGCCACCCAGTGCAAATTCAGCCATTGGTATACTGTAAACACCGCGGGCGTTGTGTATTTCAATACCGCGTGTATCAATATAGTCCATAGGAACACGGTCAAATCCGGCACTTGTAAGTTGGATATACTTCAAGGATGTAAACTGCTCAATCTGATGATACAGAAAAATTCCATTCCCGATAACACCTTCAACCCAAGAGGCCTCACAAGGTAACGATTCCTTTTCTTGTTGCATAAAAATCACATTGTGACCAAGCTCACGCAATATATCTAATTCTTTCTCTGTCCAACCAAACGCACCGGTCACAAGTAAGTTCATTTTAATTCCTCATCCAATAATTGTTTTTACTGCGGTTTCTAATTCAAATTTATTGTTGATAAAATAACCTATATGTTTTTCACATTCAGATTCAAATTCTCGTATTTCTCTCATTCCGTTTACAAAAGTGGAACTAATAACTCCCATATGATCTATCTTATCCACATTACAAAAGCTACGGGACAATATAGCACAAGTTGAGCCGAGCCTATAATGCTCTTTGATAATCATCTCTGCCGGAATCATGCCCTTCCCGAGCGAAGCAATTCCGCCAAAACCATACGGTATATTCTTTTCACGGAATTTTGTACACAGGCGTTCAACCGTACCGTCGGTCAGCAGTTCAAACATGAACTTCATTCCGTATCCCAAACTCAAATCATTCAAGCCGATATGAATTAAGTCTATCCCTTCAAGGCACAACAAATCGTCTACAATTTCCACAGCTTCCGGTGTTTCAAGCAATAGCATTGTCTTTGCACGTCCTCTCACAGCTGAAAGGAAACGCTCCACCTCATTCACTGTTTTGAAAAACGGAAGCATGACGATATCGGCTCCGTTTTCAATTGCTCTATCAATTTCTTCTTCTGATGAAGTATACGAATCTGTTGCATCATGAATAGGGTTTACTCGTACAAGCAGCTCTGCGGTTGTGATCGCTTCGGATATTCTTTTGACGTCGTCAAGTGTATGACGGGATTGTACGGTATCCATGCCACCCTGACGGTCTGACTTTCCTATGTATTCAAGGTCAACAAATATTCTGTCCACTCCCGCCGTTTCAGCAATTTGTGCAATTTCCGAACGGTTTGTTATATACATAAGCTTCAATGCCATTATTCATTTACCGTCTCTTTCTGTTCAACTGTATCAGAAGTTGTAACTGTAACGCCCGTATTTTCGTTATCTGCATTTGAAATAACTTTCCAAACAGTAAGCCACATGATTTTCAAATCCAACCACAAAGATACGTGATCCACATACCAAACATTCATTTCAATTCTGCGATTCCACTCAACGTCTTTACGACCATTTACCTGTGCCCAACCGGTAATACCGGGACGAACGTTAAACATACGGCGCTGCTCATCTGTATATTCTTCCCACGGCCATGGGTGATAGGTTAACGGGGGGCGCGGTCCCACAAAGCTCATAGTTCCTACAAGTGTATTAAAGAATTGCGGAAGCTCATCTAAGCTTGTTTTACGAAGAATATTACCTACGCGGGTGACACGAGCATCGCCCTTGCCCGAATACACACCGGAGCCTATTTGTTCTGCACCAACACACATAGATCTGAATTTCCAAATCTCGTATACCTTGCCTTTGTAGCCCAAACGCTTCTGTTTAAATATTACCGGACCCGGTGAATCAAGTTTAATCGCTATGGCAATAATAAGCATTGGTATACAACAAATAACAATACCAAGCACAGATAATACAATATCAATCAATCTTTTAAAACACTTGCTATACATAGTAAAAAGCTACCTCTATCCCATTAATTTTTGTTAAATTCCCAAAATACGCATACTTATAGTTATACGATTATCATAATATCACAAAGCACCTTTCAATGCAATAGAAAAATAACGTAGTATAGTATTATTTATATTACAATTTTAAAATATTTTGATTTCACATAACAACACGTAATTGCACTGTACAGATTGACAAATTCTTCACAATGTAGTAGAATAGATAAAAATTTAAAAAAGGAGTTATTCTTATGGCAAAAATTTTAATCAGCCCCTCAAAATATGTTCAGGGGTCAGGTGAAATGGCTAATCTTTACGACTACGCAAAAAATTACGGCAAAAAGGCTCTTATTCTCATAACTGCTTCAGGCTATAAAAGAATAGGTAGTATTATAGAAAAAAGCTTTGAGAATAAAGACGTTGAGGTTATTTTCGACTATTTCAACGGCGAATGCTCAAAAAATGAAATCAACCGTCTTATTGATATTATGAAAGAAAAAAATTGCGACCTTGTTATCGGTATCGGTGGCGGTAAAATTCTTGACACCTCAAAGGCAGTAGCATTCTATTGCAAAACTCCCGTACTTATCTGCCCCACTATTGCATCAACTGATGCTCCTTGCAGTGCACTTTCAGTTATCTATACTGACGACGGTGTTTTCGAAGAATATCTTTTCTTGCCTGCAAATCCCAATATGGTGCTTATGGATACAGATATTATTACCGCATCCCCTGCCCGCCTTACAGTTTCAGGTATGGGTGACGCTCTTGCAACTTATTTTGAAGCAAGAGCTGTTAAAGCAAAGGATGCAGGCACGTGTGCAGGCGGTAAGGTTACGAATGCGGCTATGGCTCTTGCAAAGCTCTGCTTTGATACGTTAATTGAAGAGGGCGTAAAAGCAAAGCTTGCTCTTGAAGCAGGTGCTTGCACAGAAGCAGTTGAAAAAATCATTGAAGCAAACACTCTTCTTAGCGGTATCGGCTTTGAAAGCGGCGGCCTTGCAGGTGCTCACGCAATTCACAACGGTCTTACCGTTCTCCCCGAATGTCACCATATGTATCACGGTGAAAAGGTTGCTTTCGGCACACTTACACAGCTTGTTCTTGAAAACGTTTCATCAGATGAGCTTGAAAGCATTATCAGCTTCTGCATCGAGCTTGGACTTCCCGTAACCTTTAAGGAATTAGGCATTACAGAGCCTACAGACGAAAAGCTTATGGCAGTTGCTACCGCAGCTTGTGCAGAGGGCGACACTCTTCACAATATGCCCTTTGAGGTTACACCAGAAAATGTTTGCGCCGCACTTAAGGCAGCAGATGCTTACGGCAGATATTTTCTCGGTGAATAATTTATAACTCTTTTAAAAAAATAAAACTGTTGCAATTCGTAATGAACTGCAACAGTTTATTTTTATTTTTATTTGAATATAAATTATTTTTTGAAGCCCTCAAAAAGTGTAACAAGATGCTTACCCGTTTTTGCCATAAGAAGAGCACAATCAGGTAAAAGTGCTTGGGGCTTTCCGCCCATAAAGCCGTCGTCAGCTTCAAAGGTCAAATCGCCTTTATAATCAATATCAGCAAGGGCTTTCATAACCTTTTCCCAGTTGATATTGCCGTAATATGGAAGAGTGTGAGAATCGTTAACACCGTCAACGTCGTGAACGTGAAGACATTTAAGACGTTTATTACCTAATTTTTTTATGAATTCATCGGGGTCTTCTCTTACAAGAGCAGCGTGACCAATATCAAGACAAGCAACGAAGCAGTCGTTGTTAAGCTCGTCAATATACCTTATGAATTCATCGGGTCTTGAGCAGGTTGAATGGTTGATATAACCCGTATACTGCCACATATTTTCAAGAGCAACCTTTATTTCATATTCCTCACAATACGGAATAAGCCTTTTATAAAATTCCATATTGTATTCAAAAAGCTTTTCGGGGTTACCCTCTTTAGCATATTCAAGATGCTGACAAGGATGAACAATAATATTCTGAACGCCTAAATAAGACGCTCTTTTTATTGCTTCAACGATTTCTTCAAAACGCTTTTTTGTTTTTTCTTCATCCTTGAAAGAAGAGCCGTAGGGTGCGTGTGACTGGTTGAAATATACGCCCTTACTTTCAGCTAATTTTCTGATTTCGGTATAATAATCCTTGCCAAAATCAGCCTCGTAAATAGATTTATCAAACTGTGAAAAATCTATTGCATCATAGCCGGCATCGGCTAAAAGCTCGACTGATTTTTCAAGACCGAAAGCCTTCTGAAGCTGGTCGGTTGTAGAAGAAAGTTTCATATAATCACCTTTAAATCATTACTGTTAAAGCTTAAACGTGGGCTTTACCTTCCCATTCCTTAACGGTAGGTACTTCAAGAAGCTTTGCAATTGTTACTGCAACGTCTTTAATTGAAACGTCAAAAATCTCTTTGCCTTTTTCGAAGGGCTTGCCACAGAATAAAACGGGAATTGTCATATCCTCGGGTAAATCGGAGCCGTGGCTTCTGTCATGACCGCCATGGTCGGCAAGAAGAATGATAGTATAGTCGTCAGAAATATTGCTTTTTAACTTTTCAACGCAAGAAAGAGCCTTGCTTACACTCTTCATATATTGCTCACTCATCCAACCGCAATCGTGACCGCCAACTTCATCGGTTTCGCCTAAATAAAGGAATAAAAAGTCGGGTTCTTCTGCATTTATGTATTTAATAGCTGCATCTGTAATTTTAATATCAGTATCACTCTGCTTATGCTGATTTATGCAAAGAGCAGTATGGATATTATCAGGTCTTCCTAAATCGCGAAGCTCTTCCCAAGTATAGAAAAAAGCACATTTTTTATCATAATCGTCAAACTGGTCAAACATACCCTTGATAGGTCTTACCTGAGGTATATAGGTGTTAGTTGTTATACCGTGTCTTATAGGATCAACGCTGTGAAATAGTGACATATGACAAGGAAGCGTAACGGAAGGCATAACCGTTTGAGCCTTTAAAGAATAGGTGCTTTCCTCAACAAGCTTTTGTGCAAAGGGATTGCCACACTCCATCATACCGTCGGGCCTCATACCGTCTACAAGAATAAGAATTACTTTTTCAGCCATAATACATCTTCCTTTGCTTGAAAATTTTTATAAATTTATGATATCACAGGGAAATTGTAAAAACAACTGTTATTTTAAAGATGGCAGTGCCAGAGGCTTCGCTCACGGTTTAGTGAGGAGTGTGGAGTGAGGAGTGAGGAGTGAAGGGGCACTTCGTGCCGATTATAAAGCTCACTACGTTCGCTAATGAATGATGAATAATGAATAATTAAGGGTCTGCGACGCGATTTTAGTCACCAGTCGCCAGTCGTCAGTCACCAGATGCTTCGCGGGGAGAAAATTTGAAGAGGTGCGATAGCTTTTCATCCCTGTTTGCGTTAGCAAATAGGGAGGGGGACCAAAAGCTCCGCTTTTGGTGGTGGGTAGTTCTCTTACCTCTTTTCTTTAATCGGATAGAAGAACACCACTTCTTCACTATATTAAAAATTAAAGGACAGTATATTTCGTGTGAATATACTATCCTTTATTTATTACTGAATCGGGGCGGTGGGTGGTACCCTACGCGACAAGGTCGCGTAGTTGAATCGTAAGATTCAAAAGTAATAAAGTTGATTTCTGAAAAACTTATACGATATAAATCTTTCTAAATTAACTTTATTAAAACAATTAAATTGATGTCAATGAAACCTACGGTTTCACGACGTTCGCAAACTCACGTCGGGTACCACCCACCAACGCCTGACGGCGTCGGTCCCCCCTCCTTTTTCGTTTCACGAAAAAAGAGTGATAAGCTATCGCTTTAACTTAATTTATATAAAAAACCAACAGGTCTGCGATAGCAATAATGCAATCGTAGACCTGTTTCTATTAATTTTATTTTGCGAAGTCTCTGGCATCTGGGAACTGGCATCTGGTATCTTTACAATGCCGACCGCAGGTCCCGACACACCTCACTCCTAACTCCTCACTAAACCGTGAGCAAAGCGAGCTTGTGGCAGACCATTTAAAACTTTTAATTTTTAACTTCTTCTGTTTCTGTTTTCTCTTCAGTTTTTTTCTTCTTTTTAATATCGTGAACGAATACGCCTACTATGGGGAAGATGAGCTGAGGGATATGTGAGGGAAGAACGCTGTATGCACCTGAAAGGATATCGTAGATAACCCAAAGGCTCATATTGACAATTGTCCAGATTCTGTATTTTGCACCGTTTTTCTGACCGATACACATAACGAACATTAAGCAAGCAACGATTGCAAGAAGACCGAGCCATGAGAAGCCTTTACTTACAACAAGGTTTACAACTGTAAATGCTACGCCGTATATTACTGCAAGCCATTTCGGAACGGGCTTATTTTTTGATTCAAAGGTATAGTTAATCAAGGTAACGATACAGCCTAAAACGCAGGATGCAGCACCGTTAAGACCGCTACCGTCTAAAAAGTAGCTGATAGCAACGAAAAAGTTACCGCCGAAAACGAAAAACAAGATTTTCTTCATATTTTTTCCCTTTATAAGAGAAGCGGTTATCATTGATGCCAAGCCTAAAAGGCTAAAACCGTAAGCAAGAATTTCTTTAATATCCATCTATCACACCAAACCCTTTATCCAATTTAAAATTGTAAAGTTATCAGCAAATTTAAAATTGATTATACCGATAATGAAAACGAAAATAATAATTGCAGGTAAAACGAAGGTCATATACGGCTTCATCCATTTTTTAACCTTCATACCCTCACCTGTATTTGCCTCTTCCATAAAGTTTTTAAAGCCCCAGCCCTTTTTGGTTACGCAGAAAAGCACGTAGCAAAGAGCACCTAAGGGAAGTAAGCAGTTGCTTACAAGGAAATCCTCTAAATCGAGAACTGATGAGCCTGAAGCAAAAGGCACGAAGCCTGACCAGAGGTTAAAGCCTAACGCACAAGGTACGGAAAGAATTAAAATGGCTATACCGCAGATAATACAAGCTTTTTTTCTTCCCCAGCCCGTAAGCTCTCGAACACAGGCAAGTATATTTTCGCAAACGGCAATAATTGTTGACATCGCCGCAAAGAACATAAACATAAAGAAGAGTGAGCCCCACCATCTGCCGCCTGACATATTGTTGAAAACCTTTGCCATAGCAACGAATAAAAGGCTTGGCCCTGCACCCGGCTCAACGTCAAATGTAAAGCATGCGGGGAAAATAATAAGACCCGCAACAATTGCAACAAAGGTATCAAGAATGAGAATATTTTTAGACTCACCCATAAGAGAACGTTCTTTGCCGATATAACTACCAAAAATTGCCATAGAGCCTATACCAAGGCTTAACGTAAAGAACGCCTGATTCATAGCACCGACAACGACGTTACCGTCAATTTTTGATAAATCGGGCTTGAGATAGAAGGTAAGACCTTCTTTTGCACCGGGAAGAGTAAAGCTATTTACTGCAAGCACAACCATCAAAAGAAGCAACAGTATCATCATATACTTCGTAACTCTTTCAACGCCGTTCTGAAGACCAACTGAAAGAATCAAGAATCCCATAACAACAACTATCGCCATAAAGCCTACCATAATTGCAGGGCTACTGAGCATACTGCCGAAAAGGCTTTGTGACTGCTCGTTTGTAATGCCCGTCATATTACCGCTTACAAAGCTTACAAAGTAGTAAAGAATCCACCCTGTAACAGACGTATAAAACATCATAAGCAATACGTTTGCAATAAGTGCGGCGTAGCCGTGAAGATGCCATTTTTGACCGGGTTTTTCAAGCTTTTGATAAAGCATTACGGGACTACTTTGAGAAGCTCTTCCTAAAGAAAACTCCATAGTCATAACGGGTAACCCTAAAATAACGAGGAAAATAAGATAGATAAGCACGAATGCACCGCCACCGTATTGACCCGCCATCCATGGAAATTTCCAAACGTTACCGACGCCGATAGCGCAACCCGCACTTAAAAGGATAAAGCCTAAACGGCTACCTAATTTTTCGCGTTCCATAAAACTCTCCTAAAAATTTATTAAAAAAACAGACCTATTGTAGCAAAATTATATTGTGTAGTCAATCAAAGTATAAAATAAATCTTACTTATATTTAATAAAATCTTGACAAGGCTTTTAAAAGTTTATATTCTTGTAATGATTTAAACGTCTTTTTATTGTATAATACCGATAATAACCTATTATTCTTAAAACATTTTGTTTTTCGGAGGCTAATATATTGATTAAGAAAATTACTGCAAACAAAAAATTGCTTATACGCAGTTTAATATGCTTTGCCGTTGTTATAGTTATCGCTTTAAGTGCTGTTGCATTAAAGCATTTTGTTTCAAAGCCCACTTCAAAGCTTGAAAGCACAACTATGATAACTGAAACAGAAACTGTGCCTGTTACTGATAATTCAGGTGAATTTGTTACTGATGAAAACGGTGAACAGGTTTTTGACAAAATTACGGTTACTAAACCGCAACCCGTCTCTACAACAGAAAAGCAAGCTTTTTTAGATAAGCTTTTTAATAAAAACGATTCAACCACTGAGCAAACGGGCGATTTTTCTCCTGCAACCGAAGGTTCAGCAACAACCTCACCGGAAAATGAAAACGTTGACACAACCGCTTCATCCGACACCTCTTCAGAAGGTGAAGGTTCAACGCAATCACAACAGGACTTTACGAAACCCGATACAGATGTTGACGTTGATACCACCGCACCAAAGGAAAGTAACGGTTTTACATACACGATATCAAACGGCTCGGTAAAGCTTCTTAGCTATACGGGTAGCGATTCTGTAGTAAGAGTACCTTCTGAAATAGACGGCAAGCACGTTGCATATTTAGGAAGCAACGTATTTTCAAACAAAAGCAATATAACCACCATTATTTTTGAGGGGGCTTCCTCGGGTAGTGAAAGATTTTATCTTCCCGCAAACACAACTGTTTTTAACGCTTTACCGAATCTTACTACCGTTGAATTCCCATTTGAAACGAGCAATTATTTCGTTAATAGTGACGGCTCTACAAGCTATACGTACTCATTCAGCACGTTGTTTTCGGGATGTCCTAAAATAAGCTCTGTTAATTTCGGGGCACATATAAACTCAATGCATTCACCTTCTATGTCAAGAATGTATTCAATTGACGGTGTTGTTTTTGCAAAAACCTCTTCAGAAGAATCTCTTGTTTGGTATCCTATTGCAAAATCACAGACAGAGTACGTTATTCCCGAAAACACAAGAAAAATTGAAAAAAATGCATTTTTCAATAACTCTTTCGTTGAAGCAATAACTATCTCCTCCAAAATCACAACTATTGCAACTCCTAATTTCCGTAGCTGCTCAAGGCTTTTTTCATTTTCTGTTGCAGAAGGTAACTCAAGCTTTTCTGCAATAGACGGTGTATTGTATTATCCTTCCTTCACAAGTAATAGCATTAGCTTTTTCAATGCATTTTATCCTATGGCAAAAACGGATATAAGCTTTACCTTCCCATCGGATATGGCTATAAGCTTTGATGCAAACACCTTTTGCGGTAACCCATATCTTAAAGAAATTACTATTTCAAAAAATTCGAGAATTGACGATGCAATGCTTTCTTCTGATTCAAGACCTATAAATCTTGAGAAAATACTTGCTTCTCAAACCTGTCTTATTCCCCCAAGTGCAGAAAGCATTTATACGATAGAATATTACGACTAATCACGGGCAAGGTGCTTTATGCATCTTGCCTTTTTGTTTTCAATATTACTTGAAACCCGTCTTTTTTCGTGATATAATTTTTTTAAATATTTTCCGAAAGGATATGATACTATGAAATATTTAGGCTTTGCTTTGCTTGCGGTTTTAGCAATTTTAATTCTTTTAATCGTTATTGCGGCGTTAAAGGCAGTTAAAATCAAGGCTAAAGAAAACACAAGCACACCTGCAATTAACCCGACTAAAGAAGAGGCAGACGATTATGCTGAAAAGCTTTCTAAAATGGTGCAGGTGCCTACAATATCTTTAAGAGGAAACACCGACCTTACGGAATTTTACAAATTACATAAGGTTATGGAAGAAAATTTCCCTCTCATTTTCTCAAAGCTTGAGAAAACCGAGATTGAGGGTAACCTTCTTTTCCGTTGGAAAGGCAAGGATTCAAGCAGAAACGGTCTTTTGCTTATGGGTCATCAGGACGTTGTTACTGCTGACGAGCCTAACTGGGAAAAAGACCCATTCTCAGGTGAAATTTCTGACGGCAATATTCACGGCAGAGGTGCTATGGACTGTAAATCAACCGTTTTCTCAGAATTTCAGGCTATTGAAGAATTACTTAAAGAGGGCTACGAGCCTCCTTGCGATATTTATCTTGCAACTGCAGTTGACGAAGAAATTTCAGGTGACGGTGCTCCCAAGCTCGTTAATTACTTAAAGGAGCAGGGCGTACACTTGGACGTTGCTATGGATGAGGGCGGAGCTATTCTTAAAGACCAGCTTCCAACAATGAAGGGCTGGTGTGCCGCTATCGGTCTTCTTGAAAAGGGTTATATTGACCTTAAGGTTATTGCAAAGGGTAAGGGTGGTCACTCTTCAACACCGAGAAGCAATACTCCTCTTGCAAGACTTTCAAAATTCGTTGCAGATATCGAAAAGGAAAAGCCCTTTAAAGCAGAAATTTCAGGTGCAGTTTACGCAATGCTTGACGAGGCTGCCCCCTTCTTAGGCTTCCCGCTTCGAATGGTGCTTGGTAATATGTGGCTTTTCAAGGGCTTGCTTACTAAGGTGCTTCCTATGGTTTCACCTATGTGTAATGCATTCGTAAAAACAACATTCTGCTGCACAATGGCTGAGGGCTCTCACACACCAAACGTTATCCCCTCTGAAGCATATATCGTTTGTAATCTTCGTACTGCACCCCACCAAAACGTTGAAGAATCTCTTGCGGTGCTTAAGAAATATGCTGATAAATATGATTTGGAATTTGAAATCATTCACGCAAGAAACGCTTCAAATACAGTTGATTACAAGGGCGAGGAATTCACATATCTTAAAAAATGCCTTAACGAGTGTTACCCCGACGCAGGCGTCATCCCCTACCTTATGACCGGCGGTACAGATTGCCGTCACTACGAGGACATTGCCGATAACTGCTTACGCTTCTGCCCGATTAAAATGAGTAATGAACAGCTTGCCGCTATGCACGCCGCAAACGAAAGCATCGGCGTATGGGAAGTTGCAAACTGTGTAAAATTCTACAAATATTACATCAAAAATCACAAATAAACGTAAGCCGATACAAAATAACGGATATCTGAATCATCTTCAGATATCCGTGTTTTTATATCACATTAAATTCAATATTATTTATTCACACCAATCAAAACCTTGTTGCCATCCTCGCAAATACCCACTTCTGTTACGGAGATATTGTCGAGCGAAAAGAAAAAATCACGGGTTTTTATGCCAAGTGCTGTAGGAATCAAATATTCAAGCATACCGTGATGACTGAAAACTGCAACGGTTTCACCGAAAGAATATTTCTTCTGTATATAATCAATAACCTTTTGGGCTCTTAAATTGTTATCCTCTATACTTTCGCAACCGAAATTATATTTTTTACCCCCGAAAAGATTGGGACACATTTTTGTATTTTCGTAATATTGAGAAAGTGTTTCTTTACTACAACCGTAATAACCGGGTGTGCATCCGCACTCAATAAGCTCGGGACAAATTTCAAGTAAAGGCTTATCATCTTTTTCCTTGCAAACACCAGTTGCCGTTTTAAATGCTCTTAAAAGTGAGCTTGAAATATACCCGTCTATTTTTACGTCTTTTAATTTTTCCCCAAGCTCAACGCATTGATTTTCACCCTTTTGAGTAAGCTCGCCGTCACTTGGGTCACGCCCTGCCCAATCGTTATAATCTGTTTCTGCGTGGCGTATAAACATTATTTTTAACATACCTTTGTTTCCCATTTTTAAGCTCCTTCGAAATATTTATCGGTGACTCTCAGGTATACGGCATTCAAAATTCTTTCTTTTGCCCATATTTTTTGATTTTCTGCCGTCATTTGAATTATCTTTCCAAGTAGAAATTCGGGCAAGACCGTTGCCGATAAAATATTTTAAATAAATATCCTTTGCTTGTTGGGTTTTATTAAAGGAATAACCGTTTGCTATAGGCTCCTTGCCCTGCAATTTCAACTCTCTTAACCCGAATATATTTAAAATATTACCGCTTTCGTCAGTAAAATAAGTGTTAAACGAAGGGTCTAATACCACCCATTTTTCAAGCTCTTTACAGTAAACGTGGGTAACAAAATGACATCCTTTTTTCGTTATATTGTAAAGCAATATAGGGTACGCCTTTATACCATAAGAAAGCAACATATCGGTTAAAGCTATGGCTTTATCCCTACAATTAATAGCCCCCGAAAAGCCTTTTTGATATGAATATTTTAGAATTTCGAGAGTATCGTCGGGTAATATTTTAAAGCACATACCACAATAATAGGTGTTATCAGTAAGCCATTGCATTATGGCTTTAGCTCTCTCAAAATCATTGTCAAAGCTATGAATACCGTCTATTTTGTATTTTTCTTTTATTTTGTCATATTCATCAAGGTGTGAAAATAACTTTTCTTCCTTTGCCTCATCTTTTAATTCATCATCAAGAATTTTAAATTCCTCTGAATGAATGTAGTTGTTGTCGTCACCGACAAAAGCTAAATAATTTTCCAAAACCCTTAGCTTTCTGTATCTGAATTTTCTTATTAAAAAATGAATATTCAAATTCTCAACCCCTTGAAGAATATTGATTTTTTATTTATAGGCTGATTATACAATAAATTTATTTACAAATCAAATTTGCTTTACAATTAAATTACAGCGAAGCCTTGCCTCCCTGTCCGCTTTGGCGGATAGGGAGGGGAACCGTTCTTCTGTGTAACTGTTGTTTTTCAAAAACACTTTTCGGATGATTGAGTATATTATTCAAGTCTGTCGGGGCGGAACGGTGGAGGGTAGTTCTTTTGCTCATTAGGTTTATGTGAAAAAAATTACAATTATCATTTTTCAAATGCAACTTAGCATCATTGAAAATAAACCTAAGACGATAGTGAACTACCCTCCACCATTGCCGTTGGCAATGGTCCCCCTCCCTATGCTTCGCACAGGGAGGAAAAGCTATCGCTACAATTTAATTTATGTAAAAACCAACAGGTCTGCGATAGCAATGCAATAGCAGACCTGTCTCTATTAATTTTATTATACGAAGCTCTGGTGACTGTCGACTAGTGACTAAAATTGCGTCGCAGCCTCTTAATTATTCATTATTCAATTTTCATTATTCATTAGCGAACGTAGTGAGCTTTACAATGCCGACCGCAGGTCCCGACACTCCTCACTCCTAACTCCTCACTAACAAACGCCGTATGCACAAAAAGACTTAACCTACAAAAATGTGTTGGATTTTTGATGTAGACAGTGGAATTGCGAAGTGACGGCTTATGAGATATAAAAAAAGAGTGACAAGTTTTTTGCCACTCTTAATATATTCGCTATACAGTAAAATGTGTTGGATTTTTGGTGCAGACGGTGGAATTGTGAAGTGAAGCTGTACAAGGGTACTGCGAACTGAGCAAAACGCCGTATGCACAAAAAGACAATACATTTTAACCCCAAACGGCATATAATACGGTATCCTTTGTAAGCTTAATTCTTGCACCTGATTTTACGTCAACTGTTTTTGAGTTGTCGGTGTAAGACCAACCGAGGAAGGTTTTGTTGCCTTTAACGGGTACGAAATCGGTAACGTTAACTCTTTCACCGTGATTTGCGATTTTTTCGATAGGCACGTTTTCACCGCCGTTAGCATCGTAAATCAATGTACGCTTTACAGAGTCATCATACTCAATAATAAAGCCGTAAGCTACTTCTTCACTCTCTTCTGCAACTGAAAGCTTATGTGAGCCGTCGTTAAGAAGAGCATTTTTTGTACCCTCTGCACCTGTAAAGTAGCCGTCACACTCTTTAAGAAGAAGAGAAAGCATCATTGCTTCTGTTTCGTTGTTAATTACTGCAAGTGAACCGCCCTTTGCTTCTGCAATGGCTTTTGCTTGCTCGTATGAAACGTTGGCATCGTAAATCTCGTATCTTCTGCCGTTAAATGCCGCAGCGTTTACGGGCGTTGTTTCATCAGTATTGATTTCGCAAATAAAGCCTGTGTTACGTCTGTATTCTTTAGTTGTAACAATCTTGCCGTTAGAATTGATAGCGAAAACGCCCTCTTCTTCTGCTTCGTTTACGAAATATCTGTCAAGAGAGCCGTCTTTTACAAGACTGCTGACTACTTCAAGCTCTTTTTCGCTTTCAAGAGTAACAAGGCTACCGCCCATTTCTTCGCTGAGAGCTACCGCAGTAGGATATGATACGGGTGTATCGTAAATAACGTAAATATTTTTATCGAAGGAAATAATTCCGTTGGGGCTTGAAAGCACAATATCAGTTGCTTCAGCACGGTTTTCATACTGAGGTCTTGCAACGTAATTGATTCTTGCGTGATAGTAAGAAGAAAAACCTGTGCTTGCAGGATACTGACAAGCCTTAACTGTATCAGACATATTACCTTCAACAGTATAAATAGTGCCGTTTTCAACACCTACAACAAGACCAACGTGGTCAACACAGCCGTAGGATGCTGAACAAGTACAGCTGAAAATAAGGTCACCTGCTTCAAGGCTTCTGCTTGAAGAGAATTTAAAGCACTCCGCACCAACAGAGGGAAGAGTTGAATGATAAGCGTTACTAACGCCTGAAAGCTTGGGGAACACGTTTGAGGGAATACCTGCAACGTATGCACACCAAGAAACGAAAACGTTACACCAATAAGTACCGTTGTTACCGTACCATCTACCATATTCGGTAAAGTTACTGCTATCGCTACCGTAACCTGAAAGAGCACCTTCGTGGTAGCCTACCTGGGATTTTGCAACGTTAACAAGGTCAGTAACCTGGTCGCCTGTAAGCTCTACTTTTGAAAGATTTTTGTAAAATGAACTGCTTCTGTAAGAAGATGAGGCTGAGTATTCGAGGCTTTTGGCAGCTGCATTTACGCTTAACATTGAGCTAAGCACGAGTACAAGAGCAATTATTGCTGATATACTTTTAATTCTTCTGCTTTTTGTCATGGAATATTGTTTGCCTTTCGTAATATTTTATATTAATAAGTATTTCACGTCTGTAATAAATTATTACAAATTTGTAACCTTTTGTAACAACCTCGGGCATTATAACACATTGGATTTTCTTTTTCAATGTGCATTTTGCACTATAAACATCCCTCACTTTTGTCGTTTGTACCAAATAGTTTACAAAAAACCGTCAAAAATCGCAATTTTCTGTTACAAAATGAAATTTTTGTGAACAAAAAAATTATTTAATTGTCACCATAAAAAAGATATGATATATTAAAAATGTAATAAATCTTAATTTTATCGGCTATATACTTATGGGAGGTGTTTTAAATGTCACGAATTCTTGTTGCAGGAGCAGGCTGCGGCGGTCTTGTAGCGGCAATAAAGCTTGCAGAGGCTGGTCACAACGTAACAGTTTTTGAAAAATGCGAAAAAGACCTTTTAGGGTTAGAGCAAACGGATGCTATAGACCTTTCCGCATTTGAAATGGTAGGTATACCCATATGCCCTGATTTTACATTAGGTAAAAACACTCTTACTATTTTTCCGCCTGATAAATCAGTTGCTTCAATAACTCTTCCGACACCCTCGGAGGACTCCGTTTTAGCTGACAGACGTCACCTTGCAAAATACCTTACTGACCTTTGCGAAAAAAGCGGTGCAGATATAATATATAATAGTATGGTTAAAGCACCTATTATTTTAGGTAGCCGAGTTGTAGGTATAAAAACTGACTCCGGCGATTTTTACGGTGATTTAGTTATAGATGCCTGTGGTATAGATTCACCCTTAAGAAATAATCTTCCGTCATTTATGAATATAAACCGTAAGTTAAACGAAACTGACGTGCTTTATACTTACAGAGCATATTTTAAAAACGATAAAACCGCCCCTCAGCCAGATACATACTATAATATATATATTAACGGTGGCGGTACTGACGGCTTTTCTTGGCTTATTACAGAAGATGACAAAATAGACGTGCTTATTGCAAGCTTTTCTCCCCTTGATAATGAGATTGTTTTAAAGAAGCTTCAAAGCCTTTATGATGAAAACCCCCATTTAACTAAGGATTTTCTTTACGGCGGAAAGTTTAAAACGATTCCCCTTTGTCAGCCTTTAGGCTGTCTTGTTGCCGACGGTTATGCTGCAGTTGGTGACAGTGCATTTATGACGTATGCAGTAAAAGGCTCGGGAATTGCTTACAGTATGGTTGCAGGAAAGCTTCTTGCAGATGCAGTTGAAAACGATATCTATGAGCTTTTTAATTGCGAAACGCTTTGGGAATACCAAAAAAGCTTTTTCAAGGAAATCGGTTTTTCCGCCTGCAGAATTGTTCTTGTAAAAAATATTTTACCTCGGCTTTCTATTGAAGAAATTTCAGAATTTTTCAAATCGCAGATTATAACAACGGATGAAATTTCAGTTGTTGTTACAAATAAATTCAGCACCTTAACAAACAGCGATGGCAGAGCTTTTTTAAAGGAAAAGGTTAAACTGTTTAAAAACGACCCGATTTTAAAAGAGAAAACCTCTTTGCTCGCCGTATGGTTAGGAAAGCTTGCTTTAACAGAGCCGTTTTTGCCGTCGAAATACGACAGAAAAGACGTTGAAAAATGGGTTTTGAGATACAACGAGTTTTTTGAGGGTATGAAAACGCTGTAATCCTCGGCTATTGTTGTCATTTTCAACATATTCCACTGCTAAATTTTTACTTTTAAATAATTGAAATAGTTTTTATTTGTGATATACTATTAGATGAAATATTCTGTACCAACGTACAGTTGAAAGGATGATATAACTTATGGCAGAGAACAGATTTCTCGGCGAATATCCCGTAATCGGTATTCGTCCCATTATCGACGGCAGACGTGGCCCTCTTAAAGTAAGAGAGTCTCTCGAAGAGCAGACTATGAACATGGCAAAGTCAGCCGCAAAGCTTTTCACAGAAAACCTTAAATATTCAAACGGCGAGCCCGTAAAGGTTGTTATCGCTGACACTACTATCGGTCGTGTAGCAGAGGCTGCTGCTTGTGCAGAAAAATTCCGTAAGGAAGGCGTTATGATTACACTTTCCGTTACACCTTGCTGGTGCTACGGTAGCGAAACAATGGATATGGACCCCGCTACAATCAAGGGCGTTTGGGGCTTTAACGCTACAGAGCGTCCCGGTGCTGTTTATCTTGCAGCTGTTCTTGCTGCTCACGCACAGAAGGGTCTCCCCGCATTTGGTATCTACGGTAAAGACGTTCAGGATGCTGACGATACA
>JAZROI010000004.1:0-20706 GCA_045648585.1 Acutalibacteraceae bacterium
AGCATCTGCTTGGCAGACGAGCTTTGCCGTGCAACACGATATAGATGGCCTTGCCGAGCTTTACGGCGGTAAAGACGGTCTTATTAAAAAGCTTGACGAGCTTTTCGCTACACCCGCTGAATACAGAGTTGGTGGATACAATTATGAAATTCACGAAATGACTGAAATGGCAATTTGCGATTGGGGTCAATGTGCAATTTCAAATCAGCCAAGCTTTCATATTCCGTTTATTTACACTTATCTCGGTCAACCCGAAAAGACAGAGTATTGGCTTAAAAAGATTTGTAACGAAGGCTTCTCTTGGAAGGATGACGGTTTCCCCGGTGACGAGGACAACGGCTCAATGGCTGCTTGGTATATTTTCAGTTGCCTTGGTATTTACCCCATTACTCCCGGTAAGCCCATTTACACAAACTGTAAGCCGATGGTTGATAATATCAGAATACTTGGTAAAAAGGTTGATTTCACAAAATTCGGAAATCTTGTCAGTCACGAAGAAATAATGAAAGAAATTGAAGAATAAGAGGTTACATATATGCATAAAAAACTTGCTCTTACTCCACCTATGGGTTGGAACAGCTGGGACTGCTACGGTGCGGCTGTAAACGAAGAACAGCTTCTTGCTAACGCAGATTATATGGCAAAGCATCTTAAGGATTACGGTTGGGAATACGTTGTTTGCGACATTCAATGGTCTGAGCCTACCGCAAATAGCTTTTACTACAACTATTTTGCTCCGCTTTGCATGGATGAGTATTCAAGACTTATTCCGTCAGTAGAGCGTTTCCCCTCTTCTGCAGGCGGTAAAGGCTTTAAGCCTATTGCAGACTACATACATTCTCTCGGTCTTAAATTCGGTATTCATATTATGAGAGGTATTCCGAGGCAGGCAGCTCATCAAAACACTAAAATCAAATGCGAGGGTGTTACCGCAAGAGATATTGCTCACCCCTCTAACATCTGCAAATGGAATCCTGATATGTACGGTCTTGACACCGACAGAAAAGGCGCTCAGGAATACTACGATTCAATATTCGAGCTTTATGCATCCTGGGACGTTGACTATATTAAATGCGACGATATTGCAAATACAGAAATGTTTCCCGACAACCCCTACTCAGCAAGAAAAGAAATCGAAATGCTCAGAAAAGCTATTGATAAATGCGGTAGAGATATGGTTCTTAGCCTTTCCCCCGGTCCCGCACCCGTTTGGGAGCATGAGCATCTTGCGGCTCACGCTAATTTGTGGCGTATGACGGGCGATTTTTGGGATGAATGGAGTAAGCTACACGCTATGTTTGAGCGTTGCTACGCTTGGCAGGAATACGTTCAGCCGGGCGCTTGGCCTGACTGCGATATGCTTCCTCTTGGCAGAATTCAGATTACTGAAGAAAAGCCCGAATACAGAGACCGTTACACTCGCTTTACTCACGATGAGCAGATAACAATGATGACCCTTTGGGGTATTTTCCGTTCACCTCTTATGATGGGTGGCGAAATGAGAGATAACGATGAATTTACTCTTTCACTTCTTCAAAACAGAGAGCTTATTGATATGCTCAAAAACTCAAACGGTGCAAGACAGTTTAAACGTGAAGAAATCGATGGCAATGGCGAAATCATTTGGACCTCTAACGGTAAAAACTGCAAATACGTTGCACTTTTCAACACAGATGATAAAGAAAGAGAAATAAGCTTCGATATTACCGATATCTCAATCGGCGGTGTTAAATACAGCGTTTGGGATATGTGGAAGCACGAAGAATACACTGTAACAGACGGTGAATTTTCTGCAAAGGTTAATTCACACGGAGCAAGACTCTTTAAGATTACAGTTAAATAAACTAAATATTGCTAAAAGACCTAACACCCTGAGAAAAGGTGTTAGGTCTTTTTACATTTATTAAAGTATCAATAAACAATATAAATCGGTGAATTGCTTACGGTTATTTTTCCTTCTATTTCAATGGTATTTCCGTACATATCATAAGCTTTATATTCACCTTCAGGTGCAGAGATTTTAGTTTTATCACCAAGGCTATAATAGACTTCTATTTTCTTTCCGTTATTGTTGTATTCGTCAATAACAAGCTCTTTTTCGTTTGAAATATTCTTCACAAAATCCGCATTACCAAGGAAACGTATAACGGTTGCATAAGATATAACGGCTTCGGTAGGCTGAAGATATTCGTTAAAGAATCCAAAATTATTAATATCATTTTCAGGTGTAACAGTTTTTCTGAACGCAAAGGAAACAAACCCTCTGGCACCTGTTGAACGGGTATAAAGTGCTTTGCAGGCAATTGTTGATGCATCAACACCGCCAACACCGCTTTCGCTGTTGAAGCCCCCACTTGTAAACCCCGCTTTATTTGTGAGAGTCTGCATTTGCATCATATAATCGTAGTAATTATCAAGTCCGTCGTGATTGTGATAACCGAAGTTATCAAGCAACCCCTTGTTTACAAGCTCCGCGGATTTCTGATAATATTCTAAATTACTTTCTTTTTCAGCAGTTGCAAGACCACCCGAATAAACGTAAGCGGACTCATTTTTTGACTTTAACGTTTTAGCGGTGCTTTCTAAAAGCTCAAAATACTCTTCAGGCGTTCCTGCAAAGAAAAACAAATTAGGCTCATTCCATATTTCCCATAGAATATCCTTATTATCTGCATAATGATCAGCAACTTTGCTTGTAAAATCGTTCCAAAGTTCATTATTTGGGGGATAAGTCCAGCCGATTGCCTCATCGTAATTCTTTTTATATTTCTCGGCAGCTGACCACTCCCCTGCATTATAACCGAGAAGCCAGTTATATTTCATGTTGCGGTCGTTAACCTTCTTAACAAGGTAGTCTTGAACAGAATAGTTCAAATCACCGTAAGGCTCGCTCTGCATACCACCCCAACCAACGCTATCTTCGCGGACAAGGTTTACGCCAAGATATTCTGCCGTATCAAGAATTTTATTAACAGATTCTTCTGCATCATACCCCGGAACACAAAAACCTTCTCCCCAAGTATATGCACGGGTAATATACGGCTGAATGCCATAGTAAAAATTATCGTTTGCCCGTTTATTTTCCGGAAGAACGCCAACGGTAAAGCTATTTTCGTCTTTACCGAATTGCTTAATCTTGATTGTAAAAATACCGTTTTCCTTTGAAGAAAAGCTTAAAACGTTATAAGGTGAAGCGTAATCAAACGTGATATAACTCCATTTATTGAAGCCTGTTTGCTCACTTGTAACGGAAACTATCGCTTTATTACCGCTTAAGCTTTCATCAAGGCACTCAAGCACCACGTTGATTTTTTCGTTTGGCTCAAACAGGTTACCCTCACCCTCTACACCAAAACGCAAAAGCTCATTTTCACCATTTATATAGTATTCAACGTTATTACTACTCTTTGAAGCATTTATTTTATTGTTGTGAAGTATGACACCAAAAACTATTGCAACTACAAACAAAGCTACAATTATAATCAACATGATTTTCAATATGTTTTTTTTCATAATCAGCACCTCAAAAACCACATTTATAAGATATATTATATCATATATTACATAATATTTCCACAGTTACATATATTTAAAATTTCTGACTTATAACGAAAAAAGGAACTGACTGAAAAGCCGGTTCCTTTTTTCATTGTTTAAATAATCAATTAATTCTTACAACAAGGTCGCTTTCGGGATAGCAACAGCAGGGATGTATAAAATTAAACTGCATATCACCTATACGGCGTTTATCCTCACCCTCAGGGATATAAACCTTTCCGCTAACAAGCTTACTTCTGCAGAAGCCGCATTCACCTGTGTGACATCTTGCAGGGACTACAATACCTGCTCTTTCAAATGCGCAAAGCACTGTTTCGTTACTGCTTGCTTTAATTACCGTTTCATTTCCGCGATTGATAACGGTGATGCTATATTCCTTAGGCTCTTCTTCAGCCTTTTTACCTGAAGAGAACACCTCGAAACGAATATATTTATTTTCTTTATTAAGCTTGGGAAGCTCAGCATCAAGGAATTTATATAAGCCGCCGGGGCCACAAACGAAAATACTGTAATTATCTTCATTTGCATATTTCTTTATAATATCCGCACCAACGAAGCCTTTTTCGTAGCCTTCCTCTTCGCTATGGCTTAACACGTAAACTACGTTGATTTTTTCGTTTTTCTCAGAAAGCTTATCGAGCTCTTGTTTGAAAAGAATTTCTTCTGAATTTCTGCAACCGTAAAGTAAGGTAAGGCCACAAGACTCATCACCCTCGTCAATTGCTCTTGCAAGAGAAAGGAAAGGTGTGATACCGCTACCGCCTGCAATACCTACGATATTTTCAGCATCTCTTAACGGGTTATAAATAAGATTTCCTTCAGGTGCATAAGCAGTAACCTTATCACCTACGCTCCAATTATCAAGAATATAATCGGAAACAAAGCCGTCGTTAATGCGTTTAACGGTAATTTGATATTCACCCTTTAATGCACTTGCAGGTGAAGAAGCTATTGAATATGAACGGGTAACAACAGAACTGCCTATTTCAAGCTTAAAGGTAAGATACTGACCTGCTTTAAAATATGCAAGAGGTGCGGCTTCGCTTTTGAAATAGTAGCTTTTTGCTATAGACTTATGATCTTCAATTCTGCTGATTACAAGCTGTTGCTCTTTGGGGTGAAGGCTTTTTGCTACCTTATTTACGCCAAAATCATCAGTACGGGTCGGTATAACCGCATCGGCACTTTTAATAAATTGATTTCTTTCCGTTAAAAACTTTACGGTATTAACGCTATCCTTAAACGTACCGTTTACAGAAAACTTTTTACTCATTTACTTTGCCTCCTTTTCCATACCGAGAATTGCAGCTTTAGCTGACATATCACCGGTTGTATAACTGGGTGAATAACCCATATGCCTTGTGGTATAACCACCGGCAAAGTAAAGCCCTGATATACCTTTATCTATCATATCGAAAACAATTCGTTTAACGATGCCGTCTTCCTTAGTTGCTTCGTAGCCGTAAATAGTACCTGCGGGAGCATCTGTATAACGGGCATAGGTCATAGGTGTTGCAATTTCAATTTCTTCTATGTAATCTTTAATCTTAATACCTGTTGCCTTTTCAAAGTTATCTATCATTTTTTCAGCAAAGGAAAGCTTTGTTTTATGGTAATCCTCAACAGAAACCTTACTCCATTCATCCCCTGCGAAAATAGAGGTCATATAGAGTATGCTTGTACCCTCGGGTGAGCAATCGTCAAAGGCTTTATTAAGGCAAACCGTTGCCTGAACGTCATTGGTTTCAATTTTCTTACTTAACTCATAGCATTTTCTATTATCATTAGTAGGATAAATGAAATAAGTATGGTTATTAAGACCTATTTCCTCTGCAGAACGGTTAAGACCCAAAAATACCGCAAAGCCCTTTGCACCTAAAGTTTTTGCATTAACCTCTCTTTTAAGCTTTTCAGGAATTTCTTTTTCGTCTATAAGCTTTGTATATGCATTATAAGGTGAAGCGTTACAAATAACTGCTTTAGCATTAATTATAGTGCCGTCGTCAAGCTCAACGCCAGATGCTACGCCGTTTTTTACGATTATTCTCTTAACGCTTGTGTTAAACCAAGCCTCGCCACCGTTTTCGGTAAAGGCCTCAAGTAAGGCAGTGCTTATCTGATGGCTCCTGCCTCTCGGGATAACTGCACCGTCGATAATATATGAATGAAGCATTGTAAAATAGTGAATAACGTTAAGCTCATCCGTAGGCTGACCGAGGTAACACCAATAAGCGTTAAGTATATCTCTTGTTTTTTGGCTTGCACCCATTGATTTAAGCACTTCATCAACGGAGTAGTTTGCTACTTTCAGGAAATCTGTATGCTCAGAGAAAATCTCTTTAATCATTGAGGGCTTAAAGTCTTCAATATTGCTTACGAAATCTAAAGTCTTTTCTATGCTTTCGATAAGGTCAAAAACCTTTGTAACTACGGCTGATGAGCCCGGATCATATTCCTCAAGCTTTGAAATAAAAGCTTGCTTCCCCAAAGGCATTGAATAGTCGCTCTTTTCGTTTTCATCTAAAGTAATTACTCTAAAAGCTTCATCAAGTGAAACCCACTCAATTTTATCGGCCGCACCAACCTCTTGAAAGATTTTCAACAAGGGTGATTTTCCTGTAATTGAGCCGATACCGCAAAGCTCGTGAAGAGATGCTTCGAATTCAAATCTACCTCTCACAAAGCTTGTTGCAAAACCGCCGGGTAAGTTATGACGCTCAATAAGCAACGTTTTCTTACCTTCTTTAGCAAGACGTGCAGACGCTACAAGACCGCCGTTACCGGCACCTATAACAACTGCATCATAGTTTTTTACCATATTATTCACTTCTTTCAAAATAATAAGTGTTATACAAATTAAATTATACCACATTACAAAACTTCTTACAAGAAGTAGTTAAAATTATTCTGATTTAGAATTACGAAAATACAGTTATAAAAAACAAGAAGTACCGTTAAATCTTGTTTTTGATGATATATGATGATATAATTAAATTTATAAACATCATAAAAAGGGCGTGGTTTTATGAAATACAATCTTGTTATTGCAGGCGGAGGTCTTAGCGGTGTTGCTGCTGCCGTAAGTGCTGCCCGCGAGGGTCTTAAGGTTTTGCTTGTAGAAAAATCGGGTTGCCTTGGTGGAGCACTTGCAAATAATCTTGTTTATCCTTTCATGCCCTATTGGACAAAACCTTATTGGGATAAAAACGTTAAAAGGAATTACCTTTCTCAAGGTATTTTCAAAGAAATGAAAGAGCGTCACGATAAATATGTTGACGACTGCAAAGACCACGAATTCAACTCTGAATATTTTAAGATAGTTCTTGATGATATGACAACAGAAGCAGGCGTTGACGTTCTTTTTCACGGGGTAGTATATGATGTAAAAACTGAAAACAGAAAAATAACACAAATTGATATTACCGCTAAGGGACAGAAAATCACGGTTGAAGCTGATTTCTTTATTGATGCAACCGGTGATGGTGAATTATTCTACCTTGCGGGATGTGATTTCCAATTAGGTCGCGAAAGCGATAATCTTTGCCAACCTATGACAACCTGTTTTCGTATGAGTGGCGTTGACCTTGACCTTTTCACAGAAGAAAGACCTCGTTTACAGGAGCTTTACAAAGAAAAGCAAGCAAAAGGTGAAATCACAAATCCGCGTGAAAATATTCTCGTCTTCTTTGGCGTTGGTGAAGACGTTTTGCATTTCAACACAACACGTGTAGTAAAGCTTGACCCGACAAATCCTTTTGACGTAAGCAAAGCCGAAGTTATCGCGAGAAAACAGATTCACGAGCTTATAGCTTTCTTAAAGGAAAATTCTAACGCTTTCCACGAAAGCGCCTTGATTTCTATTGCAATTGATATCGGTATCAGAGAAAGCAGAAAGCTAAAGGGGGTACATATTCTTACAGGTGATGAAATAATCAACTGCACCAAATTTGACGATTCAATTGCTTTGGGAAATTACGATATTGATATTCATAACCCTTCCGGCACGGGAACAAGCCACCGTTTTTTCGGTGACGGTGAATATTACACAATCCCCTACCGATCACTTTTACCCAAAGAATACGATAATCTTATTGTTGCAGGACGTTGCCTTTCTGCTACCCACGAGGCTCAGGCATCCGTAAGAATAATGCCTATTTGCTGTTGTCTTGGCGAAGCCGCAGGCACTGCAGCTGCGATAGCTCACAAAACGAACTCAAACGCACACAACATTGATATCAAAGCATTACAGCAAAAGCTTAAAGAAAACGGTGCGGTTTTATAAATACACATTACAAATTTCAAAAATCCAAAGGGGGAATTATATTGAATGTTAAATTAATCGGCTCACCCAAGGTTATTATGACTAATACTGAAAATCATCACGCATACTTCGCCTGGCCTACTATCGCAAAGCTTCAAAACGGTAAAATCTGCGTTGGTGCTTCGGGTTACCGTGTTGAGCATATTTGCCCATTCGGTAAGGGCGTTTTAGCTTTCAGCGACGATAACGGTGAAACTTATTCAAAGCCCGTACCCGTTTTTGATACTGTGCTTGACGACAGAGACGTTGGGTTATGCACTTTCGGTGAAAACGGTCTTATTGCAACTTCTTTTAATAACACGCTTCAGTTCCAAAGAGAAAACATGCCTCAAACGGAAGAGTGCTTTAATTACATAAACTCTGTTTCAGAAAAAGACGAGGCAGAGGCTATCGGTGTTAATTTCAGAATAAGCAAGGATTGTGGTAAAACCTTTGGTAAAATATATAAATCACCTATTTCTTCACCTCACGGGCCTACCGTGCTTAATGACGGCACTGTTTTATGGGTTGGCAGAATTCAAGGTATACACAACCATATGGAAGCACACGTAATTAACACCGAAACGGGTGAAATGACCTTACGGGGTGATTTAGAGCTTTATAAATACGAGGAATTCAAAGATATTTATTTCTACGAGCCTCACGCAATTCAGTTGCCTGACGGGAAAATAATATGCCATCTCAGAGCTGAAAACGCAGATGAATCTTTATTTACTCTTTACCAGACTGTTTCCCTTGACAACGGTGTAACCTGGAGCAAGCCGAAACAGATTGTAAGAGATGATAGCGGTGCACCCGGTCATTTGTTTTTACATTCATCGGGGGTATTAATTTCAACCTTTTCTCACAGAAGTAGACCGTACGGAATATGGGCAATATTCAGCAAGGATAACGGCGAAACATGGAGTGAAGAAAGTGTTCTGCACCACGGCTATGACACCGACGATTTAGGCTACCCATCAACAATCGAGCTCCCCAACGGTGACTTAATCACCGCATTTTACACAAGAGAAAACGACTACGTGCCTGCAGTTATAATGCAACAAAAATGGTCGTTTGAGAAATAAAGTAATAAAAAAAACACCCGCATATCGTTTTTATATCGATATGCGGGTGCAATTCATTTTATTTAAGCGAGTATGTTTATATAACTCTTGTAGCTTTCGTATCTTGCTACACATTTTTGAGCATCAAGGGTTGGCTTGTTTGCCCGGTGATAGAGAATATTTTTCTTTTTTGCTTCTTTTATTTTTATATCGTTTTCCTTTTGTGCTTTACGAAGCTTATTAAGCTTCTCTTTGAGAGAAGCTATATCCTCTTTATTTTCCTTTGCAAGCTTTATTTTCTTTTGAAGGTTGCCTATTTCAAAAGCGAGCTTATCTGAAATACTGAAAAGCTCTGTGAAAATTGAGGTATCAAAACTTTCTATTTCGTTAAAAGCCGTACTTGCAATAGTCCTTTCCGCAACTTTGAAATCCTTTACTGACGACATCATTTTACTTCTGAATTCTTTTTCATCACGGCTGTTTTTCGGCAATGCTTTTATAGCTTTTAATAACTCCTCTGCATTAATATTACCGTTTGAAGAAAGAACCTTTTCAGAATATTCCAATTCAAATTTACCCTCGTGGGTATTGAAGTAATTAAGCTCGTTTAAAATTATTTTTGATATTTCAATCTGTTCGTTATCTTCACGGGCTTTTTTCTTTTCTTGCTTTGTCATACCCTTTTCAATAGTACGTGGAGTTATATCGGCATATTCTTTTGCGGTATTTATGATTTCCTTTGCCTCGTTTTCCTGGTCACTTGTTGCAATACCGTTCATAGCATCCTCAAAAAATGCTCTTATTCTTAATACGTTAACCATTGCTTTTTGCTTTGTTTCGGTTAAATCATAGAAGAAAAACGGTATTACGTTGAGAGTTGCACCTACTACTGAAGCGATAATCAAGACAGAGCATATTGATTGGAAAAGCGCGGGGTTATAAAGCACGTCATAAACGTTATCGGCGCTATAACCTAATGCAACGGCAGTATTTTCATTAAGCCCAGCTTTTTCATAAATTGCAGGTAAAACAGATGAGGTTGCAAGGGTGATAACAGCACCGACTAAACCAATTGCGGAAAACATACCGTCTATTCGCTCACCGCTTATATATTGCTGATAATCTCGTATATCGGCATTAAGGCTTGGATTCATAAAGTGACCGCATGACGTCAGTAACTGATTTATAAATATAAACACGAGAAGAATCCAGATAACACTGCCGCCACTCATTCTAATAACGGGAAGCATAAGTGCAATAAAAATAACATTTAAAATATTGCTTGTAATAAGAACCTTTTTCTTACCGAAGCGTCTTATTAAAAACGGTGCAAAAAGATTCGGCCATAACGACGCATTACCTGCTATAGCGGTTATAACTGCATACTGATTTGCAGAGCAAGCCTCTTGATAATTGTACATCCACCCCATAATTGTACCGAATGAGCCTTCAAGGAAGCCTATCCACCCTGCAAGAGATATTATCCAGAAATATTTATTTCTTGCTACTGCACGGAAAGAGTCTACAAAACCCATACCAACGGTATGATTTTTAGGTTGCACGATTCTTTCCTCGGTATTAACGTAAATGATAACTGAAACAAGGAAGCCCACTATAAGCATAGGCGGATAAAGGACTCTGTAAACTCTCATATCATAAAGAGTGTTATCACCTGTAATCAACCTTGCAACAATGGGAAGAAATATTCCCGCTATTGACGGTGATATGTTTTCTATAACAGATTTCACTGCATAAACATCAGTTCTTTCGATTGTATTTGGTGAAAGAACGTTTATTATACTGTCATTTGCATCAAGCAGGAAATTATAGAAAAACTGAAAGCCTATGTTAAAGAGTAAAACTGTAATACATTTTACGGGCAGACTCATCATTTCATAAGGAGCCCAAATAAAGCCTATACCCAAAAGCACTGTAGGAAGACCCATTGTAAGAATATATGGGCGATATTTACCCTTCATACTTCTGGAATTATCTATCATTTTAGCTCTTAAAGCGGTAAGAGGAAAGCTTGCAATAATACTTAATATGTAGATAAAATAAATTGACGTTGGTGGGATGCCTATGGTGTTACCGATAAGGGTATTACCAACGCTTAAAATCATTGTGCTGACACAGTAAACGATGAATTTAACACCGATACCGCCTACGGCTAAAGACACAATTTCTCTAAACGGAATAAATCTTCCGTCGGGTGCAGTTTTCCAATGATTTTTAACAGATAAAAGAATGCCTAATACTTTATTTTTCATTTTATCACCACAGTAGTAACAGATTTTGCGGTTATTTTAACCTCGCTTAATTCAGTTACCCTCTCGTTAAGATTATTGTTTTCATCAGTAACGGAAATGAGAAATTCTTTTCCGAAAGGAAGGGTTATCTCTTTTTCTTCGTTGGAGTTATTTATAATAACAAGCACAATTTCTTCGTCATTTTTAAAGGCGGTTGCAAGCAAGTTTTCGTCGCCTGACTGCACTTTGATTCGTTTTGAGCCCGATTTTATATATTTTGAAAAATTACCTGTTACGTAATATCTTTTCGTAATTTCAAAGGATTTATCTTCAAGATTTATATAAATAAGTCCGTCGCAATAATCAACCTCTGAAACTGCAATCCAATGCTGCCAGGAAACTGCATTAAGAAGTGTGAAATCCTCGTACATAGTAGTTGCGGTAACAAGAGCGGAATCCATACCGTAATCCCTACCACCTTTCATATGAGTCCACTCGCTCATAACTACGGGCACGTCGGGATAATGCTTATCCATAAACTTTCTGAAACGCTTAACAAAACCTAATCTGTCGTTTAAAAAAGGGATATTTACAGGCAAAGGTAACGGTAAACAATAGGAATGAACGTCAACACCGTCAAGATGCTTTCTGACGTTTTTATCCTTGAGAAGCTGACGGGTGTACGATTTATTAAACCATCTTAAATCGCCTGACTCCGCACCTGATAATTTTAAAGCTTTAAGCTTTGGTCGTTTATCCAGCTCTTCTGCAAAGACCTTAAACACGTTTTTCACACTACGAGGTCGGTAAAAGCACCCCTCCTGACCGCCATTCCAAACCCATATAGGCTCGTTAACCGGTGAAAGATATTTTACGGGTATACCCTCTTTTACAAAATGCTCGGTAACGTCAAGACAGTATTTTGCAAATTCCTTGTAATTCTTTTTACTTATATTTTCGTGGAAAAGCTGATGCTTTTTATTATGGGCAAGTCCGTTTTTAGTTAGCCTTTCTATAGGTGAATTCACAAAAAAGATAACCTCTTCCGCACCATTTTCAACGCATTTTTTCATTATATAAACTGCGTTTTCATCACGATTCCAGTCATATTCACCCTTTGATACTTCAAAGCATTCTGTTGCTCGGGCAGGTTGACTGTATTCACCCTTACCCGAATGCTTGGAGCCACCGCCGATATTATAGCGGTAAACACCCATACCTATTCCTTTTTCTTTGCTGTACAAAAGCTGGGCGATTCTGTCACGGACGGACTCCCCTGATGCTTCGTCGATATGATTCCAACCGCCAACAATCTGAGCCCACCAAGCACCACTCGCACCTATGCTTTTAAAGGTCTGATATTCTTTATCCAGGCAGATTTTAAGCTCCACAAAATCACCTTGCTTTTCGTAAGTTTAAGTATAGTATAATATATATACAATTGTATTGCAATCATATATTAAATTACTTGTCTTTTAAGGTAAACGTATGATATAATTTTATATAAATTATTATTGCTTAAAATTACCTTAAACGTTATAGGTGGTGCTTTATGAGTAAGAAACCAAATGTTTTATTTATCGTAACTGATGACCAACGTTTTGACACTATTCACGCTTTAGGTAACAATGAAATCATTACACCTAATCTTGATAAATTGGCTTCACGCGGCACTTCTTTTGTTCGTGCGCATATCGCGGGAGGCACCTGCGGTGCCGTATGTATGCCCAGCAGAGCTATGATTTTATCTGGAAGAAATCCCTTTCACCTTGAGGAATTAGGCGGTAACATTCCCGAGGAGCATAAAACACTCGCAGAAACCTTTAAGAATAACGGCTACGAAACCATAGGTCTTGGTAAATGGCACAACGGTTGCCCTGCTTATGCGAGAAGCTTCACTCAAGGGGCAAAGATTTTCTTCGGCGGAATGTGGGATCATTGGAACGTGCCGACCTGCAGATTTGACCCAACAGGAAAATATGATAACGTTATCAATTTTGTTGTCGATTTTTATAGTGATAACCATCCTCAAGAACAGCATTGTGACGAATTTGACCCAGGTAAGCATTCAAGCACGTTGCTTACAGATTCGGCGATTGAACTCCTTAAAGAAAATTCTGATAAAGACAAGCCTTTCTTTATGTATCTTGCGTATTTAGCACCTCACGACCCTCGCACAATGCCCGACGAATTCCGCAAAATGTACGACCCTAAAAAAATTACTTTACCACCTAATTTTCAAGAAATCATTGATACAAACTATCCTCTAATGGTACACCGTGACGAGCATCTTGCAGCATATCCCCGTAACGAAAAAGAAATAAGAGGGCACATTGCAGAGTATTTTGCAATGATAACCCATCTTGATTACGAAATAGGAAGACTTCTTGACGCGCTTAAAGAATCGGGCGAAGAAGAAAACACCATAATTGTTTTTACGGGTGATAACGGTCTTGCAGTCGGTCAACACGGTTGGCTCGGTAAAGAGGATATTTACGAGCACGGTGTTCGTATTCCGCTTATTATGGCAGGGCCTGAAATAGCTAAAAACCGCAGAAACGATGCCTACGTTTACCTTTACGATATTTTCCCTACTCTTTGCGAAAAGGTTGGTATAGACGTCCCCGCCTCCGTTGACGGTAAAAGCTTTGCAAAGCTTCTTGACGGTGAGCACGGTGAGAGATTCCGCGATGAATTATATCTTATCTTTGATAATTTTGTTCGCGGTGTAAAGGATGATAACTACAAGCTTATTGAATATCGTAACGGTGATAAAGAAGAAGATAAATGGACCTTCCTTTATGATATAAAAAATGACCCTTGGGAAACGGTAAACCTTGCTACTGACGAAAGCTATAAGGATAAAGTTAAAGAAATGAGAGAAAAAATCCTTAATCACCGTGACGAATGGGAAGAACAAGCTCACCCTTGGGGCAAGGATTTCTGGACAAGATTTTAATATTTTTTAGTCGTTATTAATACAAAAATACTATTCTTAAAAACGAAAACGGTCGCGCAGAAAATAATCTGTGCGACCTGTTTTATTAATCAAATTTACCTTGTAACTGTTCTTTACCTTTTTGTTCGATTTCTTCGACTGAAGCGGTTTTCATAAACTCTGCCATAGCAATTCTTCGTTCAGTTAAATCCTCGTACATTTTAGTTCTGTTTTCCGCAGAAAGAGGATAGAAGAATTTAGGAATGATACCAAGGGCTGATGAAATAATCGGAATACCTGTTCCTAAAGCGAAAATCCACCATTTAGTTTTATCGGTTTGCGTACCGATTTCTCTACCCTGAATGTAACCGATTTTGCCCATAACGATATTGTTAACACCGCTCATTACGGCATTTTGAAGCTTACTGATTAAATCCATAGAAACGCCTGTCATTGCCTCGGAACGATAGCCGTGCTTCCATTCGCAGTAGTCCAAAGCCTCGTTTTTAATTTCGGCAGGAATAACTCGTCTTAAGCCGTAAACACACATTTCTAAAATTTCTTCAATTGCCATTATTGGTAAAATAACGCCCTTCTTCTGGAAGTTGCCGTTAATTGAACCTATACCGAATACCGTAAGCCACAGCATATCGGTCCATGCATCCTCAAAAATCCACAGGGCTTTCGTTGAAAACCTTCGTCTTAAGGGCTCAACAAAGCTATAGCTTATGAATTTTACGGGGAAAGCAGGAATACCTACGATAGTTTTCCATGTAATCGAACCGATAACGTCTATATAGAAATTGGTTCTGCTCTTTCCTATACTAAAGCCTGAAAGGAATGATGATGCCAGATAAGTAAGCATTGGTCGGTTATTTAAAATAGCCTTGAAGCAATGCTTTACAGAGGGCTGCCTTATAGATTGAGAAACTCTTTCCCTTGAGTTCAGAACAAAATACAAAGCAAAAAAAGCTGATACACCCGCACAAGCAATACCGAAGCTTGCAAAAAGCTTGGGTAGATGAAGATTAATTTTCTTGTTAATAACAAGGTCGTATATAATGCCGAAAGCCTGTTTAGGTAAATCTTCAACGAGGTGAGACGCCACGTTAGCCGTGGCAATTAGCCTGGAACGCTCCAGCGGCTCAGGGGTTATAGTCGATAGAAAGCCCGTTTTAGCAACGCTTGTAAAGGTACCTGCGGTTTCGGTTATGATACTCATTGCAAAATAGAAAATCCATTTAGGAAGATAATCACCGGGAGTATCAGGAAAAAGAAACGGTATTAACCAATACCACATACCAAGTATGGTTAACGGAACTTCACCTAAGAGCACGTATGGTCTGAATTTACCCCAACGAGTTCTTGTTTTATCAACAAGAACACCAATAAAAGTATCATTAACAGAGTCCCAAGCAGTTGCAACAACGTTTTGGATTGCTAAAAGATTAAAGTCAATATTTACAACGTCGTAAATATATCTTTCTTTATAATCATCAATATTAAGGCTTGCCGCAACGTCATTTAAAACGTAAGCAATAGTTTCCTTTTTACCTACGTAACGCCGTACCGTCTGGGTAACTGAACTTTGCTCAGACAATTACTATCAACACCTTCCTTTGATTTTGCCATACTAATTTTATCATTTTTTCTATCAGTATGTCAATTAAAAACGATAATACAAGTTTCACAAAAAAGATACTTATTCCTTGTCTATTTCATTGACAGCTTTTTTAATGTGTGATAAAATTTTGTTATATTTTTCTTTCTGATTATTATAGTTTTGTGAGGGTAAAAAATGAAGAAAAAGCTTTCAGCATCTCTTATGTGTGCAGATTTATTAAATCTTGAGAATTCAATAAAAGAACTTGAAAAAGCGGGTATAGATTACCTTCATATTGATATTATGGACGGTGCTTTTGTGCCCAATATCACTTTAGGCTTTGATTTAATCAATTCAATTAAAAAAGTTACCGATATTCCTCTTGATATTCATATGATGGTAAACGAGCCCTCTCTTTTTATAGATAGAATGGAGCTTACCGAGACCGACGTTGTGTGTGTCCATTATGAATCCGAAAAGCATATTCACCGCACTCTTGAGGCAATAAATAAAAAAGGGTGTAAAACCGGTCTTGCTATAAACCCTCAAACGCCCGTAGAGGTAATCGAGCCTTTACTTGAATACATTGATATGCTCCTCGTTATGACCGTTAGCCCCGGTTTTGCAGGGCAAAAAATATTTCTTGGTGCAGGCAGAAAGGTTAAAAAAGCCCGTATGCTTTTAAACGAATGGGGTTATTCAGCAACAGAAATTGAGGTTGACGGTAACATAAGCCTTGAAAACGGCAAAAAAATGTCAGACTGCGGTGCAAATATTTTTGTATTAGGTACAAGTTCTTTATTTTTAAAGGATAAGTCATTACTTGATGCCGCAAAAGATTTCTTAGCTTTTTTGGAGTAAAATATGTATAGTAATATTCAAGCCGCCGTTGTAGGCAGTATTAATATGGATTTAATCCTCAATATGAAAAAGGTGCCTGAAACTGGTGAAAACGTTTTAGGCACAAGCTACGGCTATGCAAACGGAGGAAAAGGTGCTAATCAAGCATCTGCTTTAGCTCAATTAGGTGCAAAGGTTAAAATGATTGGTAAGGTAGCAGACGATACTAACGGCAACAAGCTTTTAGATAATCTAAAAAGCAAAGGCATTGATACCTCCGGCGTTGCAACCGACGGCTCACAGACAGGTCTTGCCGCCATTATTTTAGACGGTGACGGAAGAAACCGAATTGTAGTTTACGAGGGAGCAAACGCAGAAATACACCCACAACAAGCGGTAAAAGAAATTGGAAGCAAAATAAACCTTTTACTCGTGCAATTCGAAACTGCAGAGGAGGTTGTTGTAAACGCCGTAAACCATGCTATAAAAAGCAATATAACCACGGTTATAGATTGCGGTCCTGCTAAAAACTTCTGTTTAGAAAAAATGCAAGGTGCAACGATTCTTTCCCCTAACGAAAGCGAAACAAAGGCTCTTACGGGTATTTACCCTGATAGCGACGATAATATTTTAGCTGCCGCTAAAGCTTTAAAAGAAAGAAGCAGTGCAAAATATATTGTCTTAAAGCTTGGAGAAAGAGGTTGTGCGCTTTTTGACGGCAAAACCATAAAAGCATTTCCTTCATATAAAACTAACGTTGTTGACACGACTGCCGCAGGTGACTGCTTCACCGCCGCTCTCGCTTTAGAATATATAAATAGCGGTGATATAGAAAAGGCTTGTGATTTCGGTAATAAGGCGGGAGCATTTGCCGTAAGCAAAATGGGTGCTGAAAATTCAATGCCCACGATAGAAGATATTTTAAATATATAAAAACCAAACGAAATACTATTCAAGTCCCAAGGAGACAATGATGAAAAAACATATTGCAAATATAGTCAGTTTAAGCCGAGTAATCGGTGCAGTGCTGCTTTTTTGTATAAAAAGCATATCAAAAACCTTTCTTGTTATTTACGTATTATGCGGTTTTACTGATTTAATAGACGGACCAATTGCCCGTAAAACTAATTCATCAAGCGAGCTTGGAGCGACCCTTGATACTGTAGGCGACGTGTTGACGTATCTTGCTCTGACAAAAATACTTATAAAGCAAAAGGAAGTGCCTATCTGGATCCTTATCTGGATTATAAGTGCAGGAATCTTGTTCGGCTTATGCACATTCGTTTCAAAGAAAAGGTTTAATAAGTTTTATTTACCGCATACGTATTTAGGCAAGGTTTTCGGTGGCTCAGTTTTTGTTTTACCTATAATGATGCAGTTTATGCCCGGATACGTATGGATGGCAGTTATTTGCTCAATAGCAACTATTCATTCTTTTGAATTATTTTATGTTCAATCAAAAAGCACTGAAGCAAAGCCTTTTGTACCCTCCGCTTTTCACGTAGAATGACATTCCCCTTTTAATAGATATTAAAAGTAAAAACCGCAACTACTAATTATTTACAGTAGTTGCGGTTTTATTCATTTATCAGGGGTTGCGGTTTCATAAGGCACGTTATTTTCGACCAAAGTAAGTAACTCATCAAGAGTTACAAGCTGAACGTCATCATCAAGCTGACTTACAAAATAAGCGAGATTTTCAACGCTTATACTCCAAGGATGAACGTTAATAACACTGTAGCCGTTAATAGTTTCCATATCTGCAGGGTAAGAATTAATTATATCCGCCTGCTCTTTTAACCATTCTTCTGTAACTAAAGCATCTTCACCGTCGGGATGCCACAAGGAAAGTCGGTTGCTTACAAAGGGCTTACCGTTTACAAAATACACCTTACCCTCTCCCCCTTGATATTTATCAGGGTCAAGGCTTAAAACACCGCCTTTTATATTATCATATCGGGCGTAGTATTCTAAACGGTGCTCTAAAACTTTATCTTCAATTATATTATCAGGGGTAGAATCAAGAATCGAAACGTAATTCAAGCCGCTTTTAAGCATTGCAGAAGCGGTAACATCAGTAAAATCATCAAGAGCTGATAACCTATACTTTGTAGGGTTTACGTACCCTGCACCTGAAACACCTGCTATAAAATAATCGTTTACAGTAGAGGCTGAATTAATTATCTGAGAGGTTACAGAGGAAAACTCCTGAAGCGAGGGTGAAACAGTCCACGTCATAGGGAATTGCTCTTCTAACGAAAGCTTATCAAAATATTCCTTGAAGCCATTCTGTAGCCATTGCACGTTGTCGCCGTCACTGAAAACGATAGCTACGTAATGCTTACTTGTATCAATATATTTCTTCGTTTTGTTATGCTTTTGCTCAGGAATATCGCACTTAAATGAGGCAAGAAAGCTATTGTTGTGGCAATGGTCTGTGGGTATTACCATACCACCATTTTTTGAGGCTTGAGAAACATACCATTTTTCATATTTCGCCCAACCCAAAACAGTTGTGCCGGGGCCTGCGTAATCAAGTATTTTTTCTCTTAAGGTAGCTGTATCCTCGTCCTCGTCAATATAAAAGGTGTAAAAGCCTTGCTGAATTGCAAGGTCACGAAGCCCCGTCCATTCGTATCTGGAACTAACGATTGCTTTGAAATCAAATTCTTTTTTATATTTTTTAAAAAAATCTTTCTGAAATTTCAAATTATACTCATCATCTGAAAAATCTTCTTTAAGCTCAAGCTTACATTCTTCTGCTAAAGACTCTAGCTCAAGAGGAACAGGTAACCAACCATAAAGTGCCGCGAGATTCGTAGCCGCATTTAAGCCCTCGGCTTTTTCACTTGAGCGGTAAAGCACGTAGCCGTAATCAGTAATATACGGTTTGAATTTATTAAGCAGTGTTTCTACAGTCCAAGGATCACCCTTGGAATCATCAAAAACGAGCTTTACGCCACTTTTCGAAATTATATCAAGATAATCATACGAGATTTCGTTTGTTATAATAAATATCTGTGGTTCAACCTTTGCAACAATACCCTGTAAGGAAACTGCAAGATGTCGCTCTTCAGCAGATTTAAACGTAGCAGAATCTATAACGTAAAGTTTATCACTCACTTGATAATCCTTGCAGATATCATAAAGCTTTTCAAGCTGTTTTTCAGTTTTTGGTGACGGTATAGCCAACGAAAAACAGGAAGTAAAAACCACCGCAAAAGCCACAATTAAAGCTACGATAAGCACAACTTTTTTATTCATTTAATCACCTTATTTAAATATAAGCTTAAGCCATTCTTTTAAGCTTTTAAGCCATACGCTATTGTAAGAGAAGATCGGTGTCATATCGTCAATTGTATGCTTATCGCAGGTTGAAAGACCGTGACCGCCGAAGGGATATATATGAAGCTCAACGGGAATGTTTTTTTCAGTTAAAGCCATTGCATATAAAAGACTGTTTGCTACAGGTACACAACCGTCTTCAGCTGTATGCCAAATAAATGCGGGAGGTGTTGTTTCTTTTACGTTCTTATCGCAAGAGAAATAATTAATTTCCTCTTCTGTTTCAGGCTTATGGCCTAAAAGGTTAAGAAAGCTACCCATATGGGCTGTTGTTTCTAAAGCACTGATTACGGGATAACAAAGCACAGATGCATTTACAGACTTACTTTCAGGGAAAGCCGCTCTTACCTCTTTGCAGTCAAACATAGTTGAATAATGAGCTGCAAGATGACCACCTGCAGAAAATCCCATTATTGCGATTTTACTTGTATCGCAATTCCATATTTCATAGTTTTCATAAATAAGCTCTATTACGGAAGCCACCTCAATAATCTGAGTCGGAAATCTGTTTGGTGCAACAGAATAATTTAAAACGAAAACGTTAAAGCCTTCAGGTAAAAAATGAAGTGCTATCGGCTCTGACTCTCTTTCGGAGCACATACCGTAGCCACCGCCGGGACAAACAATCATACAAGGTCTTTTTTGATTTTGACGGTTCATTTCCGCCATATTGTACGGTAAATACATATCAATAGTGGGGTTTTTACCGCCCTCACCTAAAAAAGCAAAATGGTTTTTTAATTCTATTCTTTTATGTACCATAATCCTCACCTGTAGTTTAATTTCATACAATAATTATATTACAT
>JAZROI010000005.1:0-46831 GCA_045648585.1 Acutalibacteraceae bacterium
AACTCTCCTGAAATCGCTGCAATGAACGGTGCTGCATTAGCAGTTGCAATTTCAGATATTCCGTTCAATGGCCCAATCGGTGCTGTTAATATGGGTATCTGTGACGGTGAATTTGTAATCAACCCAACAAGCGCACAAAGAGAAATCTCAACTCTTAACTTAACAGTTGCAGCTTCAAGAGAAAAAATCGTTATGATTGAAGCAGGCGCTAAAGAAGTAAGCGAAGAAGATATGCTTAAAGCTATTGAAATCGCTCACGAAGAAATCAAGAAGATGTGTGACTTTATCGATATGATTGCAAAGGAAATCGGTAAGGAAAAGTTTGCTTATGAATCAATCGATGTAAACCACGATTTATTTGACGATGTTGAAGCAAAATTTGCTGAAGACGTTAAAAAAGCATTGGTTATCATTGAAAAATCAGAAAGAGATAAGGCTATCGGCGTTATTACCGATGCAGCCCTTGAAGCTTTCAAAGAAAAATATGAAGATATTATCGATGCCGAAATCGGCGAAGTAATGTATAAATTACAGAAGAAAATCGTAAGAGCATGGTTAAAGGACGAAAGAAAAAGAGTTGACGGAAGAGGAATGGATGAAATAAGACCTCTGTCCGCTGAAGTTGACCTTTTAGCAAGAACTCACGGTTCAGGTATGTTTACCCGTGGTCAGACTCAGGTTCTTTCAATTGTTACATTAGGTCTTTTATCCGATGTTCAGAAATTAGACGGTATTGACGAAGAAGAATCAAAAAGATATATCCACCACTACAACTTCCCAAGCTATTCTGTTGGTGAAACAAAGCCATCCCGTGGTCCCGGCAGACGTGAAATCGGTCACGGTGCACTTGCTGAAAGAGCTCTTCTTCCTGTTATCCCTTCAATGGAAGAGTTCCCCTACACAATCCGTGTTGTTTCTGAAGTTCTTTCTTCAAATGGTTCAACATCTCAGGGCTCAGTTTGTGGTTCAACACTCGCTCTTATGGCAGCTGGTGTTCCTATCAAAGCTCCCGTTGCAGGTATTTCTTGCGGTCTTATTTCTGAAGGCGACCGTTTCATGACAATGGTTGATATTCAGGGTCTTGAAGACTTCTTCGGCGATATGGACTTCAAGGTTGCAGGTACAAAGAAGGGTATCACAGCTATCCAGATGGACCTTAAGGTTCACGGTCTTACTCCCGAAATCATTAAGGAAGCTTTCGAAAAGACATACAAGGCTCGTATGTATATCCTTGATGAAATTATGCTTCCCGTTATTGCAGAGCCCAGAACAGAGCTTTCAAAATACGCTCCTAAGCTTCTCACAACAAAGATTGACGTTGAGAAAATCGGTGACGTTATTGGTAAGCAGGGGAAGGTTATTCAGAAAATCTGTGCTGAATGCAACTGTAAGGTTGACGTTGAAGAAGACGGTACAATCTTCGTTACAGCTGTTGATATTGACGATGCTAACCGTGCTCTTGACATCATCAACACTATTGCAAACGACCCCGAAATCGGTGCAATCTACAAGGGTGTTGTAACTCGTCTTATGTCCTTCGGTGCATTCGTTGAAATCGCACCCGGTAAAGAAGGTCTTGTTCACATCTCAAAGCTTGACGTTAAGAGAACTGAAAAGGTTGAGGATTGCGTAAACGTTGGTGACGAGGTTATCGTTAAGGTTACTGAAATCGACGATCAGGGCAGAATCAATCTTTCAAGACGTGACGCTCTTATTGAGGTTGAAGGACTTGTTCCCGAAAACGCAGATGAACCCGAAAGAGAACGCCGCCCCAGAAGAAACTTTAACAGAGATAGAAGAAACTAATTAAAAAAGTTTTCCCCGTGAGTTAATTCTCACGGGGTTTTATTGTAACCGGCAAATTGTATGCGAAGCCTTTGCCTCCCTGTGCGAAGCATAGGGAGGGGGGACCAACGCTTCGGCGTTGGTGGAGGGTAGTTCTCTTGATGATTAGGTTCAGTTGGAAAGAACAACTGTAAGTAACAACCATACCAAAATAACACGCTATCCACCTAAACCTTAGACGGTAAAGAACTACCCACCACCATTCCGATATAATAAATAAAAATAGATAGTATATTCACGCGAAATATACTATCTGCCAAATTTTAATTTATTGAAGAATGGTCCCCCTCCCTATTTGCTACGCAAACAGGGAGGCAAAGCTTCGCAAACTTTCAATTTGCCTCTTACCACTTGCCATTTGCAACTTTCAACTTATTTTATACTCAACGCTTCTCTCAAGTTATCCCCAAGTATTCCCTTCTTTGCTTCCTCGGGAATGGGGAGATTTTTGATTCTGTTAATAGCAGCTGTTATTTCCTCTGCGTTATTATACGGGGTATCAAGCCCAAAAACGCTACGTTTGTTGCCGGTTTGATGGATGATAGTGCAAAGCTGTTTATCGGTTAAAGACCATGCACCCTCAATTTCATTACCGAAAGCATCTTCTTCCATAGCAATACTTGTCCAACCTGCAAAAACATGGTCAATTTCATGGCGGGAATTGTTATTCATAACAAGAAGAGCTTCTTTAAAAAAGCTATAACCGCCCATATGCTCCATACTGAATTTTAATTTCGGGAAATTGTAAGCAACCTCATCAAAAAGAAGCATTTGATAATCGGCTATTCTATGCCAATGAAGACCCGTGTGGAAGGACAAAAAAAGGTTTTCCTCCTGCGCTTGCTCGTAGACCTCAAAAAGCTCGGGTGAATCTATCTTCAATTCTTGTGCGGCAGGGTGAATTTTAATGCCGTAAAGACCTAACGCTTTTATCCTTTTTACCTGCTCTTTAAGATTTCCTATATCAAAATGCACCGTGCCAAAGCCAACGAAACGGTCATCGTTTTTAATTTCATTTGCAACCCATTCGTTTGCATTCTGTGTTAATTCGTATCTTTCCATCTGCGACTGAAAAGGTGCAAAGCAGACCGCCTTTTCGATTCCGCATTCATCCATCAGGTTTTTAAGATAATCTATATCACCGTTAGGCTTTGTGTTTTTCGGGAAAAGGTGTGCATGATTTGCAAAAATTCTATAATCAGACACGTAAATCCTCCTCACTGATATCCCAATCAAAATCGTCATCCTCAGGAATGTCGCTATAATAATCCCAAAGCATTTCCTCCTGAGATGCGGTAAGAGGCTCGGCTGGCACTTCGTTTATAACCTCAAACTTTTTCATTCTGCTCCAAAGGCTTGGTGTTATACGCACGGTATATCCGCAAGCAGAGGGGCAAAGCCATTCCGTCATAGGAAGCTCGGGCACACCGAAGGCTGCAAGAATACTCATAATAACTCCACCGTGGGTTATTATAGCCGCACTTTTAGTGCCTGTTTTTATCATACCGTCAACGGTTTTTACAAAGCAATCGCAAACTCTTGTTGCAAATTCAGAGTTACTCTCACCGTTAAGGGGACATGCATCCTCTCCGCCTGAAAGCCACTGCGAAAACTCATCGTAAGGCTCTAATTCTGCGGCAGTGTGACCCTCGAATTCACCGAAATCGCACTCATCAAAGCCGCGCATTTCAATAGAATTTTTATCGGGGTAAAGAATATTTGCCGTCTGTTTGCATCTTTTTAATGAGCTTGTAAAAACAACGTCGGGGTAAGGATAATCATAATCCTTTTTCATCGCCTCTAACTGCTCTATGCCCTCTTTGCAAAGCTCCTCATCGGTCTGACCGATATATCTGCCATCAATGCTACCTTGGGTAAGGGCGTGACGAATAAAATGAATTGTATAAGTTTTCATTGCATTCTCCTGTGAAATAGTGTAATATTATACATACTGTATATTTTAAGTTTGACAAATTATACTAAACTTTAATTAAGCTTTAGGATGTGAAAATATGGAAAAAAATAATTTTAGCGAAAGACTTGTTGAGCTTCGCACCGAAAAAGGCATAAGTCAAAAGGAAGCCGCCGCCGATTTAGGCTTATCACAAGCACTTTTATCTCATTATGAAAAAGGTATTCGCGAATACAGTCTTTCATTTTTATGTAAGGTTTGCGATTATTACGACGTTACCGCAGACTATATTTTAGGTAGATCTCAAAGCCGTTCCGGTCTTGACACAGAGCAATTGGAGGATAGAGAGGAAGACGCTGTTTTCAATACCCGTTCTATCTATCGTGCGGCTATTATGACCCACGAAAGAATGAACGCGGGCTCATATCAAGCGGGCGAATATGCCGATATTCTTTACGCTGCAACTCTTTACCGAACTCTTTTTGCTGCGGCACAGAAGGGCTATATTCCTAAAAGATGGTTTAGCCTTCCCCCGCAGTACGCACAAGCCTTTTGCCTTGCTTTAACTGAAAGCTACCTTTCTGATTTCCCCGAAAAGAACGATAACTCAAGACGATACGGCGGCCCCGAACCAAAAAGTATCGAGGCCGTCATTAAAGGAATCGAAGGGATTCTCAAAAAGACGGCAAACAGTATCAAACCGCCTGAAAATTAAACCACAAAGTAATATACAATGTCAACCATAGCATTAAACTTCGGGTTAATTTTTTACGTTAATTTTCAAATTAACCTTTGAGAACTTCTTTATACATTCTTATATATTCATTTGCAGATTTGCCCCAGCTGTTATCGCTTTCCATAGCGCGTTTAACAAGAATGGGCCAACCCTTTTTATCCTGATAGCCTGCAACCGCTCTCTTTATAGCGTGAAGCATATCGTGAGCATTGTAGGAAGAGAATACGAAGCCGTTACCCTCACCGTCACCGCTATCACTTACAGAGTCACGAAGACCGCCTGTTTCACGAACAATCGGAATTGAGCCGTAACGAAGAGCAACCATCTGTGAAAGTCCACAGGGCTCACTCTTTGAGGGCATAAGGAACATATCGCTACCTGCATAAATTTTTCTTGCAAGGTCAGGAATAAAGCCTAAGCAAAGACCAACCTTATCAGGATATCTTTCTGCAAGACCTCTGAAGAATTCTTCATACTGATAATCGCCTGAGCCGAGAACTACAAGCTGAATATCAGTTGTTGAAAGAAGCTCGTCAAGAACTGCTTTGCAAAGGTCAAGACCCTTATGAGAAACAAGTCTTGAAACCATACCCATTACGGGAGTATCACTTTTCTCCGGAAGCCCTAAAAGCTTCTGGAGTTCTCTTTTATTTACTGCTTTTCCTCGCATATTATCAACAGAATAGTTTTTGAAAACGTCCTTATCTGTTTCGGGATTATAGTTTTCAACGTCAATTCCGTTAAGAATACCTCTTAATTTATAGCTTCTCTCACGAAGAATTGTATCAAGACCGTGTGAATACCAGGGGTCAAGAATTTCCTTTGCGTATGAGGGGCTAACGGTAGTAACTGCATTTGCACACTCAATACCGCCTTTCATAAGGTTAACGGCACCGTCATACTCAATAAGGCTCTTGTGAGCGTGGTCAATACCAACAACATTATCTAAAAGCTCTTCACCGTAAACACCCTGATACTGAATGTTATGAATAGTAAGAACTGTTTTTATATTTTCGTAACCGGGCTGATTTGCATACATTGTGCTGTAATAAAGGGGTGTAAGAGCAGTCTGCCAGTCGTTACAGTGAATGATGTCGGGCTTGAAATCTATATAGGGAAGAATTTCAAGGATTGCTCTTGAGAAGAATGCAAATCTTTCAGCATCATCATAGAAGCCGTAAAGAGCATCTCTTTTAAAATAATATTGGTTATCGAGAAGATAATATATTACTCCCCCTGCCCTTGCTTCAAAGATACCGCAATACTGCCTTCTCCAAGCAACAGGCACGGAAATATTTGTAATAAACTTCATTGAGTCCTTAAGCTCTTGCTTTATACCATCATAAAGAGGCATAACAACACGGCAACCGATAAGTCTTTTTCTTAAAGCCTGAGGAAGTGAGCCTGCAACGTCTGCCAACCCACCACTTGCTATAAAAGGAAGTGCCTCGCTTGCGGCGTATAAAACTTTCATTATAATAACCTCCAAAAATTGCTTGTAAAGTCCATAGGTTAAAGTAGACAAGGCAAATTAAATGCCTGCCATACCTATTATTTGCTGAATTGAGTCATAAAGCCCCGATGCAAAGAAAATAATGAGAAGAAGAATCAGCATAGCAAACGGTGTGCCTAACTCAATTATAGTTTTAATCATTTGCTTTCTTTTCATCATTCTTATTTCTGCTTCAAGCCCCTCTATCCTTTGCTGCAGCTGTTTTATAATTTCATTGTCGCTTTGAGCAGGTGCGGACGAGGCTTTCTTAGCAGGTGGCGGAGTTGTTGCTCCGTAAGCTGCGGAAGCTTTTTGACTGACGGGTTGAGTATTTTCAACCGCAAAGGTATTTTGTGAATGCTGGGCACTTATTTTTTCAAGCTCTTTTTTTAAAAATTCATCTCTGTCGGGAATATCTTTTGCTATTACCGCCCAAAGCCATTTTAACTGTGCCTCCGAAGGCTCGGAATTATTATCAAAGCCCTTTAACTGACGGTGACAAAAAGAGCAGATTTTGTACTCCTTACCACCTATATTATGAGCCGTAAAATCAAGCTCATCTGTTTTACAGTTACATACAGGACAAACGCCCATTTTTCACACCTCACAAAAGAAATAAATCAATACTTCAAAAAATCAGATAACGATTTCTTTACCTACAAACAAGGGATAGCTCTTATCACCGCTAAGAGTTTTCTTAGGTGTGATAACAGTGTTTTTATCCATAATTACGCAGTTAAGCTTAGCATCCTCACCAACAAAAGCATCCTGCATAAGAATTGAATTTTCTACAACTGCACCTTTTGCAACTCTAACGCCTCTGAAGATAATACTGTTTTTAACAGTACCTTCAATCTGGCAACCGTCGGCAATAAGTGAATTTTCACATTTTGAGCCAATGCCGTAAACAACAGGCATATCGTTTCTGACTTTTGTGTAAACGGGTCTTTCTGCTGAGAAAAGGCTCTTTCTGGTATCCTTTTCAAGAAGAGCCATATTGGCATTGAAATACGTTTCAACGCTATCGATTGTGCGATTCCAAGCGTTGATTTTATAGCCGTAAATATTAAGATGAGAAACGTTTTTCTGAATCAAATCTTTTTCAAAGCTTGTATAAGCATAGCTTTCTGCATCACCGATAAGTCTTTCAAGAAGAGCTTTTCTTATAAGAATGATGTTTGCAGAATAGTTTACGTCATTATCAGTTTTAACGTCGATACCAACGCCTGTAAGCTTATCGTTTTCGTCAAGGCTTAAAGCCATTGTTCTTTCAAGCTTAGGTGCTTTACCGTTTGCATAAGCAATTGTAATATCAGCATTCTTTTCCTCGTGGAAATCGAAAAGCTTTGATAAATCAATATTGCAAATTACGTTCGAGTCAACGAGAAGAACGTACTCCTGCTTTGAATGGGAAATAAAATCCATGATTCTGTTAAGAGCTTCGATTCTGTCGTTTGCGTCAAGCTCTGTCTGACGGGGCGTAAAGGGTGGAAGCATATAAAGACCGTCAACCTTTCTTGAAAGGTCCCAAGGTCTACCGCTACCTACGTGGTCCATAAGAGAATGGAAATTACTGTTTGCAATAACGCCAACCTTTGTAATACCGCAGTTAACAAAGTTTGAAAGAGCAAAATCTATAAGACGGTATCTTCCGCCAAAGGGAACTGAGCCCATAGTTCTTCTTGCTGTAAGAGCACCAAGAGAAGCATCGTAAGAATTGGAATAAATTATTCCGAGAACATTTTTCGGCATCATACTGTTTCGCCCTCCTTAACATCTTCTGAAATCATTGACTGTGCTTTAACTACTGCGTTTTTACCAACAGTAACACCTGCACCAACAACGCTAACACCCCAATTTTCAAGGTTATCGCATTTTTCGGGGTTTTCACCTACAACTGCACCCTCTTCAATAACTGCATTTTCAGCAACCATTGCATACTGTACAACTGCACCTTTTTTAATAACTGCACCGGGCATAATAATTGAATAATCTACAAATGCACCCTCTTCAACCGTTACGTTTGAGAAGAGAACAGAGTAATCAATCTTACCCTCGATTTCGCAACCCTCGGCTGCGATTGAGTTTTCAATAACCGCTTTATCAGAAACGTACTGAGGAGCAGTTACAGCACCTCTGCCGTAGATTTTCCAACTGGGGTCACTTAAATCAATATTTGCTTTAGGATTAAGAAGGTCAAGGTTTGCCTCCCAAAGAGAATCTATTGTACCAACGTCCTTCCAATAACCCTCAAAGCCGTATGCGAAAAGTCTTTCACCTGCTTCGTGCATTGCAGGGATAACGTTTTTACCGAAGTCATTCGAAGAATTGGGGTCATTTTCGTCATCAATAAGATATTGACGAAGCTTTTCCCAAGTAAACATATAAACACCCATTGAAGCCTTGTTGCTCTTAGGATTCTTCGGTTTTTCTTCGAAAGCGGTAATTCTGCCGTCATCGTCTGTAAACATAAGACCAAAACGGGATGCCTCTTCCCACGGAACCTCAAGCATTGCTATAGTACAAGCGGCATCCTTTTCTTTATGGAACTGAAGCATTTTTGCATAGTCCATTTTATAGATGTGGTCACCTGAAAGAACTGCTACGTATTCGGGATTATATCTGTCAATAAACTGTATATTCTGGTAAATAGCGTTAGCCGTACCTTTATACCATTCAGTACCCTTTATCTGCTGATAGGGTGAAAGAATATGAACGCCTCCGTTTGCTCTGTCAAGATCCCAAGGTCCACCGTTACCGATGTAATCGTTAAGCTCAAGGGGCTGATACTGAGTAAGCACACCAACGGTATAGATACCTGAGTTTACACAGTTTGAAAGAGGGAAGTCGATAATTCTGTACTTTCCGCCGTAGGGAACGGCAGGCTTTGCAATATTTTTTGTAAGCACACCAAGTCTTGAGCCTTGACCGCCTGCAAGAAGCATTGCAATACATTCAGTCTTTTTTGCCATTTGTGTCACATTCCTTTCAAAATATATCAATCATTGTTTTTTATTATTTAGCGGCTTTTTTCTTATTAGCCGATTTTTTAACTGTAGTTTTCTTCTTTACCTCAGGCTCTATAATTTCTTCTTTTTTCGTTTGCCTGAAATAAAGCGTTGTCATTGGCGGTAAGGTAAGCTCAATATAATGATTGTAGCCGTGCATAGCACCGTCAAAAACCTTATAAGTTTTCTTCAATCTTTCACCCGAGCCGCCAAACTTTTTAGCATCGGAATTGAAAACAAGCTCGTAGTTTTCTGCATCAGGAACACCGATTTTGTAGCTTGTTCTCATAACGGGAGTAAAGTTACAAACAGCGACGATTTTTTCATCGTTTTCATCAGTTCTTGTAAATGCGATAACTGAATTTGTGTTATCGTCGCTTACTATCCAGTTAAAGCCCTCCCAGCTGTAATCAATCTGCCAAAGAGGTGAATTCTTTTTATAGAATTTATTTAGCTCTCTCGTATAATCCTGCAATAAAACGTGCATATCATAATCAAGAAGAATCCAGTCAAGACCTTTTTTATAATCCCACTCAATAAACTGACCGAATTCAGTACCCATAAAGAGAAGCTTTTTACCGGGATGAGCATACATATAACCTAAAAATGCTCTTACCCCTGCAAATTTCTCGTTGTAGTTACCCGGCATTTTATTTATAAGCGAGCATTTACCGTGAACAACCTCATCGTGAGAAATAGGAAGAACAAAATTCTCACTAAAGGCATAGAAAAACGAGAAGGTAATAAGGTCGTGGTTATATTTTTTATAAATACCGTCTAATGAAAAATATTTTAAAATATCGTTCATCCAACCCATATTCCATTTAAAGTTGAAGCCTAATCCACCTGTATAAACAGGCTTTGTAACAAGGGGCCACGCAGTGCTTTCCTCCGCAAGCATCATAACGTCACCGTGCTCCTTAAACACCGTTTCATTAAGCTGCTTTAAAAATGCAACCGCTTCTAAATTTTCGTTACCTCCGTTTACGTTTGGAATCCATTGACCGTCCTCCCTGCCGTAGTCAAGGTAAAGCATAGAGGCTACCGCGTCAACTCTTAAGCCGTCAATATGGTATTCGTCAAACCAGAAACAAGCGTTTGAAATAAGAAAGCTTTGCACTTCGTTTCTGCCGTAATCAAAAATCTTTGTACCCCAGTCAAGATGCTCGCCTTTTTTGGGGTCAGCATATTCATAGCAAGGTGAGCCGTCAAACTCGGCAAGACCGTGTGCATCCTTGGGAAAATGAGCAGGCACCCAGTCCACAATAACGCCTATACCCGCCTTGTGACATTCATCAACAAAATACTTAAAATCGTCAGGTGTGCCATATCTCGAGGTTACCGCAAAATAGCCTGTAACCTGATAACCCCATGAGCCATCGAAGGGGAATTCGGCAACGGGAAGCATCTCTATATGTGTATAGCCCATATCCTTAACGTATGACACAAGTTCTTTTGCAAGGTCACGGTAGCTTAAGGTGTTACCGTCTTCAAAGCGTTTCCAGGAGCCTAAATGCACCTCGTAAATATTTACGGGCGAATTGTACACGCTCGATTCTTTTCTCTTTTTAAGCCAAGAGCCGTCACGCCATTTATAATCGCCCTCAAAAATCTTTGAAGCGGTGCCCGGTCTTGTTTCGGCATGCTTTGCATACGGGTCTGCTTTATAAAGCTTTCTGCCCTCAGAGGTGTAAATCAAAAATTTATATGCATCATAATTTTTAACGCCGTCTATGTAGGTTTCCCAAACGCCTGCATCGTTAAGCCTTCCCATAGGTGAAGCCTCTTCATTCCAGCCGTTAAAGTCACCCACAACAAAAACACTTGCGGCGTTAGGCGCCCATACTCTGAAAACGTATTTACCGTCCTCAACCTTGTGAGCCCCTAAAAAATCCTGAGCCTTAAAATTCTTTCCCTGATGAAATACATAAAGGGGAAAATCGTTGTAATTTTCAGTTTTTTCTCTCTTACTCAACCTTTCCACCTGCCGTTTATATAATATATCAATGTAATAATATCAAATTAACGAAGCTTTTTCAAGGGTATTTTGATATATTTTGTTACACGACAGTTAAAATTTACCAATCATTTTGGTGTAAATTGCACAACTTTTTCGACCAAATACACCAAAAACAAAAGCATTTATTATTGTAAAAAATGAAATATGAATTTTTTGTAAAAACAGAAAAACTGCTTTTATATTTCTATATTGTAAAAATGATTTCCAAAAAAATGGTATTATATATTACTGTTGGTTAAACGTTTAACTATTTTCCGAAGGAGTAAAAAATGACCTACCGTGATTTAGTTCATCAAATCATTTCAACTACCTTAATACACCGCCACCGAATTACAAAATCGGCTCAGCAGGCGGGGTTGTATTACGGTCAGCCTATGATTTTAGAATACATAATGAACAACAATTTATGCACTCAGAAGGATTTGGCAAAAAGCCTTCATATATCCCCTGCAAGCGTTGCAACGTCAATAAAACGGCTTGAAAAATCGGGGCTTATTTCTCGCATCACCGACGAAAACGATTCGAGAAAAAACCGTTTATCCGTTACGGAAAACGGTCTTGCGGCAATAAAAAACTTCAGGGAAATCTGCGATAGTACAGACAGAGAAATGTTCAAGGATTTCACCGATGAGGAATGCGAAATTCTTAATAATTTAATGAAACGCCTTTACGATAATCTTGATAACGGTGATTTCTGTAACGAAAAGCTAAAACACAAAAAAGAGGAGGAAAAAGCTTTATGATAAAAAATCTTTTAAAATACGCGGGGAAATATAAATGGTTTGCCCTTCTCTCACCTTTATCAATAGTTTTAGAGGTTTTAATTGAGGTTACTATACCTCTTCTTATGTCTGTTATCGTTGACTGTGGAATATCGGGTCAGCCTATATCATCAAAGGATAGCTTTATAGCGGATATACTTGTTAATCTCGGCTTTGCTGATAAAACAGGCACCGACCTTATAATTTCATTAGGTGCTCTTATGTTAGGGCTTGCTTGCGTATCTCTTATTTGCGGTGCAGCAGCGGCTTTCTTTGCAGCGAAAGCAGGTATGGGCTTCGGTGCAGAATTAAGATTCGGTATTTTCAAAAAAATTCAGAACTTTTCTTTTGCAAACGTTGATAAATTTTCAACGGGCTCTCTTATTACAAGAATGACAACTGATATAAATATGATTCAGAATGCTTTTATGATGGCTATTCGTATGCTTGTAAGGTCACCTCTTATGTTTACAATGGCTATTATTATGGCTTTCAGTATCAATAAAAAATTATCACTTATTTTTATGTGCATAGCACCTATTATGTTTGCACTTATTCTTCTTATAGGCTCCGCCGCACACAAGCGTTTTACAAAAATGTTTAAAAAATATGATAAATTCAACACGTCCATTCAAGAAAATCTTATCGCAATACGTGTTGTAAAAGCCTTCGTAAGAGCAAAGCACGAAAAGGATAAATTCAAGGTTTCTAACGATGAATTAAAGGATGCATCAATTTTCGCAGAAAAGCTTATTATCCTTAACGGACCGATTATGTCCGTTTCAATTTACTCTTGTATTATTCTCATTCTTTGGGTAGGCTCAAAGCTTATCCTCGGTGGCAATATGCAGTTGGGTGACTTAATGAGCTTTATTACTTACATTCAGCAAATCTTTATGTCACTTATGATGATATCAATGATATTTGTTATATCGGTTATGGCGAAAACCTCAATGAAGCGTGTTTCCCAGGTTTTAGAAGAAAAAAGTGATATCAACGATGATTCTACCGACGAGAATTTAAAAGTAAAAGACGGTAGCATAGAATTTAAAAACGTATCCTTTAAATATAGCCAGAACGCCGAAAACAACGTGCTTAAGGATATCAATTTCTCAATAAAATCAGGCGAAACTATCGGTATTATCGGCGGTACTGGTAGCGCAAAATCCTCACTCGTTCAGCTTATCCCCCGTCTTTACGACGTAACCGAGGGTGAGGTTACAGTTGGCGGTATAAACGTAAAAAATTATAAATTAAAAGAGCTTCGCGACAACGTTTCAATGGTTTTACAGACTAACGTTCTTTTCTCTGGTACTATTGAAGAAAATCTTCGTTGGGGTAACGAAAACGCCTCTATGGACGAAATTCGTAATGCGGCTAAAATTGCTCAGGCAGATGAATTTGTTATGAGCTTCCCCGACAGCTACAAAACTGATTTAGGTCAGGGTGGCGTTAACGTTTCGGGCGGTCAGAAACAAAGACTTTGTATTGCAAGAGCAATTCTTAAAAACCCGAAGGTGCTTATTCTCGACGACTCAACAAGTGCAGTTGATACCGCTACCGACGGCAAAATCAGAGAGGGTATGAAAAATCTTTTGCCCGAAACCACAAAAATTATAATTGCACAGAGAATAAACTCTGTTCAGCATGCAGACAGAATTATTGTGCTTGATGACGGCAAAATTAACGATATCGGCACTCACGACGAGCTTATTTCAAGAAACGAAATTTATAAAGAAGTTTATATATCACAACAAGAAGGAAAAATGGAATAAGGAGGCGATAAGAAAATGGCAGAAAAGAAACCGCAGCAACACAAAAACGGGCCCGGTCCCGCAGGCAGAATGAAATTTGAAAAGCCGAAGAATACTAAAAAGACTTTAACAAGGCTTTTGTCATACGTTACACAGAAAAAAGCACTTCTTATAATCGTTTTTATCCTTGTTATCGTAAGCTCGGGTGCAAACATTTTCGGCACCTATCTTCTTACGCCTATTATTAATGAAATCGGTAATATGCTTGATACAGGCTCTTCTGATTTCACGATGGTTATAAAATATCTTATTTTACTTGGTGTTATTTACGTATGCGGTGCCGCATCGCAATACGCCTATTCAAGAGTAATGCTTAACGTTTCTCAAGGCACTCTTAACGTTTTAAGAAAAGACCTTTTTGACCATTTACAAGAATTACCCTTGAAATATTTTGATACTCACACTCACGGCGAGCTTATGAGCCGTTTTACAAACGACGTTGATACAATAAGAGAGGCTATAAGTCAGGGTCTTGTGCAGACAATATCCTCACTTATAACGGTTGTAGGTATTTTTGCAATGATGCTTTATATAAGCCCTGCTCTTACCTGCCTTATTATATTAATGCTTTTCGTTATGTTTTTCGTTATTAAAACAATCGGCGGTAAAAGCTCAAAATATTTCAGAAAGCAACAGATGGCGGTTGGTAATCTTAACGGATATATTGAAGAGCTTATCGAAGGACTTAAGGTTGTTAAGGTTTTCTGCAGAGAAGAAAAATCAACCGAAGCCTTTGCAGGTATAAACGAAAACTTCAGAAAAGCGGGTACAAATGCCCACACCTTTGCAAGTATTCTTATGCCTATAATGGGTAACCTTTCTTACTTTAATTTCGCTATGACTGCCGCAGCAGGTGCTTTTATAATTCTCAGCACAAATGGCACGGTTGAAAACGGCTTTTTAAATATATTTATCGGTGGCTTGGGTGGAGCCTTAACCATCGGCTCTCTCGCATCGTTTTTACAGTATACAAGGCAGTTTTCGAACCCCATAAGTCAGGTTTCACAGCAAATGAACAGTATTCTTGCCGCCCTTGCAGGTGCAGAAAGAATTTTTGAAATCATTGATGAAGCACCCGAGGTTGACGACGGCTACGTTACCCTCGTTTATGCAAAAAAAGACGAAAACGGCAACATTAGCGAATCAGAAACAAGAACAGGCCTTTGGGCTTGGAAGCACCCCCATTCAGCAGACGGTAGCATCACCTACACACTCCTAAAGGGTGACGTTCGTTTCCACGACGTTACCTTCTCTTACGACGAAAAAAAGACCGTGCTTAAAAACGTTTCTTTATATGCAAAGCCCGGGCAGAAAATTGCTTTCGTAGGCTCTACGGGTGCAGGTAAAACTACTATTACAAATCTTATTAACAGATTTTATGACGTTCAGGAAGGTAAAATCACCTATGACGGCATAAATATCAAAAAAATCAAAAAGGACGATTTAAGACGCTCTCTTGCAATGGTGCTTCAGGATACTCACCTTTTCACAGGCACCGTTGAAGAAAATATCCGTTACGGTAAGCTTGACGCTACTCACGATGACATTGTAAATGCGGCAAAGATTGCTAACGCTCACAGCTTTATTTCACGTCTTCCCGATGGTTATAACACAATGCTCACAGGTGACGGTAGCAATCTTTCACAAGGTCAAAGACAGCTTCTTGCAATCGCAAGAGCCGCAGTTGCCGACCCGCCCGTGCTTATTCTTGACGAGGCTACAAGCTCAATTGACACAAGAACTGAACGCCTTATAGAAAAAGGTATGGATAAGCTTATGGAGGGAAAAACAGTTTTCGTTATCGCCCACAGGCTTTCAACCGTAAGAAACTCAAACGCTATTATGGTGCTTGAAAACGGCGAAATCATAGAAAAAGGCGACCACGATACGCTTATTGAAGAAAAAGGAAAGTATTATAAGCTTTATACGGGACAGTTTGAGTTGTCGTAAAAGCTTCGCTAGTGGCAAGTGGCAAATTTCGGAACTACGTTGCAAATTATCAATATGCCAAATGCCACTTCCCAGATTCCAGAGGCTTCGCGTGGAGAAAAGTTGAAAAGGTGCGAAGCCTTTCATCCCTGTTTGCGTTAGCAAATAGGGAGGGGGACCAAAAGCTTTGCTTTTGGTGGTGGGTAGTTCTCTTGCCGTTTTTCTTCAATTGGATAGAATAACACCACTTATTCAACATATTAAAAGTTAAAGGATAGTATATTTCGTGTGAATATACTATCCTTTATTGGTTTATTAAATCGGAACGGTGGTGGGTAGTTCACTACCGTCTTAGGTTTAGTTATAAAGTTGTAAGATTATATAATTGATTATATAAATTAAAATCTTTTATCTACATAAACCTTATGAGCAAGTGAACTACCCTCCACCATTGCCTACGGCAACGGTCCCCCTCCCTATGCTTCGCACAGGGAGGCAAAGCTTCGCTACAACTTAATTTATATAAAAAATCAGGTCTGCGATAGCAAATTATAATGCCGTCGCAGACCCTTTTCTATTCTCTATTATCTTTTATCTATTATCTTGCGAAGCCTCTGGCGGCTGGTGACTTAAACAACAACCGTTTCAGCAAGTCTTATATCGTTAGATGCCGAGCCTATCATAATCTCAAACTCACCGTCTTCAACAACCCATTCGTATTTTTTGTTGAGTAGCTTGAATGAGTCAAAATCTAATTTGAATTCAACGGTTTTTGTTTCACCTACTTTTAGGCTTATTCTCTGGAAGCCTTTAAGAAGCTTTAAGGGCGTTACAACTGATGAAACAACGTCATTGATATAAAGCTGAACGACCTCGTCACCGTCTGCTTTACCGATATTTTTAATGTCAGCCTTTACGGTGAAATCGTTTCTACCCGTCTTTGTAATTACAAGATTACTATACTCAAATTCAGTATAGGAAAGACCGTAGCCGAAGGGATATCTTGCCCCTCTTTCGCCCTCAAACATCATTTCCGTATGATTGGGTAAAATTGAGTAATAGCAAGGAATTCTGTTTGAATCAGCGGGGAATGAAACGGGCACTCTACCCGCAGGGTTATTGTTTCCTAAAAGGGTTTCGGCTATTGCCTTTGCACCGAATTCACCGCCAAACCAAGAAACGAGGATTGCATTTGCAACCTTGATTTCTTCCGTAAGGTCAACGGCTCTGCCGTTTTCGAGGACGATAATTAAAGGCTTGCCTGTTTTTGCAACCTCTAAAATAAGCTCTCTTTGTTTACCCGGAAGAACAAGGCTTGAGCGGTCGTTACCTTCACCGCTTGTAAAGTTGTTGTCACCGCCAACAAAAATTACAAGGTCGCTTTCACTTGCAACTTTAACTGCATCTTCAATACTTCCACTTTCATCCTCGTCATAGACCTCAACAAGATGGGGTTGACCGTCTTCCTTTAAAACGGCCTGAACCCCTTTAGGAATACCGCAGCCTGATGAATGAAGAATCTCTACCTCTTCTCCCAACATCTCTTTAAGCTCATAGCAAAGTGATTTTATTTCGTAGCCCTCGGGTACTGATGAATAACCGCCTATTCTCTGACGGTTTGCAGAAGGACCTACAAGGGCGATTTTTTTATATTTTCTCTCTAGAGGTAAAATACCGTCGTTTTCAAGAAGAGTCATAGCTTGTCTTGCACCGTCAAGGGCAATTTTCTTATGCTCGTCGCATCTTACAACGGATTCATATTTCTTTTCGTCTGTATAAGGCTTCTCGAAAAGACCTAAACGGAATTTCATTTCAAGAACGCTTCTTACTGCATCGTCGATTCTTTTTTCTGTAATTCTGCCCTCTTTTACGAGTCCCAGAAGAGTTTCTTCCCAGAATTCAGGGGTATAGTCAAGACAGCCTTGCATATCAAGGCCTGCGTTTATTGAATCGCAGATAGCATCAACGTGGTTAGCGGCAGTTCTGTGGGCGGTTACAAGTCTTGTAATTGAGCCCCAGTCAGCACGAACGTAGCCCTTCATACCGTATCTGCCTCTTAAAACGTCGGTAAGATAATATTCGGAGGTTAAAACAACCTCGGAGTCAATATTGTTATAGCAGGACATAACGTTATATGCCCCCGCTTTAGTAATTGCAGTTTCAAAAACGGGTAAATAGCACTGTTCAATTTCACGTTTACCGACTCTTGCAGTTGCACAGTTTATACCGTTTTCGGGCATACCGTGAATACAGTAATGCTTCGGCTCGGTTATAACCGCATCGTCACGGCTGATTTCACCGTTTTTCTGCTCACCCGTTATAATTGCGTAACCCATTTCAGAGCAAAGATATGTATCCTCACCAAAGGTTTCCTCAACTCTGCCCCAACGAGGCTCTCTTGCAACGTCAAGATTAGGTGCAAGAATTTCCTGCATACCTAAAGCTCTTGTTTCCGCACCGATAGCTTTACCTGTTTTATTAACAATATCTCTGTTAAACGTAGCGGCAAGGCCCAACGGCACAGGGAAAACACAAGCACCGGGGAAGGAAATACCGTGAAGTGCTTCACCAGTGAAAATACACGGGATACCTAACCTTGTTTTTTCAACTAAATATCTTTGGAATTTATTGAAAACCGCAGGTACTGTATAAGAATCGTGGATAAATCCGATACCTCTGTCACCTACTGTATTTTCAAATTTTTCGTAGTTGACATCAGAATTTCTGTCAACAGAGCAATGGTTAAGCTTATGAGGAATTGTAGAATATTCTACACCTCTTAAAATATCAATCTGAGCAACCTTTTCTTCAAGAGTCATTATTGAGAGAAGGTCAGCTGCTCTTTCCTCTGGGGTTAACGCAGGATTTTTATATTTCATTTTGTCACCTTGTAACTATTATTTTTTAATCTTCATTGAAATATCAAATGCAGTTACTGAATGTGTAAGAGCACCGATTGAAAGAATATCAACACCGATTTCGGCTACACTGCGAAGTCTTTCTTTCGTAAGGTTTCCTGATGCCTCAAGAAGTGCTTTGCCGTCAACAATTTCAACTGCCTTTGCCATTGTTTCGTTATCCATATTATCAAGCATGATAATATCTGCACCGGCATTTAAAGCCTCTTTAACCTCGTCAAGAGTTCTTGTTTCAACCTCAATTTTAACTGTATGACCGATTTTTTCTCTTAAAGCCTTTACAGCAGGGGTGATACCGCCCTTTGCATCAATATGGTTATCCTTAAGCATAGCACAGTCGGAAAGGTTGTATCTATGATTTCTTCCGCCACCGCAGGTTACGGCATACTTCTGAATTGAGCGAAGACCTGGAAGAGTTTTTCTTGTATCTGCAATAGTTGCTTTTGTGCCTACGGTTTCTTTCACACATTCGTTTGTAAGAGTTGCTATACCGCTCATATGCTGAATAAGGTTAAGAGCAGTTCTTTCGCCCTTTAAAAGCTTTACTGTTTTCCCCTTGAATTCTGCAATAAGGTCACCGTTTCTAACAAGGTCACCGTCTTTTTTGTGAAGAGTATATGTAAAGCTATCGTCTAGAAGAGAAAATACTCTCATCGCAACGTCTGCACCGCAAAGGATACCCTCTGCCTTTGCAACGAAAATTGCTTCACTTTCCTGATTTTCATCTAAAAGATAATCGGTAGCAACGTCAATATAGTTTATATCCTCTAAAAGAGCGTTTTTAATTAAATCATCAATGTAAAACTGTGGTAAAATCATCTGTCTACCTCCTTGAGTATTATATAAGCAACCGTTGCAAGAGAAAGAGCCTCGCAATAGTCTGCAGTAACGGCAAATTTACCATTTTTAAGTCTGTTAAGAATATTTTCAATTCGTTTTTTGCCCTGATGAATTGCACCCTCATCAGGAATAACGAAATACGCTTTTTGCATTATTTCTCGGATTTCAGTTCTTGTACCTTTTGGAAGAGGTGCACCGTTCCTGTTAACCTGTTTTTCTTCAGGTATAGTAAGCTTATAAAAACCTGCGTTTATGCAACGCATAATATCCTCGGCGGCACGTCTACCAAAAACAAGAGCCTCTAAAAGAGAGTTACTTGCAAGACGGTTTTTGCCGTGAACACCCGTACAAGCACATTCACCCGCAGCATAAAGACGGGGTAAAGTTGTTCTCGCATTAAGGTCAACCTCAATGCCGCCCATTAAATAATGCTGACAAGGGAAAACAGGGATTAAATCTTTAGAAATATCTACACCTTGCTTCAAGCAACCCGCATATATTCCAGGAAAACGGTTTTTAAGATATTCTTCACCTTTATAGCGGATATCAAGATAGAAATTATTACTGCCAAGACGGCGGGATTCCATAATTATTGAACGGGAAACAACGTCTCTGGGAGCTAATTCAAGTCTTTCATCGTAACGGTGCATAAATCTTTCTTTGTTACAGTTAAGAAGATAGGCACCCTCACCTCTTACCGCTTCACTTATGAGAAACTGCTCACGATTCACACCGTTGAATGCGGTAGGATGAAATTGAACGTAGCTTAAATTTTTTATTGCGGCACCCATTTCATACGCTAGACGAATACCATCACCCGTAGCAACGGAAGGGTTAGTTGTATACTGATAAACTCTGCCGATACCGCCCGAAGCGAGAAGACAATAATCTGCATATAAAATTTTATACTCCGAGCCACTCATTATTTCAACCTCAAAGCCGTTTTTAATTCGGCTCATTGAGGTAACCATTGTTTCATCGGCAATAGTAATGTTAGGAAGCTTTTCAACCGCTATCATAAGCTTATCTACAAGCTCCTTGCCTGAGGTGTCCTTATGATGAACTATTCTTCTTCTGCAATGACCGCCCTCAAGAGTTTTTATAAGCTCTCCGTTTTCGTCACGGTCATATTCAACGCCGTATTCAATAGTTTTTAAAACGTCTGCGGGGCCCTCTTCAACAAGCTGAGTAACTGCATCAATATCGTTTTCTCTTTTACCTGCAATAAGAGTATCTTCAATGTGAAGCTCGTAGCTATCGTTTTCCAAATCAAGAACACAAGCCACACCGCCCTGAGCAAGAGAGCTGTTTGACTGATGACGTTCTTTTTTTGAAAGCATAAGAATATCAATGTCTGAGGGGAAGTTGAGAGCAGCATAAAGCCCCGCAAGGCCACTACCCACAATAACCACGCTATAATGATTTTTAATATTTGAAAGGTTCATTTTATTACCCCAATTCAAGCATACGGTTAATACTTACGAGAGCTTTTTTTCTTAATGCCTCGTCAAGCTCTACCTTTTCTCCACCCTCACCTATGATTGCTTTGTAAACGTCTTCAAGTGAGATTTTTTTCATATCCTCGCAACAAAGCTTTTCGGGTACAAGCTGAATAAATCTTTCGCCGTTTTCCTCGTGAAGTGACAGATAATCGACTACGCCTCTTTCAGTGCCTATTATTACGTTACCCTTTTGCTCTTTTGCATATTTAATAATATCGCTTGTAGCGCCAACCATATCAGCAAGCTCAACAACCTCTTTCGGTGATTCGGGATGCACCGCAAAAACCGCATCGGGATATTTCTTTTTACATTCAATAACGTCTTCCTTTGTAAGCTGAGCGTGTACGGGGCAATAGCCGTCCCAAAGAATAATATTTTTTTCGGGCACGTTTTTCGCTACAAACGAGCCTAAATGCTGATCAGGGATAAAGAGTATGTCTTTTCCCTCAAGCTTTTTAACAATCTTTATTGCAGAGGAGCTTGTAACGCAAACGTCACACTCCGCCTTTAAGGCCGCCGTTGTATTTATATACGCTACAACCTGAGTATCGGGGTTTTCCTCTTTAAATTTTCTTACTCTTTCGGGTAAAATCTGCTCTGCCATAGGGCAGGTAGCACTTGCAACAGGTAAAACAGTTTCAGTTTCAGGCGAAAGGATTTTTACACTTTCTGCCATAAATCTTACACCGCACATAACAACTCTTTTTGCTTTAAGCTCTGCCGCCTTTTTGCTCAAAAAGAAGCTGTCACCTGTAACGTCTGCAACATCAATAATATCAGGCTCCTGATACGTATGAGCGAGTATAACGGTGCCCGTTTCCTTCTTTGCCTCAAGTATTTTATTTTTAAGCTCTTGTGTAGTCATAATACTTTTGCACCCCTTTAAAACACAATGTCGAAAGTATCCAATTTAATTATACCATTATTTTGCCACTTGGCAATATAAAAAATTCCAAAAAAATGACGGAAGATACCCTTGTTTATAGGCAAATAACAGAACTTTTATCGTTAAATAAATAACTTCTTTGTTTTTGTTGAAAAAGATAACAATTTAAGGTATTATATCAATGATATATTTTCAAAAACTTTAGTGTATCTACAGGAGGAAGAAAAAATGAATTCTTATCTTGAAAAGGATTTCGAGCTTCTCAAAAATGCAGATGCGGAGCTTTTCGAGGCTTTCGAAAAAGAACAGGTTCGTCAGAGCCAGAATATTGAGCTTATTGCAAGTGAAAACTACACTTCAGCCGCAGTTATGGCTGCAAGCGGTAGCATTTTTACAAACAAATATGCAGAGGGCTACCCCTCAAAAAGATATTACGGCGGTTGCGAATACGTTGATATTGCCGAAGATATCGCAATTGACAGACTTAAAAAGCTTTTCGGCTGCAATTACGCAAACGTTCAGCCTCATTCCGGCTCTCAGGCAAACTTTGCAGTTTACTTTGCTCTTCTTACCCCCGGTGATACAGTTTTAGGTATGAGCCTTGCAGACGGCGGTCACCTCACTCACGGCTCACCCGTTAACGTAAGCGGTTCATATTTTAATTTTGAAAGCTACGGTGTTGACGAAAACGGCTACCTTGATTATGATGCCCTCGAGAAAAAGGCTAAAGAATGCTCACCGAAGCTTATCGTTGCAGGTGCTTCTGCTTATTCAAGAATTATTGATTTCGAAAGAATCCGTAAAATCGCAGATTCTGTAAACGCATTATTTATGGTTGATATGGCTCATATCGCAGGCCTCGTAGCTTCAGGGATGCACCCGTCACCTATCCCCCACGCTCACGTTGTAACATCTACAACTCATAAGACTCTTCGCGGTCCTCGTGGCGGTATTATTCTTACAAACGACGAAGAAATTGCAAAGAAAGTAAACAAGGCTATCTTCCCCGGTATTCAGGGCGGTCCTTTAATGCACATTATAGCAGCTAAAGCAATCTGCTTCGGTGAAGCACTTAAGCCTGAATTTAAAGAATACGGCAAAAAGGTTGTTTCAAACTGTAAGGCTCTTGAAAATGCACTTGCAGCACAAGGTGTAAATATGGTTTCAGGCGGCTCTGATAACCACCTCTTACTTCTCGATTTAAGAAGCCTCGGTATTACAGGTAAGGAGCTTGAACACCGTCTTGACGAGGTTCACATTACAGTTAATAAAAACGCTATCCCCGGTGACCCCGAAAAGCCCTTCGTTACAAGCGGTATCAGAATCGGTACTGCCGCAGTAACCTCAAGAGGCTTCGAGGCTCAGGATATGGTTGATATTGCAGAATATATCAAACTCGCCGCAACAGACTTCGAAAACAGTGCAGACTACATCAGAGAAAACGTTGCAAGAATCTGCAATAAATATCCGCTTTATAAGTAAGCTATCTACAACAACCCCCCACCGAGCAATCGGTGGGGGTCATTTCACTACTCGATAAACGCGAAACCATTTGCAATCATAACCACCAGCAAACTGGCGGTTTGCTCTGCCCCCTAAACTGTACTTAGAAGCTTATCAGCCCTTTACTATCTCAAGCAGCCGCTCGTGATCGGCTGCTTATTTTTGCGTACTTATTCTTAGCACCCGCAAACTTGTCTGTGTACTCTTTCAAGCTCAATTGGTCTGCTACGTAATCTTCTTCTAATTGATTCCTTGTATATTCTGCTATTACCATTTTATTTCGACCGACTGTATCTACATGGTACCCTTTACACCAAAACATTCGAGAAACATACTTGTATTTTAGTAATGCGGTCGCCAAACCGCTTTCAATTTATATTTAGAGGTTATTATTTTACCACCAAGCTCTTGCGTAGTGCATTTCTGTATTTGCTAAAGCGTTGTTTTTCTCCGGTATAACTGGGATTCTCATCTATTACTAGACAACAAAAAGCACAACAACTGACAAATCAACCAGTTGTTGTGCTTTGATTTTTATCCTTTCTTTTTTAGTTGTTTTTCAAGACTTCATTAACAATCAACGCATAATCATTAACATTAATTTCATCGTCTTCGGTAACGTCACTAGCTTCCATATACGCTCCTTCTACCGATTTGTGTTGATTTACACATCTTTCTAAATCAAACGCGTCAATAACATTAACAAAACCATCACCATTAATATCGCCACGAATAACAACTTCCACTTCATCCACAACAGTTGTACCATCAATCAACTTAATATAGGAACCCGTTCCTACATAACTTGATTTATCTGTAATTTCTTCGCCATTGCTGTCAAAATACCTTAAACCATCGTTTTCAAATTTGGAATCAAGCGTGGTTATTGTGTTTTCTTTGGGTTTGATACCATAAATAAACTTAGATGCTGCATCAACAGTTATAGTAGATTCACTAAGAGGTAAAATTTCCTCATCAGCGGTTCCGAGAACAGTAACAACACAGTTAGAACTCTCATACGTTTCAAGAGAAACAACTGTTATAATTGTTGTACCTGAATGCATACCCGTAAGAGTACCACTAGCATCTATTGTTGCCACTTCAGGATTACTTGAAAACCAAACAAATTCGCTATCTACTTTATCGGAAGGAGTTACAATAACACTTAAAGTAGCAACCGTACCTTTCATAATTGTAAGTTTACTACGGGTTAAAGAAACTTTGACATATTCGTCTTCGCTAACATATTTAGGAACATAACTTGTGTTTTCTGTTATAATATCCGAATACTCTCCACCTTTTTCTATTTCCCAACCAACAAAAACATAACCATCAACAACAGGTGCTTCGGGAACCGTAATCGTCTCCCCATATTTAACGGTCATAACTTCCAAAATATTTTTGTCGATATCGTAGAATGTAACATCGTATTGTTTCACGCTGTATTTAAGATAAAGAGACATATCTTCGCTTACTGTATCAACATCAAAATCCCACACATTAAGGTAAGCTGAATCAGTATATGCGCTATCAAACAAGCAATTCTCGAAACCCTCTACCACAGACTTGTCTATTTTGCTACCATTGAGAACAATAAAAGTAAAATCATTATCCATGCCCTTTACATTAACAAAGCTCTTCGCAGGATATTTGTAACTGTAAACAATTACTTCTTGGTAATCAACATTGGCAGTAGGTTCTTCTAATTCACAAACATACCTTTCGTATGTTTTTATAACAGATTTATAACGATACCATACAACGCCATCAACAATAGTAGATTCGATAACAGGATCGATAAAATTGCTTAAATCCATTTCGGAAGCATACCATTCGCTATACTCTGTATAACTCTGAGCATCTACATTTTCTATCCAGCCTTGAGAAGCAAATTGTGCAGCCTCATTAACATATTTAGTAGTAACCGTTTGTTGTTTATAGTAATAACCATAATCTGTTTTCACTTCATACGTTTTGGGTGATTTTTTTATATAATCCGGAACTGTATCATAAATCATCCATGGACTACGGTTTGTGATGTAAGACTCTGATGCCACATCACTATCATTCATTCCTGCAACACTAGCATAAAATTTAACTATTACGCCATCACTAATCAACAGTGGTTCATCATACTCTTTAGCGGTATCGCTCGTAGTTGGGTCAGTACCATCTATAGTGTAATAAATTGTTGCATTTTCTTGATTGCTCAAAAGTTCAACTTGCTGATACGATTCATATCTTCCACCTGCAATAGAAGCATACGGCATTTGAGCTGTTTCTTCGTATGCATATATAGGAGTATAAACGGTATCTGAAGTTATAATGTAGTTTTCCCCACCATCTTCCTCAACATCACAAGACCAATAAAGGAAAAGCTCTTTGTCTCCTGAAAGTTCTGGTATCTCAGGATGTTTTCCATATTCTACAACTTGAGTATTCAAAACCTCTCCTTTGTAGTCTAAAAATGTTACATTAAATGATTTAATTTTATACTGTGCTCTTGCAACCAAATTGTCTGTAACAATAGTGGGGTTATTTCCTTCAATATCCCAACCTATAAAATCATAGCCAATAACTTCTTCAGGTTTTTCAACTTCAAGAGGATCTCCGTAATTAAAATTCTCAATTGAAACAGTATCGTTCATTTCATCAATAAAAACTACTGCATATTGTTTCGGGACATAAACCGGCATAATATCAAGGTTATCTTTTACATTTGTAAATCTTGCATCCCAACAAGCAAATGTATAACCAGTTACATCCTCAAGAACAGGTGCCTCAGCGTTTTCACCTTCTGTTACTATCTGAGTACTTATTATAATTCCGTTCTTATCGTAGAAATTAACTGTATACTGCGGTTTAGGTGCTTCTATCGTATCTATTACAATCAAGTTAGTGGTTCCTTCGATACCAATTGCAACAGTATAATCTCCTGTTATAGCACTAGGCTCTTCTCTTAACTTGAATGTAAATGAATAACTTCCATCGTCACCAATCTGTTGCTGACCGATAAACTCGTTAGTCCAGTCGGATGCCTCTGTAACCTTGTATACATACAACGTTACCATTTTTCCAGCAAAAGATTTAGAAACATTGCCAGAAACCACTCTCTTCTCACCTGAATTATCCTCCGTTGCAAGAGAAATACTTTTTCCTCTGTAGCATACTCTTGACTCCACCTGTCTATCGTTAGTGGCTGTATAATTCGATGTTGACCAATCACTCCAAGAGGAGTCATCCCATTTATAAAAATGATATGTGTAACTAATATCCCTGTATTCATACACAGTATATGCGGCTGTTGCCACTACAGATTTTGTGAATGAGGTTTCACTACCTTGATTATTACAGTTAGCTTTATACCATGAATTTGAACCTGTACCGTAATAACAAGGTACGCCGTCATACGACCTTACATAGTTCAATTGAGTATCTGAATATTTGTATTCCCACCATCCAGAATAACCCATATTTGTTGCCCATGTAGAAGCATAAGAGTAGTAATATGTACCTGCTGACTTGTTGTAATATTTATATCTCTTATAAACATACTGTGTCTTATATGTAGCAGGAACTGTTTTGGTTTTAACCTCTCTTGTGTTTGAAGATGTAACTACTGATGTTGTTGATTTCCAATCTGAATATGTGGCAGTTGTATTGTACAAAGTCCATCCTGAAAGAGATGAAGACGAACTTGTTGTATATTTTTTATCTCTACATCTATATTCAGTTCTGCTTTCAACCTCAATATCCTCGCCTTCAGGTCTCACTGTGCTCCAGTCGCTCCACATATCTGACTGATCTATAGCAGAAGTTGCAGATTGCGAAATAGGAACACCTGAAGAATAACTGTCAACAACAATTACTTCTATTTTTGAAGCAGCTTTCTCGCAAGGGATAAACACTTCTACCCCTGTTTTAGTACCATTTGCCGGAATACTAAATGCAGCTGATTCAGTAGTATCAACAAGTTTTCCCTCTGCAGTTTTTAAAGTAACCACAGCTCTACCTCGTGTTACACTTTGAGGATAATTAGTAAGATTGAAATAGACATAATATCCATCCTCTTGTCTTACAGCTGAAGTTATTTTTACATAAATAGGAAGTTCTTGATTATACCAAGCATATATTGCATGAACACTATAAACTTTACCATTTTCACCACCATCAGAACCAACATTTATGTAACTTTTGTTGCTCCAATCAGCGAAAACATAACCAGTAGGGGCATTCGTTTCTGTCGGCGGAACAGCATTTTCTCCGAAATCAACTTTCTGGGTCGAACCTATCTGATTGTTATCTTTATCAAAAAACTTCACACTGTAGGAATTGATTTGATAGTTCGCTTTAACAACTAAATCGCTTTTTACTGATGAAAAAGATTTATCCCAACCAACGAAAGTGTAACCAGTACGAGAAAGTGATTCAGGTGCCTGTGCTGAATTACCATAATCAATGGTTTGGCTTGAAACAACTGTTCCATCGTAATCTTCAAAAGTTACTGTCACAGGTTCATGTACTGTAATTTTGGCTGTTTTAGCTGATACAACACTTGTATACAAACTGTTTTTTGCATATCCTACAGCTGTATATTCACCCGCTGTATCAATTTTAAAAGTAGCACTTGTTCCTGTTACAGTCTGCTCCTGACCATTACTTAAAACAATTCTATATGAAGTTGCTCCAGAAACACTGTTCCACTTGATTGTTACTGTCTTCCCTTTTGCAATATCTGTTTGCGCTAAAACCAAAGAAGGGGCAACAGGTTTTACAACTGGCGGAGTTGTTTGCTGACAATATGAAAGGTGAATCCACTGGCTTTTACCCTTTATTTTTCCCCAAAAGCCTTCTGTTTTTTCAATTTCATAACAATCTCCATTGTACGCTTTACCAACTGCACTATAATTTGTTCCAGCTCCAGATCTGATGTTCAAATAACTATTCCCTACCGAAACTTTATACCAACCTGTAGGTTTATTTGTTACTGTAACTTCGCCTGTTCCAGGGTAAACCTTCACCCATGAAGCTTTATTGCTGATCCATTGGTAAGAAAAAGTTCGGTTGTAAACCATACATTCTCCACCATTATTACAATCGTAACAATACACACCATTGTTGTCTGCGCTTAAAACCATTACCCAATGATCGCCACCGGTTTTATAATGCCACTGAATAATGTCACCTGTCTTACAATTTGATAACAAACTCCTTATGCTTTCGATTCCGGTGTTATTGACCTTTCGTGCTTTAGATTCAAGATTTGTAAATTCATATCCGAAAATGTATCTAAATGCAAAATGTGCAAAACCGCAACAAGACCAAGAACCCCACATACCACTCCAATTGAAGCCTTTGGCTTTTGCAACTGATGGATAGTAGCATTCTGCCGCACCACTACCACTAGAAGCCTTGCCTGTGGTGGTAAAATAAGATCCAGCAGGGAAAATTTTCTTTAACCCTTCGATTTTTGCAGTAATATCAACTTGTGCAGCATTTGTCTGCAACACCATGGGAACATTGGTAAAAATCCCAACAAACATAATAAATGCCATCAATAAAGATAGTGCCTTTTTCATAGAATCAACCCTTTTCTAAAAATCAATTAAATTATATGCTTATTACGCTGTTTTTTCAATAGTAAATGCATAATTTATCTTTTTTTGATAAATTATGCATCTTTATTAATATTTAATTCTCGTGTGAACTTATCGTAACGCTTTCTTTCTCTTCCTCAACGTTAGCATCTTTTTTACGTTCAAATTTACGGTAGTTAATTTTACCGATTTTTGTTGTGGGTAAAGCGTCGGTAAATTCAAACTCTGTAGGTTGAGCATTTTTAGCAATGTTCTTTTTGCAGAATTCCTTGATTTCCTTTTCAATTTCGGAAGTCTTTTCAACGCCTGCTTTAAGCACGATAACCGCCTTAGGCACTTCCTGCTTAATTTTATCCTTAACACCAACAACAACGCTTGAAGCTATGTACTTACATTTGTTGAGAATATTCTCAAGCTCTGTGGGATAAATGTTATAGCCGTTTGAAATAATCATTCTCTTAAGGCGAGAGGTAAAGTGAAGAATACCGTCTTCCATATAACCCAAGTCGCCTGTGTGAAGCCACTGTGTACCGTCGGGGTGAGTTCTTATTGTGTTATCGGTTTCTTCTTTGTTATTAACGTAACCGAGCATAACTGTAGGACCGTTAACGCAAATTTCACCGATTTCACCATCAGGAAGCTCTTCGTTTGTTTCGGGGTTGCAAACCTTAACGAGAGTATCGGGGTTAGGAATACCGATATTATCAATATCCTCTGCACCGTACTGAGTAGCAGTAAAGAATGCGGTTGCTTCTGAAAGACCGTAACCGATACGGATATGAGTGCTTGAACCACATGAACGGAAATAATCGATAACCTTAGCACGAAGGTCGTCGCTTAAGTAGTCACCGCCACTGAGAATAACCTTAACACTACTGAAAGAATCGGGACCAAGATTTTTATTATTGGTAATTGCTTTAAGCATTGTAGGAACAGCGGGAACGATTGTGGGCTTAGTCTTTTTAATCGTTTCGTTAAGCTTTTTAACGTCAATTTTAGGAAGAAGAATACACTTCATACCTAACATAAGCGGAGCATGAATAGCAACGCAAAGACCGAAGCCGTGGAAAATAGGAAGACCTGAAAGCATTGATGCACCCGGTCTTGCCTCGGGACAAACATCGAAGCACTGAGTAGCAAGGGCGTTAAAGCAAAGGTTTGAAAGCACAATACCCTTTGATTTACCTGTTGTACCACCGCTGTAGATAAGCACTGCAGCATCATCTTTATCTCTTTTAACAGTAGGCACCTTTTCGCTTGTATCTTTAACAATATTTTTCCATCTTATTGTGTCAGATTCATACTTCATCTGCTTACGGCTTTTAAGGTTATAAGCCATTTTAAGAATGGGATTCATACTGTTGCTTACTTCGCAAACAACGATTCTGTCAATTCCAACGCCTTTAACAGTTGCATAAGATACGTCGGTTGTGAAAATAATTGTTGAATTTGTAAGCTCAACGGCGTTTTTAATTTCGCCCTCGTCGCTTAAGGGGTGAATAACGTTACAAACAGCACCAATTTTATTTAAAGCATAAATAAGGAAAATTGATTCGGGCATATTAGGCATACAAACAGTTACGCTTTCATCCTCAACAATGCCTAATTTTAAAAGAGCTTTAGCAACGTTGTTTACCTTTTTGTCAAACTCTTTGAAAGTAAATCTAACGTCAAAAAATTCAAGTGCAGGAAGATTCGGATATTTATCGGCGGTTTCCTTAAACATATCGTAGATAGAGCCCTGACAATACTCCATATGCTCACGCATATCTCCGTAATGCTTTAACCAGCCTTTTTCTTCTACAGGGATATCAATGAGCTTCATTGCTTCCATAGTAGAAAAATATTCGCATGCTTTTCCCATAAAAACCTCCGCCGTTTTCAACGGCATTTTTTAAAATTTACAGTCTACCACTGCACGAAAAAGTTAATCATATTTTAAATAATATATGTTTTTTCCAACAAAGTCAAGGAAAAGTGTGTAAAAACTCCCCGTTTTCAAAACATTAAACAGGTGTTTAATAAAACCCTCTTTTTATTTCAGTTTTATACAACATCCGACCCCCTACTGTTTAATAAAATGCTTTAACGCAACATTCTTTGTTGACACCCGTTTTTATATATGTTAAAATGATTCTCACTTTTGAAAAAGAAAAATAGTATATTTGCAGGGGTGGCGGAATTGGCAGACGCGTTAGATTCAGGTTCTAATGAATGCAAATTCATGTGGGTTCAAGTCCCATTCTCTGCACCAAAATAGAGTAACCACTTTTGTGGTTACTCTATTTTTATAAATATGGGACTTGAACCCGAGAGGGTCTGAGCGTTAAGAAAACAGTCCGGTGGACTGTTTTTAGCGAGGAGCGGGAGGCGGGTACCAAAATCCGTAGGATTTGGGTCGCCGAGCGGTTAGTATGCAAGGCGTAGCCGTAGCATACGGCAAGTCCCATTCTCTGCACCAAAAAGAGCTTCGCAAATGCTATTGCGAATTTTATTTCATATTTTTCGCATAAAAACATTTCATCCAAAACTTGTTTTGGATTTCATTGTGCGTAACAAGATTTCATTAATTTATTAATTTGTAAAACCGACGAATGTATCAAATAGCGTAGCCAATTCCAGAATAGAGTTCACGCTTTGTGTGGGCTCTTTTTATGTTTTTCCTTGTTTTAACTTTAGTTGAGTTTTCTTGTTATTTATGATATTATGAAGTTGTATTTGCACAGAAATAATTAGTTTTAGCACGTCACCTATACCAATTTTACAAGCACCGGAGGTTTATTATGCAAAATTTTTGTACTCCCCCTGTTATCAGAGTTTTTCTGTCATCCACTTTTGCAGATATGGACAGAGAAAGAAGTTATTTTAATGAAGTAATTGCTCCAAAAATCAGCAGAATATGTGCTGAACGCGGAGTATCTTTCTTTAGTGTGGATTTGCGTTGGGGTATAACCCAAGAAGAACAAATCGACGGTCAGGTGTTACCAATTTGTTTAAGTGAAATTGATAAATGCCGTCCATATTTTATTGGTATTGTGGGCAACAGATATGGTAGTGTTCTAGAAACAGTGCCCGAAAAAATTTCTCAATCCATTCCGTGGCTTACAGGTAAAGAAGGCCACAGTATAACAGAGCTTGAAATGCTTTATGCCGTTCTTGACCATAACAAAGAAAATCCTGCTCACAATAGCACATTTTATTTTAGATCCGAACAATTATCTGAAGCTATATATGGTACTTTAACTCCCGAAAACGAAGAGGCTAAAATAAAATTGAACCAGTTGAAAAACCGTATTGAAGGCGATATAGAAATTTCATCTTCAAAGTATGATACTATTGAAGAATTTGGGAATCTTGTAATGAGAGACCTTTTAAACTGGCTTGATATGAATTTCCCTAAAAGTGAAGATATCAGCAATATCCGAAAAAATTGGTATAATAGCGAGATATTAAGAAACTACGTTGATGCTGCTAAAATAACAGATTTCATTAACTCCTATTTAAGCGAAAGCAGCAAACCTCTTTTAATTTATGGTGACGGTGCACGTGGAAAAACCACCCATTTAACTGCATGGCAACCTTTAATCGGACATAAGATTCTTGTAAACTGTGGCGCCGATGACTCTTTGTCTTACTGGCCAAGCATTGCAAGACAAATTATAAATGAACTTAAAGATATTGACGAAACTTACGAGTATCCGGAATTTTCTATGGATGCTTCATTAATGTTTCAGTTAATGGATTCAATTCACAAAAGTAATGGTTCCGACAAACAAAGACTAAGCTCTGATTTTTATTTTGTTACTGATTCTGACCGTGAAAATTTCCGAGTTTCTTTTGTAAAGTGGTTAAAAAATTTAGATTTTAAAAATAAGGTTACCATTGTTATCAACGACCTTAATTTACTTGAAGACGAAAAAAGTAAATATTTATCGTGGTTACCGTCAATAATGCCAAACAACTTAAATATCATTTGCACAACTAATGACGACGAAATGGTTGAAACAGCTGAAATGTTAGGCTGGAACATAAAAGAATTTCCCATTTTTGAAAACGATGGTGTTCAATGTTTACTCAACGAGCATCTACATGCTTACGGAAAAAAACTTTCAACCGAACAGTTTAATAAGCTGTTGTCTTCTGTTGTAATAAAATATCCTGGGCAGTTACGTTTTATAATTGCGTTTCTAATGAATTATGGAAGATTTGACAACTTAGATTCTTTAATTTCAAAAATAGCCGATATTAGCGATATTTGTGACGTATATAAATATGTGTACAACTATTTGATAAATGACTATTCTTCTCAAGAAGCAAAAACAATATCTACTGTTTTAGGATTAGTTCGTTGCTCTAATATATCTTTATCAGAACGAGAATGTTTTCAGCTTTCTCAAAAAATCGCTCCTTGCACTTCAATTGAATGGGCACATTTATGCCGTTTCTTTGAACAATTCAATATAATCAAAGGTGACTATTGGAATATCCAAAATGAAGAATTGGAAAAATTTGTTGATTACTTGCTTTCAGAAGAAGAGCTTCAGGCAGCACATTCTTTACTTGGTGAATATTTCTTTGAGCAATTAAAAAATCATTCCGACAGAAAAAGTGCTTTGCAAAACATCAGGGATAATACTGCCTATGCGAAAGAATGCCTTGAGCATTATAAAAAGGCTCAAAAGTGGGATAAGCTTGTTTTAGTTTTATTTGACCGAAAAGTGATTTATTACCTTTCTAAGCTTGATTGGTATTGTATTCAATCAACTTGGATGCAGCTGTTTTTATATTCAGATATTGATGTTTCCGATTGCCTAATTAATTTAGTTGAGCAATATTGGGATAACGATAATGATAATAAAATAATTGCCGGTAAGCTTGGTGCACTCTACGAGCGATTAGGATTCAAGAACAATCTTGATAAGATTTATGAAATCGTTGAAAAAGACTATTTGGTATGCTCTAATGATAGTATGAATCTTATTAAAATGATACGTGAGGATTTTGTGCCCATATACAATACTCTTCACAATATGAGAAAATCCAGAGATTTCAGAGGTTTATATTCACATACATCAAAGCTATTAGAGAAAAAAAGCACATTTAACGATGCAGAAATTTGTCAGATTTTGTTCTTTAAGGCTGATGCTGAAGAACACTTGCATTTAATTAATGAATCCATAGAAACTATAAACAATTATTATAAAGTGGCATTAAAAATGGGTTTCCTGTCCGAAATGCTAAGAGCTCTTTCTATGAGAGGCAATGCTTTATACAGAAGTGCCGAATACCATGATGCTATGCTTGTTCAGGAAAAAGTTGCACGAATTGCATTGAGTGAAGGCAAATTGCGTGAATATTTATCTGCAATGAATATACTCGGCATGTGTCACTATCGTATGAAAAAATACGATGAATCCATATCAATTTTTGATAAGCTTATATCCTATTGGCAAAAGCTTTCCGATTCATATGAAGCCGGTGTTATTATTATGAACAAATGTAATACACTTTGTTTCAAAGGAGATACCACTAAGGCTTTACAGTGTGCAGAAGAATTCTACAATAAAATAGCAAACGACCCTTCATTAAGAAGTGTATGCACCTCACTTCTTGGAAACATGGGACGATATGCAACTGATTTAGGCTTATTTGAAAAGGCTGAGAATTACTTATCAAGTTCTATTGAATATTCAAAAGAACTTGGACAAGAAGCTTCATTGGTAAATGCTTATCATTCTTTGATTGAACTGTATACATGCACAGAGCAATTTTTAAAAATTATTGAGCTTCGCAAAGAACAAATGGAATTTTTATGGAATAGACAAGATTACCATTCAGTAATAGAAGCGTTGAATAAAACCGTTTCCTTTTTGTTACAAAACAAACACGTTGCACAAGCTAAAAAACTGGAAGCTTTGTGGAAAGAAAAGTTTTCAACAATACCCGGTGGCCATGAGTTTTTTGAACAACAAACAGTTTCTCAATCTCTTGATACAGTAAAAATTGATAAATTAAAAGAAGAAATAATTATAGCAAAGAGTGAAAAAAACTCGTTGAAGGAAGCTCAACTATACTGTGACATGGCACAAATGTTACGAAACGCAAACAAAGTTGAAGCCACAGAACATTTATTAACAGCCGCTTTACTATACAAACGAATCGGTAAAACTACTGAATTTGTTGACTGCATAAGCCATTCTATTATTCTGCAATTTGATGAAGGTGTTATAGATAATGACACCCTTTGCAAAAGAATCCTCAAATGTGCAAATAATGATAGCATAACTAACATTGTTGATTTATGGAAGCTATTGGGAAAACCTTTAGAAGAAAACGAAAAAACTCCAATCCAAAAAGGCTTTCCCTTCTTTCCTAAGAAAGCATCTAAAACCACGTATGAGCTTTTATGCCAATTACTTGATTACATCAATTCCTTTGAAACGCTTGTAACAAGTTGTTTAATGGATGTTTCCCGTAAGGTTGTTAATTGTTGCAGTGCCGAAGAAATGATTTCTATTATTGATAAAGTTCCGGAGAATCACAGGAAAATGCTTTCTGAAAACTTCAGTTCGGTAATGCTTGAGCATTTCGAAGAAGAGCTTGCTTTTATCATGAAGGATTATCTCAGTCCTAATGCAGTTGAAAAAATAGAATTTTATGAGAAATGCATTGTTTTTCTAAAGTATATTGAAAGCATTAATATGGCTGCAATAGCAGGTAATCTTGCCTTAACCTTCCGTAGAAGAAAAGACAAAGAAAAAACCCTGTATTATCATACATTGTCAATTGAAGCTTATAAAAAGGCGAATAGAACTCAAGATTCGCTCATTGAAATGTTAAACATGTCAACTGCATATTATGAGTTCAATGAAATCGAAAAGGCTATAGATTTATTAAGAACAAGTCTTGATGAAGCTGTTGCCAAGAAAGAGGAAAAATTGGCAGCCGCAATTGCAGGTAATTTGGCATCACGTTTAACCCGACACGGTGATATTAATAATAAACAAGAAATTCTAAATTACTTTGAAATTGAAGAAAGTTTCTTCCGTTCCATAGGAAATATGCGAGAGCTTTCAATTTCTTTACTAAACCAAATTTTATACCTTCACGAAAAAACCGACCCAAGCGAATGGCAATCTAAACTTATTGAAGTTTCTGCTATTGTAAGAGAAAATGATTTTAAAGAATTTATGCCTGTGCTTACAAAGCTTGAATGGTTTGCTTCAAAAAACAATGAACCATCAGATAAAACTAACGAGATTTCAATAGAAGATAAGGTAAAAGCACTTTTATCAACAAAAAAAGATTATTCGTTAGTGGATATCCGATTAGAAAATGGAGGTTATCATTTTGTATGCATCCCAACAACAGAAGAAAAAACCGGTATTGAACAGTTGCATATTTTATGTGACCAAAATTCTTCTTGCGAAATTGAAATAGTTTGCTTATATCGACCCAACATACAACAACCCAACAACCTTCCAAAGCTGAAAGAATACATAAATTGGTGGAACTCTTTTAAAGACTATCTATTAAACTTCAATGAAGAAGAAAACGTACTTAAAGCACATACAAATTTGGTTGCTCCAAATTGGGAAGAGCTTGGAAAACTATTAGAAGTCTTTTTATCTCTTTGGAAAGCTGACAGAATCAATACGCTAACCTTGATTTTGGGCATATTAGATTTACAACATTGTCAAGGTGCAAAACTTAAGCTTGTAAATCCTGATGAATAATAGAAGTTTCACTTTTTAAAACAAATTCTGCTTAATTAGACAAAGCCAAAACACCCACCGGTTTTACCCGACGAGTGTTTTGGTTTTTTTATATGGAGAAAATTGAAATTCTTAAAAATTCATTGCGATATTTTGTTAATAACGCAATTCCTATTTTACTTGTTGAGAATAACTAAATCCTCTTCGTTTATAATACCATCTGCATTAAGATCGCAGATGTATTTTTGCTGTGTAGTCATTTTTTCAGGATTTTTCATAGCCTGAGTCATAGCAAGAACATCTGCTTCCTCAAATGCTACACCATTCATATCGTAATCGCCTACCGCGAAAACTTCAACAGCTACGTGACCGTTAAGAAGTCTTTCCATATATGAGGCATCAATTACGTTAAGATAGCCGTTTCCGTCTAAGTCGTACTTAATGATATCGTTATAGCTTGCAGTTTCAATCTGCTCATGGTCACCTGCAAGAGCTTTGTTTACAAGCGTCTGATAGTCTATTGCATCAATTGCACCATCGTTATCGATATCACCAATATTTGAAACAGAATAGTTACCTGCTTCGCTTACTGTTACAACCTTATAAAGACCAGTCTTATCTAATATAGGAGTTGCACCGGGTTGGTTGTTATCCTGTCCCCAAACCTGCTCTGTATTGCCCTGCTGAAGAAGGTATACAACCTCACCGCTTGCAAATTGCTCGGCTGATTTAGCCTCTGCATTGAGAATTGTAGAATTATTATTTCTACCGATTGCTTCAAGCGTTACAAGAGCTTTTGTAGAATTATAGTAACAGTTGGTTACAGAAGAATAAGTAGCTGTTCCAACTAAAGCACCAACATAGTTATTTCCAACTATAGCACCAGAATGGAAGCAATTGCTAACGGAGCTCTGTTTGTTGTAACCAACCAGACCACCAACCATATTTGCACCCTGTACATAAGCCAAGCTATAGCAGTTGGTAACACTACCATTGTTTTCACCAACTATGCCACCGGCAGATTGATTAGTTGCTACAACTTTTCCTGAGAAATAACAGCCCTCTATTATTCCGTTGTTTACTCCGGCAATACCACCAACTTGTGAGGACCCTTTAATCATAGAAGCAACAATTCCCACGTTTCGTACAATACCGCTTTCACCAACCTGACTAATCAATCCTATATTGCCCATATTAGCATACAATCCGGAAATTATTTTTCCATTACCGTCAAAGATACCGTTGTAAGCGTTTTCGGAGCTGCCTATAGGCACCCATTCACGAAGCTCATTTGTATTCTCGATAAGGTTACCATCTTTATTAAACACCGCTTCGTTAACTGTAATATCTGCCACAAGGCTTCCGTTAATGGTGTATTCTCCACTATTAACCTTTTCAGCAAACCAATAAAGCTGACCTGCATTAGCGATTTCGTAAGCATCGTTAATTTCGTTATATACTGCAGGCTCATATTCACCACACACACAGAAGCCGTTATTATCATATAAATGTGTAATTACAGGCTCCTTCTCTGTATTTGAATAACTATATACATAGTTTTCTTCGCAGCAACCGCCTATTAAGTTTTTGTATATAACAAGACTTGTATTATCAAGTGTAGGAGCAAGGTCTGTGCCTATTGTCTGGAACCATACAGCAGCTTGCTCTGTGCCGATTATTTCCCATGTTTCTTCGTCATAAATATCGTTAATGGGCTGAGCTGACTGAAGAAGATATGCAATCTCACCGCTTTCAAACTGAGCTTTTGTCTTTCTGTAAGTACCGTTATCTTCAGCTCCAAGTGTGTAGCAGTTTTCGATTGTACCGTAGCCCGAAATTCCGTGTGCATCAGCGAAGCTGGAAATAATTAAGCCTGTGTTATAACAGTTTGAAACAAGTGAATTATTGTTACCTGCAATGCCACCAACGCAGATACCACCTTTTATGTAGCCTGTATTGAAGCAATTATTTATATTGCCGTTAGCAGTACCTGCAATACCACCTGTGGAGCTTGAAGCACCATAGATTATAACACTTCCTGAATTTGAACAGTTTGAAATTTCTGAACCATAATGGTAACCAACAATACCACCGATTGTTCCGCTACCCTTTACAGATACGTCTGAATGACAATTTAAAATAGAGCCTGTGTTATAACCAACAAGAGCTGCAGTGTCGCTGCCACCATAAACAAAGCCGTTTACAAGTTTAATATTTTTGATTGTGTAATAGTCATTAGTAGCAAACAAGCCTACGTTATTTTCATCCGGAGTATTTATATAAAGACCTTTTACTGTATGATTCTGTCCGTCAAAATCTACCCACTGGAATCCTTGAATAGGCTTCCATTCGCGAAGAACAGGACTATAATTTTCTGCTGTTTCATCTACTGAATACGAGCCATCCTCATTGAAGGTATAACCGGGGTTCAAGTCGATATCAGCAACAAGAACTCCACCAACGTTGTCGCCGTAGCCGTCACCATCGCCGTCAATAGTACCCTCGGAATAGTTTTTAGCATACCAGAAGAATTGACCTGCATTCTCAATTTCTGCAACAAAACTGTAATATTCTTCATCAAAAATCACATTTGCCGATTCATAACCGCCACAAACTGTACAGAAACCATTACCATCAAAGGTGTGACTTTCCTTAACCGTTTCATTAACATATCCGCAATCACAAGCATTCCAATGGTGATGAGTATCAAACCCATAACCCTCGAAAGAATGAGGTGTTGTGCTGATTAAAATATCACAACATTCGTGGAAAAGCTGGTGTCCGTTTTCGTCACCTTGGGTCACATATGTTTTATTACTTGTGTGATTCTCATAATCATAATCACCGTGGAAATAATGACAAGCTGAACAAATTGCTATATCCTCACATGTTGCAGTACCACCATAGCAATTTTCGGTTTCAATTACCATATACTGAGGACAACCTTCACGTATACAGATGTAACGCTTGTGAACACCATATGTATCGCTGGAAGTCCAATCACCATGAATGTGGTTATTATCGTTCTCACCAAGAAGCTCGGTGTTTGAATAATAAGCATCTGTTCCGCCACAGTCGTATCCTAAATATACCGTTTTTCCGTTCCAAACGGGAAGTAAATCTTTTTCAAGCTCCTGTCCCCAAGGACTACCGAGGAGATAAGCTACCTCACCGCTTGTAAACTGCTCAGCAGTTTTACCACCTGCTCCGTTATCGGAGGTATGAAGGTAATATGAATTTTCTGAAATACGGTCTGACAAAAATGCAGCCTGAACCTGTGTTCCGTTTTCATAAACCGTTGCTGTTGAATATGTTTTTCTGACCATACAGGGATAATCATAGTCATCCTGTGTGCCGGAATAGCCAACTACAAATGAGTCTGCATATTGACCCTTAATTATAGTATCTGTAACAAAGCAGTTTTCAATTAAACCGGTTGACAAAGCCGCAAAAGCAGAGCTTCGCTCACCGTTTATATAAGAATCTGTAACACCTAAATTTTTAATTACACCATTCTGAAGCTTACCGAAAAGCGCTGAATAGCTTAAATTTGGATTATCAATATAAACACCTGAAATTGTGTGATAGTTACCGTTAAACACACCATTGTAGAATGTATGTGTACCGGAGCTTATAGGCATCCACTGACGAAGGCTCGCTGTATCTTCCGAAAGTTTTCCGTCCTCATCAACAAGATTTTCGTTGATTACGATATCATTCATAAGAATTGCATTGTAAACAGCATCTGTACTGTTATTAAAGCTATTTACTTCTTCTGCAAACCAGTAAAGCTGACCTACGTTGTAAATTTCATGGTAACCATCTGCATTAAGTTCTGCAGGCTGATATGTTTTACATATTGAACAATAGCCGTTTTCATCATAGTGAGACTGTGTAGGATGTGCTTTTTCATTTGCATAACCAACATATTCTTGTGTCTTACATGAATAGCCATAATAAACCTTTTCACCTGTGAAATTCGGGTAAGCATCTTCACCAACCGTCTGTTTCCAAACACCGTCAGGTGAAGAGCTGTTAAGAAGATATGTAACCTCACCGCTTGCAAACTGTTCGGTTGTTTTACCGATACCTTGTGATTTGTCTGAACACAAATCCGAATTATAGTAACAATTTATTACCTTCGCACGACCTGTTGCTTCAAAAGATTTACCCTCCGAGATAGTTCCGGAGAAATAAGAATTTTTGATAGTTACAATCCTTCCGTCACTCATCACCGAACTACCAACAAATCCACCAACACAATTCCAAGTGTCACCAAGTGATGCCTTCGCATAGCAGTTTTCAATTTTTGCACGGTCTCCGCTCCAACCGCAAATTGCACCGACGTCTCTATCAGCAAAGAAATATGTATCTTCTACACCAATGTTGCGAACGGAACCTTCTAAATAGCCTACTAAACCAACATCTTCTATAGATTCATCATTAATGTACAATCCGGAAATAGTGTGTCCTTTACCGTCTATAATACCGGCAAAGCGAGCCCCCCAGTTGTTTCCTATAGGTGTCCACACACGGAAATTACTGCCGTCACCATTAAGTGAATAATCATCATTAAGAACATTCTTATTTACAACAATATCAGCTGTTAACACTGCATTCGCTCTTTTATTTTTCTGAACGTCTGTAAGTGTGCCGTTTACAAGACCTGCAAACCAATAAAGCTGACCTGCATTTGCAATTTCATAAACCTGATCCGTATATCCGTCGCCGTTAACGTCATATTTATCATTTGTTTCTGTTGCAGGCACATACTCGCCACAAACACAAAAGCCATTTATAAAATCGTGGTTGTGAACATACCCGTTTTCTGTAAGTTCATACAATATAGCACCCGCATAAGCATTACCTAATTCAACGTTAGAAGTAACATATATATAATATTTGCCATCAATACTTTCAGTTCCGGTTATGTCATAATATCCGGGTAAGCCATTGATTTTTGTAAGAGCTACTTGCTCTGTTCCAAAATCCAACGTTTTGAGAGAAATATTCTCACCGTCTGCATTTTTAAGCGTTGGCTTTCCTTCGGCCCAAGTACCATTTCCGATAGTTAATTTATTTGAAGTTGAAAAAGCTTTAATGTTACCACCACTAATAATAACTGAACACGCATCGCCACTACTTCCGCAACCGATACCCGGTGAATTTTTACCACCTTGGGCCGAAACTGTACCACCTGTAATTGTGATTGTCATAGCACCGTTATATGTACCGCCACCGATACCGGCACCACTATCGCTACCGATTGCAACAACCGTACCGCCATTTATTGTAACTGTAGCACCACTGGTATATCTGCTTGCAGCGCTCATGCCGATACCGGCAGCACCACCGCCACCAGTTGCAGTAACCGTACCACCATTTATAACAATAGTACCTGCATAACCATAATCCTGAACGGTAGAGCTGTTATAAGTTGCCTTGTAAACTGCACCAATACCCGCGCTTCCTGTACCACCGGTACTGTTCATAGGACCACTTGGACCGGTTGCATTTATTATACCTCCATTGATAATTATAGTACCAGTACGAACCGCACCAATACCTTTATTAGCATTAAGAGTACCTGTTGAATTAGTCTGTCCGTAAATTGTCAAGCTATTTTCTGTACCTACTTCAAATTTAGAGTTGAGAGTAAGTGTTGAACCATCGCAAAGAATAAGATGAACATCTCCCGAAACAATCAGGTTACTTGAATAATCAGCAGGAACTTCCATAGTGATATTTTTATTTACTATATACCAACCAGATTCAAGTATCTTGGATTCTGCTGTAATTTCTGTGTATTCACCCGTATAAACCTTTTCATTGCCATTCGCATCAATATAGCTTATACCTTCTGTTGCAAAAGCACTAAGCGACATCATAGGCACATAAGCCATAACAAGCGCAAAGCAAAGAACAATACTCAGTGCTTTCCTTAAATTTTCAGTTGATGTGCGTCTCATAAAATCTTCCTTTCAGAACTTTTCGATTTGTTTTTATATTTTTCTATTAGCTATTATTTTAAAAATTCATCCAATTGTTTCAACATTTCTGTTTTTATTTTATGGTAGTCTGTTGCAAGAATTTGCTCGATAACTCTTTCTCTTTCCTCTTTTGAAAAATCATATATCTTTAAAAGACAGGTAAGAGTTAACCTTATCTTGTCTTCTAAAGTGTAATCTTCTGTGCAAGGCTCTGCCAGAGCACTTCTTTCTATGCAACAGGTTACATTTGCCGCCCGTCTGAAACGCTTCAAATCCCAATCGGATAGATAGGAGCCGAGAATATTAAGATTTTTTTCGGCAGTCCAATCTTTAAGATACGCCATTGTAAGAGGCTCAGAATACATAGAATAATAAATATCTCTTATATTTTCTCTTTCCTCGCACAAAACTATCTGCACAACGATTTCAATACAGTATATGAATAAATCTTCTGCCTTCTTACTTTTATTATGTTCAATAAATTTTGTGTGATAATCCATTATTTTCTTTGAAAATTCAAGAAGAATATCTGCCTTCGTAGGAAACCAGAAGGTAAGATTTCCGGGACTTATTCCAACTTCATCACAAATCATTTTTGCCGATGTTTTATGAAAACCGTTTATAAGAAAATTTCTTACCGCTGAATCAATTATAGCTTGTTTGGTTGCATTGTTTTCTCTGTGTGCCATAACCGAACCTCACATTTTTTAGTATGAGTACTATTTAGTACGCTTACTATATTAGTACACGTACTACAATTTGTCAAGAATTTATCATAAAAATTTTTTTAATATTTTAAAAATATTTTTTATAACTATATTTTTGTTTTAATACGGTAGACTTTAACCTGCGTTTCTCTCCCACTTTGTTTGCAAACTTATTATTGAAAATCAATATAGTTCTTGATATAATTTTTATAAATCTTAACTTTTTGGAGCGATTTTATGAAATATTTTATCGGTATAGATTTAGGCACATCTTCAGTAAAGGTGATTCTTTTAAACGGTGATGGTCAGGTTGTTTCTTCTGTTACAAAAGACTATCCTCTTTATTTCCCTCATGATGGTTGGAGTGAGCAGAATCCTGAGGATTGGTATAACGAAGCTATAAGTGCATTAGGTGAGCTTTTAGATGGAAAAGATACGGAAAACGTTGTTTCGATTTCTTTTTCAGGTCAGATGCACGGTCTTGTTATGCTTGATAAAGAAGATAACGTTATACGCCCTGCTATTCTTTGGAATGACTCACGTTCATTCAAAGAAACTGACTCTTTAAATAAAGATAAAAACTTCTTGCTTGATAACACAGGTAATATTGCTTTTGCTGGCTTTACCTTACCCAAGCTTTTATGGGTAAAGAAAAACGAGCCTGAAAACTACGGTAAAATTGCAAAAATTATGCTTCCTAAGGATTATCTTGCATACCGTCTTACAAGTGAATTTTGCACAGACGTTTCTGATGCTTCGGGTACTCTTTATTTTGACGTTGAAAACCGCAAATGGTCTTCGGAAATTCTTAATAAATTCGGAATCAAGGAAGAATTTTTACCGAATGTGCTTGAAAGCGACGAGATTTCAGGATATTTAAAGGCTGACCTTGCCGAAAAATTCGGTTTAGGTAAGGTTGCCATAAGCATCGGTGCAGGTGACAATGCGGCTTCTGCTATCGGTATGGGTGCGGTAAAAGACGGTGACTGCAACATTTCTTTAGGCACAAGCGGTACTATTTTCACAGTTAGTGACTCCTACAACTGCGACAGAAAAAATGCTATTCACGCCTTTTGCTCTGCAGGACGAAATTATCACTATATGGCGTGTATACTTTCTGCTGCTGTATGCTGTAACTGGTGGGTTGAAAAAATCCTTCGCGACGATTACTCTGCAGTTTCAAGTCAGGAAAATAAATTAGGAGAAAATAACGTTTTATTCTTGCCCTATCTTATGGGCGAACGCTCCCCTCTTAACGATACCGATATAAGAGGTATGTTTTACGGCCTTTCTCTTAACACAGAAAAAGACGAAATGACTCTTGCAGTGCTCGAGGGCGTTGCATTCTCACTTCGTCATAATATGGATATTATCCGTGATTTAGGTGTTGAGGTTAAAAAATCCACCATCTGCGGTGGCGGAACAAAAAATAAGCTATGGCTTAAAATTATTGCAAGCGTTTTAAACGTTGAGCTTGTTATTCGCAAAAATCAGGATGGCGGTGCTTTAGGCTCTGCTATGCTTGGTGCTAAAGGTGTTCTTTCAAAGGAAGAATACGCTCTTCTTGAAAGCAAGGTTTACGAGGTTGAGGAAACCGTAAAGCCCGACGAAGCACTTTCTAAAAAATACGAAGAAAAATATCAGAAATGGTTAAAGCTCTACCCCGCAGTGAAGGAGATTAAATAAATACGGTGTGCGGAATGAAGTTACCAGAGGCTTTACCAAATTACAATTGGCAAATGGCAAGTGGCAAGTGGCAAATTTCGAAACTGCGTTGGCAATTGTAAAGCTCACTACGTTCGTTAATGAATAATGAAAATTGAATAATGAATAATGAATAATTAAGGGTATGCGACGGCAATTGTAGTCGCCAGTCGCCAGTTACCAGAGCTTCGCAAAATAAAATTAATAGAAACAGGTCTACGATTGCATTGCTATCGCAGACCTGTTGGTTTTTATATAAATTAAATTGTGCGAAGCTTTGCCTCCCTGTGTGCTTTAGCGGATAGGGAGGAGGACCGCGACGGAGCATAGCGTAGGCGTGGTGGAGGGTAGTTCTCTTGCTCATTAGGTTTATGTGGATAAAAGATTATAATTATCGTTCTACATATATAAAATTAGCATCATTGAAAATAAACCTAAGACGATAGTGAACTACCCTCCACCATTGCCGTTGGCAATGGTCCCCCTCCCTATGCTTCGCACAGGGAGGAAAGGCTTCGCTAAGCTACAGATTATCAAATTACAACAAACCGAAAATAGTATTGTATTTTTGATGTAGTTTTCGATTTTTTCATCCCCGAAGGCGTATGTAGATACGTCAAGCGGGTGAAAAATCGTAAAATACGCAAAAAGACAATACGAAGAAAAACCCCTTTGCATTTCTGCAAAGGGGTTTAGTTAGTTTAATTAGTCTTCCTGAGGTGCATAAAGAGCCTGAAGTCTAACAAGATGCTCGTATCTTTCGAGAGCTGTCTGTTCTGACTGTGCGAAGAGTGCTTCTGCTCTTTCAGGGAATGAACGAGTAAGAGCTGAATAACGTGCTTCGTTAAGAAGGAACTCTTTATAGTTACCTGTTGCGGGCTTAGAATCGATTGTGAAGGGATTCTTGCCTTCTGCTTTAAGAGCGGGGTTGTAACGGAACATATTCCAGTAACCGCATTCAACAGCCTTCTTCATTTCGTTCTGGCAGTTGATCATACCACCCTTAATTGAGTGCATTTCGCAAGGTGAGTAAGCAATGATAAGTGAAGGACCGTTGTAAGCTTCTGCTTCCTTGATAGCTTTGAGAGTCTGATTCTGGTCAGCACCCATAGCGATCTGAGCAACGTAAACGTAGCCATAGCTCATTGCGATTTCAGCAAGGCTCTTCTTAGCAATTGCTTTACCAGCAGCTGCGAACTGAGCAACCTGACCGATGTTAGAAGCCTTAGAAGCCTGTCCACCTGTGTTAGAGTAAACCTCAGTATCGAATACCATAATGTTTACGTCTTCACCTGATGCAAGAACGTGGTCAACACCGCCGAAGCCGATGTCGTATGCCCAACCGTCACCACCGAAGATCCATACAGATTTCTTTGAAAGGAATTCTTTGTTTTCAACGATTGTCTTGCATGTATCGCAGCAAGCACCGTCACCGATAGCAGCAACGAGAGCTTCTGTAGCTGCACCGTTCTTTTCACCGTCATTAACAGTTGCAAGATATTCTGCAGCAGCAGCCTTAACTGCATCAGATGCTTTATCAGAGTTAGCAATTTCTTCTACTTTAGCAATAAGGCTGTTACGAAGAGCTGCCTGACCGAGAAGCATACCGAAACCGTGTTCAGCGTTATCTTCAAAGAGTGAGTTAGCCCATGCAGGACCCTGACCCTTAGCGTTTACTGTGTATGGTGATGTAGCAGCTGGACCACCCCAGATTGAAGAACAACCTGTTGCGTTAGAGATATACATTCTGTCACCGAAGAGCTGTGTTACGAGACGAGCATAAGCTGTTTCAGCACAACCTGCGCAAGAGCCTGAGAACTCGAGGAGTGGCTTCTTGAACTGGCTTGAAGGAACAGTAAGGTTTGCTGTTGTTTCTTTCTTTTCTGTAACGTTAGCAACGCAGTAATCGAAGATTTCCTGCTCAGCGAGTTGTGATTCCTGGCTAACCATCT
>JAZROI010000006.1:0-4005 GCA_045648585.1 Acutalibacteraceae bacterium
TGTTGAAAGACCTGACTTAGTTTACCGTTACTCCTGTGTTAAAATGGATAACATTACTAAAAACGTTAGTCCCCTTTCAATGCAAATTCGTCTTTACTATTGCGGTATGAGAGGTATCAATCTTCTTGCAGACCTTACAAACTACATTATGCTTGAAATTGGTCAGCCTACTCATGCGTTTGATGCAAATAAGATTGATGAAATAGTTGTTGATACTCCTAAAGAGGATTGCAAATTCACAACTCTTGACAACACCGAAAGAGACATTACAACTGATACTCTTCTTATTCAGAACGGCTCAACACCCGTTGCGATTGCAGGTATTATGGGCGGTCTTGATTCTGAAATCGTTGGTGATACAAATGCAGTTGTACTTGAATGTGCAAACTTCGACGGAGTAAGCGTCAGAAAATCTTCATCAAGACTTGGTCTTCGTACCGATGCTTCTGCAAGATACGAAAAAATGCTTGACCCCGAAATGACAGTAACTGCTGCAAAGCGTTTTGCATACTTACTTCAGGATATTGACGAGGGTGCAAAGGTTGCTTCTCTTCTTACTGACGAATACGTTAGAAAATATCCCGAAATTGAAATCAACTTTGATAAAGCATACGTAGATAAATACACAGGCATTGATATTTCAGAAGAAAGAATCGTTAAAACACTTACTGCTTTAGGCTTTGAAGTAGCAAAAGACGGTGAAAGCTTCAACGTTAAAGTTCCTTCCTTCAGAGCAACCAAGGACGTAACAATTAAAGCTGATATTATTGAAGAAATCACCCGTATTTACGGCTATGATAACTTTAGCATTATCACTACAAAGAGCCCTCTCAAGCCCGTTAAGAGCTCCCCTGTTCGTTCTCAAAGCAACGAAATCAAAGATATTCTTGTTAAGCACTATAATCTTCATGAGGTTCACTCATATATCTGGTGTGACGTAAGAAAATACAAAAAGCTTGGTATTGAGGTTGAAGATAACGTTAAGGTGCTTAACATTGAAAGCTCTGACAACGGTACAATCCGTAACTCAATGATCCCCACACTTCTCAACGCAGTATCAGAAAACAAGGATTATAGCGAAAGCTTCGGTATCTTTGAAATCGGCAGAGTTGCTGACGGCGTTAAGGAAGACGGTACCGCAAACGAAAGACGTCGTCTTGGCGTAGTTTTATTCGATAAAACTATTTCCGAAAAAGACCTTTTCTATAAAGCAGTAAGCATTGTTAATGAAATTTTCTCACAGATTAAGCATAAAGCACCCGTTCTTTCTAAGGTTGCACCCACTCACGCTTGGCAGCATCCTAAAAACACAGCAAGTATTGCTTGTGACGGTGTTACTCTCGGCTCAATCAACACGCTTCACCCTGCAAATGCACAGAAGCTTGACAAAAACGGTGTTGCAGTTTGTATTGAAATCGACGTTGATGATTTCGTAACAGTTAACGGTAACAATATCAACTTCGAAGAGCCTTCTTCACAGCAGTCAACTTATTATGACCTTTCACTTGTTATGAAAAACGGCGTAACCTTTGCTCAGCTTTCAGAATGCTGGAATTCTCTTAACCTTGCGGAGCTTAACTCAGTTAAGGTTATTGACACTTATCAAAAAGACGGTGTTAACAGTCTTACTGTTCGTTTGTTATTCTCAGCTAAGGACAGAACTCTTGAAATGGACGAGGTTCAGGCTTGGATTGACACAATTCTTGCTAACTTAAAGAATATCGGCATTGAATTAAGAGCATAATATAATTAAAAGTTTGTTTTTTCTTAAAAATTTACTGTTGTAATTTTAAAAGCAATAGTTTATAATGTAAGTATCAGTTTAGGAGGTGTTTATATGACAGATAAAACAATTCAATTCACTATCAGCGATGAACACGAAAGAGAAATGCGTGAGATACTTATATCCGTTTACAATGCTTTAGTTGAAAAGGGATACAACCCCACAAGCCAGCTTGTAGGATATATACTGTCTGAGGACCCCACCTACATCACTACTCACAATAACGCGAGAAGCCTTATCCGTAAAATAGACAGAGATGAGCTTTTACAAGCTCTTTTAAAGGCTTATCTTAATTAAATGAGTATTTTGACAAAATAAGGAGTGTTCAACTTGGCAGATAAACAAGCAAGCTTCCTTTCCTATAAGGGTAAGCCCCTTGTTCGTAAAGGCAATCAAATCTACTACGGCGATATTAACGAGCCTTACGTAATTTTTCTTACTGTTACAGAATCTCACGAGGTTCACGGCGTGAAAATTGCTGATAAAGTTAAAGTTCAGCTTATTAATACAAAAGAAGCAAATCCCCTTGCAGCTATTGAAAAATCAACCGATAAAAACGGAATGTATGCTGCTATTGAAATCGCTTCTATTTGGCTCGAAAGAGCTTTAAAGGCTTAACAAACAAAAAGACTCTCTCAACTATTTTGTTGAGAGAGTTGTTTTTATTTTATTTCAAGATAAATTAAATGAGGTCTACAGAATAACCTGAAAGGAATTACACTATTCCCAATTCCTCGGCTAGCAATAAGAGTGGTATCCCCCAATTTATATTCACCGTCCGTAAACTCGGGAAACAAACCTTGGTCAGGCGCAATAATTGCTTGATTAAAAAATCTAACCTGACCGCCGTGTGCATGACCCGAAAAGACCAAATCAAAATTATATTTTGAATATATCTCTAACTGTTCAGGATGATGAGCAAGAAGAATATTAAATTCACTTTTATCAACGCTGAAAGAGGAGCACAATGAATCAGTTGCCGCCCCTACCTCACTTTCATATTTACAATGAAAATACGGGTCATTAATTCCAAACAAGTTGAATTTTTCATTATCGGGTAGCGTAATTTCAATATTTTCATTTCTTAAAACAACAACATCTAAAGCTTTCAGATCATTTATCATATCATCAAATGCTGTCTGGCTTTTTATACTTACGTTACATTCATGGTTTCCTGTAACGTAATAAACAGGTGCTATTTCAATCAACCTTGAAACAAAATCAATTGCTATTTCAATATCAGTTTTACGAGAATCTATTAAATCACCTGTTAAAACAATGGCATCAGGCTTTTCAACTTCAAGTGATGAGAAAATCGCATCATTCAGAAAAACATTATCAGTGTTATGATAATCAGAAACGTGGGCAATTTTGTAACCGGTTTCAATATCCAGTTCATCTGTTTTAAAATAGAAATTATCAACCGATAAAGTTACGTTACCCCAAAGGGTAAATACAGTAAATACAACAAAGAGCGTTAGTGTAATACACAACGCTCTTATTACTGTTTTATGATTATTTTTTAAAATAGCTTTGTTGATTTTCATTATAATATTTCGCCGTTTTCAATAGCGTGAATCTGGTCGACTCTTCTCTGATGTCTTCCGCCCTCGAATTCAGTATTAAGGAAAACGTCAACAAGCTCACATGCAGCACCTGCACCGATTACTCGAGCACCCATACACAAAACGTTTGCGTCGTTATGAAGCCTTGTAAATTTAGCACTGAAATAGTCAGAGCAACAAGCGGCTCTTATACCCTTAACCTTATTTGCTGCCATAGAGATACCAATACCCGTACCGCAACAAAGAATACCTTTATCAGCCTCTCCGCCTGCAACCTTTAAACAAGCCTTTTGAGCGAAAGCAGCATAGTCAACTGATGCAGTAGAATCAGTACCGCAATCAATATATTCTACACCCTTTTCATCAAGATAAGCCTTTATTTCTTCCTTAAGAGGAAAACCTGCATGATCTGACGCTAAAACTAACATAATCAACAACCTTTCGATTACTTATTTTTGTTTTTTAATTCTCTCTCGGCCTGAGAAAGTCTTAAATAGTTAGGCAAAACCTCGTGAGCTAAAATTGCAACGGAATTATCCTCGTTATACGCTTCCATGGCAATAAGAGCAACGTCTGCCGCAGACTGATATCTTATAGTCGGAGAAGCAGTTTTTATATTAGGAATAATATCCTTAAGCTTCTTATAAGCGACCTCTG
>JAZROI010000007.1:0-32073 GCA_045648585.1 Acutalibacteraceae bacterium
AGTAGAAACGCATTAAAGAATGATTTTATAAATAATATTCAGCTTGTAAAAGAGGGTAAGGCTGACGTTATGAAAATGGTAAGCGGAGTTTATGATATGGATGACGCTCTCAACGCCTTTAAAGCCCTTGCAAGCAACGACGGCACACTTGCAAAATTACTTATAAAAATCGGTGATTGATATGAAAGAAACCATTATACAATTTGGTGAAGGCAATTTCCTAAGAGGCTTTTTTGATTACTTTCTCGACGTTATGAATAAAAACGGGCTTTATGAAGGTAAAGCAGTTGTTATTCAACCACGAGAGGGTGGGAAATGCGGTCTTTTAAACGAGCAAAATTGTAAATACAACCTATATTTACGAGGAATTGATAAGGGTGAAATTAAAAAAGAGCATCATTTTATAGAGTCTGTTTCAAGAAGTATTGACCCTTATAAAAGCTATGATGAATATATGTCCCTTGCAGAAAATCCCAATTTGAAATTTGTTGTTTCGAATACAACTGAAGCAGGCATCGCATTCGACGATAGCTGTAGCTTTAATGATAAGCCTTGTAAATCATTTCCCGGAAAGCTTACACAGCTTCTTTATAAAAGATATAAAAGCGGTCTTTCAGGTTTTATCTTTTTACCTTGTGAGCTAATAGATAATAACGGCGACGAGCTGAAAAAGTGCATTGTAAAATATGCAGAGTATTGGGGATTAGAAGATGCTTTTATCACTTGGATAAATAATGAAAATACATTCTCAAATACTCTTGTAGACAGAATTGTAACAGGCTACCCTGATGATGAAACTGCCAAGCTTCATAAAGACGATAAATTTCTTGATACCGCAGAAATTTTTCATCTTTGGGTTATTGAGGGCGACTTTGAAAAGGAGCTACCCCTTAAAAAAGCAGGCTTTAACGTTATCTGGACGGATGATGTAAAGCCCTATAAAAAAATTAAAGTAAGAATTTTAAACGGTGCTCATACCTCGCTTGTCGCAGGTGCAATTCTTTCAGGTATTGAAACCGTAGGTCAGGCTATGGGTGATGAAACTGCCCTTGCTTTTCTCAACAAGGCTATGAAAGAAGAAATTCTTGCTACAATCGGCGAAAATGAAGACAGCCTCGCTTTTGCAAACAGTGTTTTTGACCGCTTTAAAAACCCTTTTATTCAGCATAAATGGCGGTCGATTGCTCTTAACTCAGTTAGCAAATTTTCTGTAAGAGTTTTACCTACGCTTCTTGAATACAAAGAGAAAAATAACAGGCTTCCAAAACGCCTTACAATGTCACTAGCATTTTTGATTTATTTCTATAAAAATGATTGTCCCGAGGATGCTCAAAGCGTTGTTGAAATAATGAAGAATGACAGTATTGAGGATATTCTGAAAAATGAAGCCTTATGGGGCAAAAACCTTTCAGATATGATAGATACTGTGACAGAATATTATAATAAAATTGACACCGTTGGTGCAAAGGATGCAATGAGATGGATACTGTCAGAATAAACGAAAAAGATAACGTTTGTGTTGATTTGAAAACGGGTCACAAAATTGCGTTATGCCATATAGAAAAGGGCGTAGACGTTATAAAATACGGCTACCCTATAGGCTACGCAACGGAAAATATACGCGAGGGTGAAAGCGTACATTCTCACAATATGAAAACAAAATTAGGTGATATTCTCACTTATGAATACAAGCCTAATTTTGAAGCTTTACAAGAAAAAGAACCTTTTTACATAAATGCTTTTACTCGTGATAACGGTGATATAGGTATAAGAAACGATATATGGATAGTTCCCACCGTTGGTTGCGTTAACAGTATCGGCAAGCAGTTGAGTGAAAAAACAGGAGCTATTTATTTTTCACATCCTTACGGTTGCAGTCAGCTTGGTGACGATATGAAAACAACTCAGCTTGTTTTAAATGGTCTAATAAACCACCCAAACAAGGGCGGAGTGCTTGTTTTAGGGTTAGGGTGCGAAAACAACAATATCCCTGAAATGAAAAAGGTTTTAGGGGAATGGGACGAGAAAAGAGTTAAGTTTCTTTCTGTGCAGGATTGCGAGGATGAAATTTCAGAGGGCATTCGTCTTATAGAAGAGTTAAAAGAGGTTGCTTCAGGGGATGAACGAAGCCCAGTACCCGTGTCAAAGCTTAAAATCGGGCTTAAATGCGGTGGGTCTGACGGCTTTTCAGGTATTACCGCTAATGCGGTGGTAGGTAAGGTAACGGACGAAATTTGCTCAATGGGCGGTAGTGCGGTGCTTACCGAGGTGCCCGAAATGTTTGGTGCTGAAGCCGTGCTTTTTGAAAGATGCATAAATGAAGATATATTCAATAAAAGCGTAAAGCTTATAAACGATTTTAAAAAGTATTTTAAAGACCACGGACAACCCGTTTCGGAAAACCCCTCGCCCGGCAATAAAGAAGGCGGAATAACAACTCTTGAAGAAAAATCCTTGGGTTGCATTCAAAAGGGCGGAAGCACCCCTGTTGTTGACGTGCTTGATTACGGTGACAGTGTAAGAAAATCGGGCTTGAGCTTACTTAACGGTCCAGGCAATGATATTGTTTCGGTTACAAATCTTTCTGTTGTCGGTTGTCACCTTGTGCTTTTCACTACGGGAAGAGGCACCCCTTTAGGCGGTGCGGTGCCGACAATTAAAATCGCATCTAACGACGTAATTGCACAGAAAAAGCCCCATTGGATAGATTTTTCTGCTTACGGTCTTGATAACGGCGAAAAAGCAAAAGAATTATTAGCTTTAATTAAAAAGCTTTGTGACGGTGAGCCTACAAAAAATGAAATTTACGGCAACCGTGAAATTGCAATTTTTAAAGACGGAGTAACGTTATGATTATTGATGCACACGCTCATTTATGGAAAAAACAAAACGGTATTGTAAATGGCAAGCCCGTTTGCGATATCGGCGGTGGCAGAAGTGATTTCGGCGGTGAAATTAAACAGATGATGCCACCATATATGACAGATGGCGAAAACAACGTTGAAAGATTTCTTGCTAATATGGATTACGCAGGGGTTAGCGGTGCGGTTATAACACAGGAATATATTGACGGTAACCAAAACGATTATCTGCTTTCTTGTAAAAGTGACCGTATTAAAATTTGTGCTTTATACGAAGAAAAAAGCCTTGGTGATATAAGTGGCTTTGACGGAATAAAGCTTTGTGCTTCACGTTTAAAGGATAAAAATCTTTTAAATCATATTGAGCCTTTTAAGATTGCTAACGAAAACGGAAAATTTATTTCTATTGACCTTGCAGACGGTGACGAGCAAACGAAAATGATGCAGGAAATTATTGAGCAATTCCCAAATTTAAGAATTGCTATCGGTCATTTTGGCATGGTTACCCGTGAAAATTGGCTTGAGCAAATAAAGCTTGCAAGAAACAAAAACGTGTATATTGAAAGTGGCGGAATAACGTGGCTTTTTAACAGTGAATTTTATCCATATCCATCTGCCATAAATGCAATAAACGAAGCGGCAGAGCTTGTGGGGTTTGAAAAATTAATGTGGGGTAGTGATTATCCTCGCACAATGACCGCGATAACATATAAAATGAGCTTTGATTTTGTTGAAAAATCAAAAGAAATCAGTGAAGAAAATAAAAAGCATTTCCTCGGCGAAAATGCGGTGAGCTTTTACGGCTTTAAAAAACTCGTGATTCCCGATAGAATCAAAAATATGGTAGAGGATTAATTTTACAGGGGTGTTTTTATGAATGGCTTAACAAGAAGAGAAAGACTTATAGAAGATGAAAACATTATTAATATGATTCTAGAAAAAGCAAAGGTGCTTCACCTTGGTCTTGTAGACGGTGACGAGCCTTACGTTGTGCCGATGAATTACGGTCACGTTTTTGAAAACGGAAAGCTTACTTTATGGCTTCACGGTGCAAAAACAGGAAGAAAGCTTGACGTTATGAGGAAAAACCCTAAGGTTTTTATTTCAATGGAATGTGATATCGTGCCTTTTGAGGGCGACGTTGCTTGTAAATACGGTATAAGCTACTATTCGCTTATGGCAAAGGGGACGGCGGAAATCGTTGAAGACGTTGAAGAGAAAAAACAAGCTCTTTCAGCACTTATGAAAACCCAGACTAAAAAGGATTTTGAATTTAACGATAGATTAACAGAGGTTGTAAGTATAATTCGAATTGACATAAAAGAATATACTGCAAAATTCAGACCTGCACCGCAAATGCATTAAAGTTTATAAAAAAGTTTAATTTAAAAGGGGAGGGGCAATAATGCAAAAAACAAGTTTTTTTGACAAAGTAAAAAAAATACAGTTTTTAAATTCAAATACGTTAAGATTAGTTGCGGTTTTACTTATGATAAGCGACCACGTTTGGGCTACAACTATGAGCTTCGGCAACTGGATGACCTATATCGGAAGAATGGCATTCCCGATATTCGCTTTTCAAATAGCGGAAGGATTTGCACATACAAAGAATTTTAAAAAATATGCTTTAAGACTTCTTGTATTTGCAGTAATTTCTGAAATACCGTTTAATTTGTTTTATAGCAGCAGATGGTTTAACCCATATCATCAGAACGTAATGTTTACTCTTTTGTTAGGCTTACTAGCGATTTACGTTATAGATAGCCTTAAAAAAGATATTTCCTCAAAGAATATGGCAAAGGCTCTATTGTGGTTAGTGCTTATAGCCGTAGGTGGCACGTTAGGTTTTGTTGATTACGGCTTTTTAGGTGTTCTTACTGTTGTAATGTTTTATTTATGCAGAGGCTTCCGTATTACGCCTCTTTTACAGCTTGTAGGAATGGTTTTAATAAATATCGTCTTCTTTGAGGGTCAGGTTTTTATATTCGAGGTTTTCGGAAAAACTCTTGAAATTCCTTCTCAGGGCTTTGCGGTATTCTCGTTAATTCCTATATGGCTTTATAACGGCAAAAAAGGTAAGTCAAGCAAGGCTTTACAATACGGCTTCTACGCCTTTTACCCCGTGCATATGATAGTATTATATTTAATAAAATATTTTGCATAAGTAGGATAAGATATTAGATAAAGCACTTCTGTTTTCAAAGACAAGAGGTGCTTTATTTATTGTTTTAAAGACGGTTTTTGTGGTTTTTTACAAAAGATTAATAAAAAAGTTGTGCAATGCTTTTATTGTTAAGCTTTTGTTAATATGATATTATTTACCTATATGGAATATTAACTAGGGGGTTAATATATGAAAATGAAAAAATTTATAAGTTTATTAATTGTTGCAGCAATGCTCTTTTCTGTTGCGGTAGTACCCGCTTCAGCGGTAGACGGCACAGTAGCAGGCTCAACAACCGGTTCAACTGTTACGGATTTATCTTACGTAGCAGACTATGACAAGGATACACCTATTATCATTGTTCACGGTATGAGCCAGAATGATACCTATCTTCTTAATCCCGACGGTTCAAGAATGACAGATAGCAACGGTGATTATATCACCGGTTGGCCTCTTGAAATTGATATTATGGGTCTTTTAAAAGAAGCGTTAGGTCCGCTTTTAATGTCTGTTGTTAAGGGCAAGGATATGGGTCTTACAGATGCAATGAGAAAGGGTGCATACGAGGGCTTATATGCAATTCATAAGGATAACGAGGGTAATTATCTTACTCCCGTTGAAGTACCCTGCTATGAATGTCCTATGAGTGAAATGACTGACGATATTAAAGAATATTATTATAATATTCTTCCTCTTCAGGGCTTAGCTGAAATTGTTGGTGAAGAAAGCATTTACTATTTCGGTTACGACTCATTCGGTGACGTTATCTGGGAAACAGAAAAGCTTCATCACTATATTCACGACGTGGTTTTACCTCAGACAGGTGCTGAACAGGTCAGACTTTGCCATATTTCTCTTGGCGGCACTATTGCGGTAAACTACCTTGAAACCTATCCCGAGGATTATGAGATTATTAAGAGAGTAGTTTTCGTTATTCCCGCTATTGACGGCTCTGATATTATCGGTGACATTCTTACAAACAACCTTAGTATTATCCACGATGACGAAATGCTTTACGGAAAATTCCTTCCCTCTCTTTTAGGTGAAGGCTTCTTAGCATATTTCCTCAACATCGTTTTACGAATTCTACCAAGTGACGTACTGAAGAGTGCGCTAGGCGGTTTGGCAGAGGGTGTCGTTGAAGCCGGTGTCAGAACAACTACAATTATATGGGCTCTTTGTCCTACGGATTATTATGAAGAGGCAAGAGCAAAATGGCTTGAAGGTGACGAATATAAGGTAGTCAGAGATAAGGTTGATTATTTTATGAATGCAAGAGCAAACTTTGAGGATAACCTCTTCGCTCTTATGGATACAGGCACAAAGGTATTTGATATTTGTTGCTACGGTGGTGGAATGTTCCCGCTTTGCCGTGACTACAACAAAACAAACGGTGACGGTATCGTTCATGCAACTTCTGCTTCAATGTGGGCAACCTTTGCCGACGTTGGCAAAACTCTTGGTGACGATTACGTTGCAGCAGGCACGTATTGTAACAACCCTGCCCACGACCATATTTCACCTGATAACACAGTTGACCCCACAACAGGTCTTCTTCCTTGTACAACGTGGTATATCAAAAACCAAGACCATGAGAAGCTTCCTCATAACGACGTTGCTCTTAAATTAGCGTTTGACATTATGACAGATGATAAAATTGTTGACGTTTATTCAAGACCTGACGTTTATCCTCAGTATAACGAAGGTAGACTTACAAATACAGTCAAGCTTTACTTCAAGGCTTGGGAAGAGGCAGATAAATCAGGCTATTCACCTGAACAGATCGCTTACGTTGAAGAGAAAATTGCAAACGTAGAGGCTCAGCTTCATGAAACAATAGTTGATACTGCAAAATGGAAAGAAGCAGAGGGTGAGCTTAGATTAGCACTCGTCAGCGTAGGTGCGATTGAGGACACAAGCCCCACAGCCTTTGACAGAACTGCAACTTCAGTTGCACAGAATATAAATAACGGAATTAATTTCCTTTATATGTTTACAAGTGCAAAATAACTTTTGATATTGAGGAGTGATTTTTGTGAGTGCAGAAACTCAAAGAACCTACGTGCCGTTTAAGGATTGGAAAGAAAAATCTAAACAAACGGAATATACAGATTATACACAGCTTCTTTCACCCGACGGAAAGCTTCTTGCAAAGGGCTGGGCAAGGCACAACGTTTTTGACTACAACAGAGATTTTGTAAAGCCCGGTAGCATAATGAGTAAAAAAGAATGGGACTTTTATCAGGTTTCTGACGGCAAATATATGGTGCAGTTAAGCTTTGCTAATATTTCAATTGGTGGTTATATTGCTGCAAAGCTTATCGACCTTGAAAATTGTAAGGTTATTGCAGATGCTACTCAGCTTTTCATAGGCGGAAAGGATAAACACGTACCGCCACCCAAGGGTGACGTACCTAACCGTTATAAAGACGTAATCGGTAAAGCAGAATTTGACTTTGATACAAAAGAGGAGTCAAGACGTCTTTGGTTTAAAATGCCTTTAAAGGGTAAAATAGTTGAATGTGAATTTGAGATGGATATCATGCCCGGTCTTGAAAATATTACAACTGTTCTTCCCTTCCCCGGCGACGATACAAAGTACTTTATGACTACAAAGCAAAACTGTATGCCGTGTAAGGGTTATTATAAATACGGCGATGACGTTTATGAGTTTTCAAAAGATACCGCATTTTGTGCTCTTGACTGGGGTCGAGTAAACACACCTCATAAAATGGTATGGTATTGGGGTAACGGCTCTACCTATCTTGTTGATGAAAAGGGCGAAAAGCATCTTTTCGGCTTTGAAATCACTTGGGCAATAGGTGATGAGAGCAATGCAACGGAAACTTGTATTTTCTATGACGGTAAAGCTCATAAATTTGGTGCAGTAGACGTTGAAACCTTCCCCAAGCCCGATAAATTTATGGAGCCTTGGAAATTTGTTTCCGAGGACGGTAGATTTAATCTTACAATGACTCCTACCTTTGACCACCATTCAGATATGAACTTGGGTGTTGCAAGAATGCATACTCATCAGGTGCACGGTCTTTGGAATGGTGACGTTATTCTCGACGATGGCAAAAAGCTTGAAATCAAAGATATGTATGCTTTCTGCGAATACGTAGAAAATAAATGGTAAGATAAAAAACGGAATTACAACGGAGGATTCAAATGAATTATATTATTTTTGGCGGTTCGGGGTTTATCGGTACTCATTTAATACACTTGCTTAAAGAGGAGTGTGTTAAAGACGGGGATAAGATTTATGACCTTGATATAGTAATGCCCGGCGAAGAGGGAGTTGTTCCCGGAATAGTAGAAGAAAATGAGGGCGTACAGTATATAAGGCTTGACGTAAGAAAGTCTATAGAATTTGACTTTACCCCTACGGCTGATGATATTATCTTTAACTTAGCAGCAGTTCACAGAACACCGGGACACCCTGATTACGAGTATTTTGAAACTAATATTCGTGGTGCCGAAAATATCATTGATTTTGCGATAAAGCATAATATAAAAAAGATTTTGTTCACCAGCTCAATCGCACCTTACGGTCCTTCAGAGGAGTTAAAAAAAGAAGATACCCTACCAACACCTAATTCACCCTACGGTATAAGCAAGCTTGTAGCTGAAAAAATCCATGAAAAATGGGCTGCACAAGAAAGCGGACGAGAGCTTACAATTGTTCGTCCCGGTATTGTTTACGGTAAAGGTGAGCACGGCAATATGACCCGTCTTTATTGGGGTCAAAGAAAAAGATACTTTTTCTATACCGGCAGAAAAGATACGGTTAAAGCTTGTATTTACGTAAAAGAGCTTGTAAGATTTTTCAAATATCGTATGATTGATAATAGCTTCGAGGGATGCGATATTTTCAACTGTACTTTCGAACCGGCTTTTACAATTGAAGAAATATGCCAGACAATTCAAAAAGCAACCGGTATGAAAAGATACGTGCCGTTAGTACCTGCTTGGATTCTTATGACGGCCGCAAGAATTCTTGGACCTATAGGCGGAAAAAAATTAGGACTTCATCCTGATAGAGTTAAAAAGCTTATGGTTTCTACTAATATTTGCGGTAAAAAGCTTGCTGATAGCGGTTACAAATTCCACTATAAGTTTGAAGATACTTTTAAAGACTGGTTTGCAGACTGCAACGAGGAAGGCTTAAATTAAAAAAATAAAACGGAAAATTCTTTTAAGAATTTTCCGTTTTCCTTTTTACTGTTTTTATTTACTTGCTTTATTTTAATTATAAAACCTCGTCTGCAATATTAAGAGCGGAGAGGATAACCTTGTCCATATCGTAGTAGCAATACTGACCGAGTCTTCCGCAGAAAAGAACTTTACCTTCTTTATCTGCAAGCTCTTTATATTTCTTGTAAAGCTCGCTGTTTCTTTCGTTGTTAACTGTGTAGTAAGGCTCTTTTTCTTTGTTCCATGAGTCAGGATACTCTCTTGTAACAATTGTTTTTGTAGCCGCTACGCCCTCAGCCTCTTTGCCGAGCGTTTTGCCGAATTCGAAATGCTTATGCTCAATGATTCTTGTATAAGGAATTTCATATTCGGTGTAGTTAACAACTGCGTTACCTTGGTAGTTATCAACGGGGTAGGTTTCTGTTTCAAATCTTAAGCTGCGATATTCAAGCTCACCGTAGCAATAATCGTAATATTTATCAATAGGACCTGTAAAGATTATTTTATCTGCAATGCTATCAAGCTCTTCTTTATTATCAAAATAATCACAGTTAAGCTTAACTTCAGTGCCTTCAAGCATATTTTCAACCATTTTTGTATATCCGCCCATAGGGATACCCTGATATAAATCGTTGAAATAGTTGTTATCGTAAACGAATCTTACGGGAAGACGTTTAATAATAAAGCTGGGAAGCTCAGTTGCTTTTTTACCCCACTGCTTTTCGGTGTAGCCCTTTACAAGCTTTTCGTAAATTGTTTTACCTACAAGGCTTATTGCTTGCTCCTCAAGATTTTTAGGCTCTGTAATCCCTGCTTCCTTTTTCTCTTCCTCAATTTTAGCAAGAGCTTCAGCGGGAGTAGTAACACCCCATAATTTATTAAAGGTGTTCATATTAAAGGGCATATTGTAGAGCTCGCCCTTATAGAGAGCAACAGGGGAGTTTGTATATCTGTTGAATTCAGCAAACTGATTTACATAATCCCAAACTCTTTTTTCGCTTGTGTGGAAAATGTGAGCACCGTAAATATGAACGTTAATACCGTCAACGTTTTCAGTATAAATGTTACCCGCAATGTGAGGACGTTTATCAATAACAAGACATTTCTTGCCTTTCTTTTTTGCTTCGTTTGCAAAAACGGCACCGAAAAGACCTGCACCGACAATTAAATAATCATACTTCTGCATTTTTATCCCTCAATCCTTTTATAAATCCTTTTATTAAATCGTCTTTTAAAACAAAAAGCATAACGAAATAAACAATTACACCTATCATTAAATCTATAGCAATTCTTATGAAAGGTATTACAGAGGCAAGTAAAAACATATTTGCAAGGAAAATGCAACCTGTCATCACTAAACCTGAAATTAAATATTTAGCACTGGAAAAGATAATTCTTGGAATTGAAAAATCTTTTCTGATGAAAACAAACTGAAGAGCTGTAACTATTAATTCAGCACAGATAGTAGCAAAAGCCGCACCTGCTGATTTAAAGTGAGGAATAAGTATAAAGTTTAAAACTAAATTTGTTGCGGCACCTGCAGAAACCGATATTGTGTATTGAGTTTGTCTGAGAGTTGGTAAAAGATATTGAACACCACTTACAGTACTCATTCCGATAAAAAGAACGATAGGTGAAATAATATACAGTACTGTTATAGAAGGCTCGTAGCCATCACCGAGGAACAAAGGTATTAGGTCTTTTGCAACGGAGGCGATACCAAGCATCATAGGAAATGCTAATAAATAGATGAATCTAAAGGATTTATAAATATCTTCTTTGATTTCATCCATAAGCTTGTTTGCAAATTTATGAGCTATATTAGGCATCATAACCGTTCCTAAGGAGGTAACTACCGTAAGAATTATTATAACAATTTTGTGGGATTGCTCGTAGTAGCCAACGTCTGATTTGTCAGAAAGTAAGGCACCCAACATAACCTTATCAAGAACAGTATAGATCTGAATTGCAATTTGAGGAATAAATAAAGCTAAAGCAGGACGCACGTGTCTGAATACGTTGAATTCATTGAGGTCAGGCTTAGCAATGAATTTAGGTAACCAAAGCCATAATGACAAGTTTCCTAAAAGAGTTGATAAAGCATAAATTAAAAGATAGGTTGCGATATCATTTTCCGTTTTAACAAAAATAAAAGTACAAGCAATACTTAAAAGCTTTACTACAAAATTTCTTTTTACTATCATTTTAAATTCTTCCATACCTTGGAAGAAATAAGAAATATCTAAAATGTTAGCAACAATATATAAAAGTAATATCCTATAGTATCGTGCATAGGCACCTTTAAAGGCAAAAAGCCATACAAAAAGGCCGATTGCTATTGCAAGGGTAAAGCCCTTGAGTAAAAGCGTTTCAAAAAGCACACGAGTTCTTCTTTTTGGTTTGGTTTGAAGAAAGGCGATTTGACGTTGACCGTAAAGAGAAATACCTAAGGAGCCAAACAAAACGAAATAAGTGACGATTGATATTGTATAGCTGTAAACACCAATACCGTCCGCTCCAAGAATTCTTGAAACGTACGGTGTTGTGATTAAGGGGAATATTAAGTTTATAATTTGATATGCAAGGTTATATATATAGTTTGCAGTTAGTTTTTTTCCCATATCTGATACCTTTAAAAGCTCTTACCGTATTTCTTGCCGGTAAATTTAGCAATTATAAAAGAGAAACCCTTTTTAAACCAATTGATTGGCTCCATATCCATAATACCAACCTCTTTATAGGGGTATTTTTTGGTGTAAAGCCAAACGTCAAACAATAACTCCGAGATTCTTCCCGGGTATCTTGCGTGGAAGGCATCGTACTTTTTAGGGTCAACCTTTTGCTCAAGCTCGAAAAGAATATCAAAAAGCCAATTGCAATATTCGTCAAGAAGCTCTTTTTTCATAATAGCCATATTAAACATATGACCTGCAGTTCTTGTTTTCAACTTTTCGAACTCCGGATAATATTCGGGATAACTTTCCTTGATTATCTTTTCAGTTTCTATAAGCTCCTCTTCAAAATGAGTATGCTTATAATGGTCGTAAAGATTTTCTATATAATAATTTCTGTTTTTGGTAAGAATTATATCAGCACTGTCTAATAATTCAGACGCTTCTTTTTTTGTAAGCACGCTTTCGAAAAGGTTGTCTTTATTCTTCTTACCGATTGTAGAAAAATGGCGTCTGTAATGGGCAAGACCGATATAGTCAGCATCACAGTTTTTCCAACCCCAATAAAGACCTGTTAATTCGCAGTAATAAGGGTTTTTTGTTGAAATGTTTTCTCCCTCGTCATCTCTTTGGTAGCCGATTGAATCTTTACCTGCTGCACCAACGTGTACAGGAAGATACATTTCGTCATCAGGCATTTTATATAACTTATGAGCTGCAACTATTACTTTAATATTTTTCATTGATTATCACCGTTTATTGTGTTTTCTTCAGGTGGTATGTAATACACACCATCTTCATTAACAAAATCGTGAAATTTCTGTGTTGCGATATCGAGGTCGTATTTGAAATACCAGATACCGTTTACGTATCCTGCATCGCCGTGCTGTGGGTTACAGTCAGCGTCAGGAAGACTGAGTGATTCGATTGAGGGCGTATTAAGAGCAGCCCAAGAAGCTAATTTTGTTATTTCTGAGTTGGTAAGAGAGGTCTGGCAATTATCTAACACGATTTTAACAAGGGTATGCAATTGGTTAGCGTTTATACTTGTAAGGCTATGATAAATAGCAGCTAAAACCTCTTTTTGACGGTTGCCTCGATCAATGTCACCACCGCTTGAATATCGGTTTCTTGAGTAAGCAAGAGCTTGAGCACCGCTAAGCTTTTGAAGACCTGTTGTAGTGATTCTTTCACAATCAAGGCCGATGCTATTAAGCTCGGGAACATATTCACGGTTCATAGTATTCATTTCTTGAGTGTCAACGTCGAGCTCAACACCACCGATTTCGTCGATAATCTCAACCATACCGAAGAAATTAACGGTAACGTAGTCGGTAATTTCCATGTTGAAATTCTGGTTGAGAGTTTTAACTGCAAGCTCAGGGCCACCAAACCAGTGTGCGTGAGTAATTTTATCTTTGCCGTTACCTTCGATTTCAACGTAAGAATCTCGGGCAACCGTTGTCATTTTAATTTTATCATGAACGTCATCAATTGTAATAATGATGATAGCGTCGGACCTGCCGTCAAAATTATTATCTCTTGAGTCCAGACCGAAAACAGCTATGTTTTTTACGCTTTCATGGAAATAATCACCAGATAAACCGATGTTATCCATGTTCAACTCGTTTTTAGACATGCTATTAAGAAGACTGTTGTAATAACCAACTAAAGTACCTGAAATAATTGCAAGAACAAGCACTAAAGAAGCAAGCACAACTAATGTTTTCTTCTTTTTTTTCTTTTTCTTGTTTTTTTCTTTTTCTTTTTTAGGGGCGTCCTCTACCTCATCATCAGAAGAGCTGAAAATATCAATATACTCGTATTTCTGGGGATTACTGCTCGGTTTGTTTTTAGCCGGCTTTGTTGAAGATGAGTCGTCATTATTCTGCAAATCCTGTTGCATTCTTTTTGTTTTGTTTATAGGGATATCCTTAGGAGTGCTTTTTTTGTCGTCCTCGAACGAAAAAACAAACTCGTTTGTGTTTTGATTATCCAAAAAGTGTCACCTCTTACATAGCGCCTTTCATTTTAAATACGGCACCAATGGTTAAGAATAATATTTTGATATCAAGGGCCATAGAACGTTCTTGAATATATTGTAATTCTAAAGCCTGACGTTCGCCACTTTCGTAAGTGATGTTGTTTCGTCCGCTAACCTGCCAAAGACCTGTAATACCGGGCTTAACCTTGAAAAGCATATCACGGTTTTCGCCGTAAAGAGAGGTTTCTTTTTCGAGGATAGGTCTGGGGCCTACTAAAGACATATTACCTTGAAGAACGTTAAATAACTGAGGTAATTCGTCAAGACTTGTTTTTCGTAAAATGTTGCCCACCTTTGTGATTCGGGGGTCTTTTTCAAGCTTGTATTCTTTTTCGTATTTTTCCAAATCCTCTTTAGATAAGGTCTTTTTAATATCATCAGCATTCATACACATGCTTCTGAATTTATAAACTTTAATTATTTTTCCACCCTTACCCATACGGGGAGCTTTATAAATGATTGTGCCGCCATCAGTTACCTTAACTAATATTGCAACTAATAAAAGCACAGGTGAAGCAACAATGATTAAAATCAAAGAGCAGAATATATCAAAGCATCTCTTTACAAAATCGTAAAAAGGCTTTTCCTTGAACGTGTAATTTTTAGTGGGCTGAGTATTTTCCAAAATTGTAGTCAACTCCATTCTGAAAACGTAACAAAAACACAAAAACGCGTTTTTGCCCTTCGTCACATTATACCAAAAATAAATGTCGAAATCAATACTAATATATATATTTTTAGGTTTCTGAAGAATTATAGGTAAAATTTTGCATTTTTTTGGTTTTATTTAAATATTTTTTTGTGGTGATTATCTATTCTCCTCAAGTAAGTCGTCTATAGATTTATATTCTTTAATAGCAATATTTTCCTCGATTAAAACGTCAGTCAATTCATCTGTTGTTTCTTTTGCGGAAATAAAACTAGAGTTGTAAAGGTCAATAACCGTACCGCTTTTGGTGTAAAAAACAAGATATTTTTCATCGGGGAAGAATGGTTTTTCAGCTTCTTCGGTGACTACCGCAACGAAATTTATAGCTTCATAGCTACAGGTTTGTTGTGATAAGGGGAAAACATCTACAGAATAAGAAACAAAGTCGTTATTAAAAACCGTTACAGAATTAATACAAGTAATAAATTGAACTATAAATAAAGTTTCGGCAAAAATAGTTGAGTATTTTAAAAAAGACTTCAAAAACGAGGATTGTACGGGGGCTTTTATATTAGCCTTTTTGTTTTTCTTTTCGGTAAATTTTCTTAAAATATTAATTGCAATAATCACAGACGGAAGGGCAGAAAAAATAAAGAGAGATAACAGGCTTTCTGGTATTCCGCTGATATATAAAGCATCATTAAATTTTATTGAAATTACAAGGTGTAAAAGTAAACCTGCTATTGCAGAAAATAAAAAGTTTATTGCTAAAGCCAGTGCAAGTACCTTTAACGAGCCTGAAAAGCCTTTGTTGTGTCGTTTTCCGCCGTTTTCCGAAGAAGCTTTTTTAACCGTGGTTGTAGCTTCAGGGGCTTTGCCACCGTTTTCAAGGTATGCAATAAGATTATTTTCGTATTGAGAACGAAATTTTAACTTTTTTAAGACCTTAAGAGCTTTTTCGGTTTTGCCTGAATAAAAAAGTGCTTGTCCACCTACAACGGCACATTCTATTTGATATTCAAAAAAGTTTGAAAGCATCATTGAAATAAGTCTGTCAGCTACGCCGCCCATCATATCGTTTGCTTCAAGAATTTTGTCGCCAAAATAACCGTTAATATTATTCTTTTGAATTTCTATTAACTTATTCTTTTGAACTCCGCTTTCAAAGGCATTTTTAAGCTTTGGAACAAGTCGTGAAAATAAGTCACCTATTTCAGTAAAACAGTCGGACATAAGCTGTTCTGAATCAACGTACGTATACGTGTAGCAATTGAAGTTTTCGGGCTCGGTAAATGCAAGAATATCGTATATTGAAAAAACAAGATTCGGCTCATTATCAACCGTCATAGCAAGCCACAAGGTTTGCTGTGCGTAGGCGGTTTTACCTTTTTCTATGTAGTAAATAAAAAGATTAAAATCATCAAAGCTGAATTTACAAACCGTACCCGTTTGGACTTTTGCTTTTTTACCCGAAAGAATTTTTTTAAAAGAAAGCTGAGAAGAGTTTAGAGCTGAGTTAAGCCTACGGCAACAAGAAGTGAAATGAGCGTTCAGTTCCATAAAAACTTCCTTTCTGTAAAATAATAAAAAAAGCGTAATTACATTAATTCTAGTCCATTATTACTTTACAGTCAACGGGTTAAAGAAAAATTTAATAAATATACATAATTTCAAAAACATATTGAAGTTTTAGGCAGATTTGGGGTATTATTAATTGGTAAAAGAGTTCCGTGAATTTACGCTATTATGCAAATAATAAAAGAGGTGCAGTTATGCTTTCTAAAAAATTTATTTGTGCAACCTATGATTATTCTACGTATCAGAGGTTCGTACCCTCACCACTTTTCAGAAAAAGCTTTTCTGTTAGTAAAGCGGTTGGAAAATGTACCGTTGCTATTGGCGGTTTAGGCTTTTACGATATATTTATAAACGGTGAAAAAATAACGAAGGGTATTATAGCACCTTACGTTTCTAATCCTGACCATATTGTATATTTCGATGAATACGACGTTACCCGCTATCTTTGCGAGGGAAAAAACGTTTTAGGTATACAGCTTGGCAACGGTATGCAAAATTGTCCTGGTGGTGAAATCTGGGACTTTGAAAAAGCCTCTTTCAGAGGTGCACCGAGGGTTGCATTTTCAATAGAAACAGAATATTCTGACGGCACGGTTGAAGTGATTGAAGCCGATAAAAGCGTTAAAACAGCACCGTCACCTATAATTTTTGACGACCTTCGTTGCGGCTGTTTTTATGATGCGAGAAATGAAATACCTAATTGGTCGGAAATCGATTTTTGCGACGATAAATGGGATAATGCGTTAATAGCAGAAACACCTAGAGGTGAAAGAAGAATTTGTGAGGCGGAGCCCGTTGTGCCGTTAAAGCATATACGCCCCGTTTCAATCAGAAAATGTACCTTGAACGAATTCAGGGCGGATAAACGTGTTGATAAAAACTGCTGTGAGTATCCCTCAAAAGAAAAAACGGGTTGGCTTTATGATTTCGGAATAACTACTGCAGGTATAATACGCCTTAAAATTAAAGGATACAGAGGGCAAAAAGTTGATTTGCAGTTTGGCGAATATTTAGACGAAAACGGTAACCCCGATTACAGTAACGTTCAGTTTTTGCCCGAGGGCTATTCTCAAAGAGATATTTACGTTTTAAAGGGTGAGGGTGAAGAGGTTTTCGAGCCTCAATTCACCTATCACGGCTTCAGATACGTTGTTGTTTTAGGCGTGTCCGAGGAACAGGCAAAAGAGGATTTACTCACTTGCATTATTTGCTCTTCTGCATTAGAAGAAAGAGGTAATTTTACTTGCTCTGATGATGTCCTCAATAAGCTTCAGGCAATGGCAAGAAATGCAACAGTATCTAATTTTTACTATTTTCCCACAGATTGTCCGCAAAGAGAGAAAAACGGTTGGACAGGTGATGCTGTAAACTCCTGCAGACAAACACACCTTAATCTTAACCCCGATAAAAGCTATAAGGAATGGTTGAGAAATATAAGAAAAGCTCAAAGAGCTCAGGGTGATATTCCCGGTGTAGTACCTACTGATGCGTGGGGCTATAATATTGGTCCTGCTTGGGATGCAGTGCTTACACACTTGCCGTATTTTACATATCTTTACCGTGGCGATAAGGAAATACTTGAAGAAAATGCAGACGCCCTTTTCAGATACGCCGTTTATATTGCAGGCAGAAGAACAAAGAGGGGAACTATTGATTACGGCTTAGGTGATTGGTGCCCCGTAACAGTTGTAAAAGCACCCATTGAGCTTACCTCAAGCATAATGACAATGGATATCCTCAAAAAATGCTCGTATATTTTCAATGTTCTTGGAAGAAGCTTGCAAAAGGAATTCTGCGACAAGGTTTATAACGAGGTAAGAGCAGCAGTAAGAAAATATTTTGTTGATTGGGGCACAATGACCGTATCGGGTAATTGTCAAACCTCTCAGTCAATGGCTGTTTTTTATGACGTTTTTGACGAAGGTGAAAAACAACAGGCGGTTAAAGTGCTCATTGATATTATAAAACAGTCCGATGACCATATTGATTTTGGTTTTCTGGGAATTCTTACTGTTTTCAGAGTGCTTTGCCAATACGGGGAATGTGATTTAGCATATAAGATGATAGCACGTCAGGATTACCCCTCCTTTGGTGATTGGGTGAAAAGAGGCTTTACTTCAATGCCCGAACGCTTTTTCAAGGATGGTGAATTTCCTGATTCACTTAATCACCATGCCTTTGCCGATATTTCTGCAATATTCATTGAATATTTTGCAGGTATAAAAGTAAATCCTTACGGTGACAATTGCAAGGAAATTAATATTGAGCCTTGCTTCGTAAAAGCGCTTAACAACGCAGCCGCTTTTTACGATAGCGTTTGCGGAAGGGTAGGCGTTAAATGGGAAAGATCTTTTAACGGAATAAAGCTTTCAGTGGAAATACCTGAGGGCATATACGGTGAAATAAAGCTTCCTTTCGGTTATAGATTTTTAAGCACCCAACGCTCTCAAGGTAAGCTTGAAAGCGGCGTTTATGAAATTGAAGAGATAAATAAAATCGCTGACAATATTATAGAGGTATGAAATGGACAGAGTAAAAGTTATAGATTACGGATTTTTCAAACACGACGGATTGGATTTTGAGTATCACGTAAGCGGTAACGAAGAGGGTGAAGCTCTCGTTATGCTTAACGGTAACGGCGGTGATTACCGTTGCTTTGAGGGGGATTTATATATTCCTTTATCAAAATATTTTAAAATCATCCGTTTTTCAACAAGAGGAACGGGTAATACGCCTTTGGGTAATAAAAAGCTTACCTTTGAGCTTTTTTGCGACGATTTGAAGGCTCTTCTTGATTATCTGGACGTAAAAAGTGCAAATTTCTGCGGTTTTTCTGACGGCGGAAATTTAGGAATGTGTTTTGCGGTTACATACCCCGAATACGTTAAAAGACTTGCGGTTTTCGGTTCGAATCTTAACACAAGAGGCACTAAAACGGGGGATCAGTTAGGCATTATAAAAGACCATAGAATTTATGCAATCAAGGCCTTTTTTACTAAGGATAAAGAAATGATAAGAAAAAGAGAAATTGAGGGTCTTATGGTAGGACAGCCTCATTTGAATTATAAAAAGCTTTCTACGATAAACGTACCGTTTTTAAACGTTTTTGGTGAGTTTGATATGATAAAAAGAAGTCATTCACGTAAGATAACTAAAGCGGTTAAGGGTGCTGAAGAGGTTATGGTGCTTAACGGTGGTCACAGCACCGCGTTCAAAAAAACTGATTTCCTTATTTTACCCGTTGTTAAAAAGTTTTTTGGTGTAGATAACTGATTTGGTGCAATTAAAAATCGCTAAACGCTTTGCTTAAGCCGATTTATCAAAATCACTAAAAATATCGTTCATAAATAAGCAAAAGTAATAAATTTACAATTTGTATTGAAATCGCAAAAAAATAAGTGTATAATAGCGGTGTGAATGTCAAAATGGGAGGGGTGTATTGTACCCTTTTCCGTTTCAAGACTTTTTATTTCATTATCTTACGGAGGTAATTATGAAAAAGACAGCAAAAAGAACTCTTGCGGTTTTACTTGCCCTTATGACTTTTATCAGTTGTTTCGGTATGAGCGTTTCCGCAGAGACAACAGAATTTGAACCCTTAAGAATTAACTGTACAATGTACGGCGACTCTCAGACTCAGCGTGGCTTCACCTGGTATACTGCAGGTAACTGTGATGCTGTTATCGAGTACGTTGAAGCAGCTTTATTTGACGTAAACTTTACAAACGGCGTAATGAAAAGAGCATCAGTTGATGAGTTCGAAGGCTATTACTGCCATAAAGTAGTGCTTGAAGGTCTTAAACCCGGCACAACCTACTACTACCGTGTTGGTAGCAAGAGAGAAGACGTTTGGAGCGATATCGGTAAATTTGTTACTGATAATGGTGACGGTTCTTTCTCATTTATTGCTATTGCAGACGTTCAGGCAAGCAGTCTTGAAAACTTCCAGCAGGCAGCTCTCGTTATGGATCAGGCTATGGCTTACTCTCCTAATGCAGAATTCGTTGTAAACCTCGGTGACTTCGTTAACGATTGTACAAACGAGGAATGGAACTGGTACGGTGAAGCTTTCGAAAGAGCTAACACAAACCTTACTCTCGTTCCCGTTGCAGGTAACCACGAAGGTAACATTACAAACAAATTCAATATCGGTTGGTTTAACAGCATGTTCAACCTTCTCCCCGGTGAAGGTACTACAAACGGTGTTAACGGTACATACTATTCATACGATTACGGCAACGCTCATTTCTGCGTTGTAAACTCAAACGATATGTATCCTATGTCACAGGCTCAGAGAAACTGGATTATCAACGATCTTACAGAGTCCGATGCTCACTGGAAATTCCTTCTTCTTCACCGTGCAGTTTACTCTGCAGGTAAGAATATCAACAAGCCCGATACTCTTGCAATGAGAGAAACAATTATCGATATTGTTGACCAGACAGGTGTTGACGTTGTTCTTTCAGGCCATGACCATATGTACTTCAGAACAAAGCAGGTTGCAGGCGATGCAGTTTGCGAAGATACAACATACGTAACAGAATACTTCAACGGCGAAGAGGTTACTTTTGCTAAAGAACCTAACGGTTGCGTATACATTCTTCCCTCAACAGCAGGTACAAAGAGATATTCAGTTAATGAAAATGCTATTGACCCCATCAACGAATGTGCAGACGTTAAGCTTTCTACAAGCGATATGGGCGGTTGCTTCTCAAATATCGTTGTTGAAAACAATAAGCTCGTTTATAAAGCATATGTTGTAAATGATGAAACTCAGGAAGTTACTCAGATTGATAGCTATGCTATTATGAAGGACGTTGCTGACGGAGGCAAAGATTCATACCTTCCTACTGACCCCATCGGTACAGTTGACGGCTTCTTATTCAACTTCACAGAGTATATCTCTCTTATCATCACTTATATCACAAAGCTTATTCCTCAGCTTATTGCAGGTTTATTCTAATAACAACTGAGAAGAATTAAAAGCGTTCAGCCTACTCCACAACGGAGTAGGCTGTTTTGTTTTTCGGCAGGAATAGCCTTTTATTTTTGCGAAAAATTTTATGAAAAATTAATGAAAATATTAATCAAAAATTAACATATAAAGCATTGTTATTTTCCTTACTTTCGTTGCAAATACTGTATAGTTGTGGTATACTGTACTCTGTAGAAATATGATTAGGTGATATATTTGGATCGAAAAAAATGGGTCGTTTCCGATTGCGATAAGGACGTTGCTGCAAGCCTTGCGGAAAATTGCGGTGTAGATCCTTTTGCGGCATATTTGCTGTGTGCTCGCGGAATGACAGATGATTTTGAAGTTGAAAGCTTTTTATACGATACTGACCTTTTAGACCCGTATACTCTTCCTGATATGGAAAAGGCTGTAGAAAGAATCAACAAAGCAATGGAAGACGGTGAAAAGATTACCGTTTTCGGTGATTATGATGCAGACGGTGTTACGTCGACTGCACTTTTATATTCATACCTTTGCTCAAGAGGTGCCAACGTTGATTACTACATACCTGACCGTGAGGGTGAGGGCTACGGTATGAGCATAGAGGCGGTTGACGTGCTTAAAAGCAGATCAACTTCCTTGATTATTACCGTTGATAACGGTATAAGTGCAATTGAAGAAATTAAGCATGCGAAAGAAATAGGTATCGACGTGGTTGTAACCGACCATCACCGAGTAGGCGATGATTTGCCCGATGCGGTAGCGGTTGTTGACCCTCACCGAGAGGATTCTTTTTGCGAATTCAGTGACTGGGCAGGCGTAGGTGTAGCCTTTAAGCTTGTTTGTGCGCTTGAAAACGGTGAAGATTACGACGTTTTAGAAAAATACGGTGATTTAGTAACTGTTGGCACAATTGCGGATATAGTTTCTTTAAAGGGCGAAAACAGAATAATCGTAAGAAGCGGTATTGCTATTATTAACGCTTCTTTTCAGGACGGCACCTTAAGAAAAGGTCTTTCTTCACTTTTTGAAATCAGCGGTAATAACGGGGTAATTGATTCTGCAAGTGTTGCTTACAGAATCGCTCCCCGTATAAATGCAGCGGGTAGAATGGGCTCTGCTGAAAGAGCAGTAAAGCTTCTTTTAACCGAGGATGTCGAAGAGGCAAAGGAGCTTTCGGAAGAAATTTCGCAGGCGAATGCTCATAGGCAGGTAACGGAAACTAAAATTTCTGAGGCGGCAATTGAGTTTATAGAAAGCCGCCCCGATATTAAATACAGCAGAGTTATTGTTGTAGAGGGTGAAGAGTGGCATCAGGGCGTTATCGGTATAGTTGCCTCAAGGCTTACTGAAAGATACGGAAAGCCCTGCATAGTGATTTCTAAAAACGGTGATATTGCAAAGGGTAGCGGTAGAAGCATTGACGGATTTTGTCTTTACGATGCTCTTGCTTATTGCTCCGATGTTCTTGTGCAATACGGCGGTCATGTGCTTGCGGCAGGCTTAACTGTCGAAAGTGATAAAATTGATTTGTTCCGAGAAAAAATCAATGAATTTGCTCTCAAGGGTGACCCTGCGGTGCCTGTGTTAAATATTGATTGCAAAATTAATCCGATTTCAATTAACACAGACCTTTTAAATTCTATAAATATTCTTGAGCCCTTCGGTGCTGAAAATCCTCAACCGATGTTTGGCCTTTATAATATGGAGCTTACGGGAATTCAGCCCGTTGGTGCAGGTAAGCATTTAAGACTTAATTTACGTAGAAAAAACACAAGCATTGCAGTAATTATGTTTTCCGTAACCCAAGAAGAGTTTCCCTATACTTTAGGTGATACTGTCGATGTTGCTGTAAAGCTTGGAGTTAATGAATATCAAGGAAAAACGCAGGTTAGCATTCAGGCAAAGGGTATAAAATTATCAAAAATTAATGATGCTGAGGTTTGCGAATCTATGCGAGCATACGAGGATTTTTGCCTTAATGCACCGCTTTCAAAAGAAACAAAAGAAATGCTTTTTGTTGACAGAGATTTCTGTGGTAACGTTTATAGATTTGTAAAAGCAAATAACGGTTGGGATTATGCAACCGAAATTCTTTGCTACCGATTAGGTTTACCCACACAAAAAACGGGTGCATGTCAGATTGCCCTTGATGTTTTTTGTGAATTGGGAATACTTATTTACAACGAAGGAAAATATATTATTCCAAAAGAAAACGTAAAATCTACTCTTGAAAATTCAGAAATTTTTAAAAGAGCAACTGAATAAATATATCAAAAAATCAGATAAATTAGTTTGTGTGAAAAGGGAGGTGACTTGAATGGATGAAAATATGTCAGTAGAGCTTATGTATGACGAATTACGAGAACAAGCGGCGGAGCTTTTTGACAGCAAAGAGGTCGAAATAATAGATAAAGCTTTTCAGCTTGCTAAACGTCAGCACGACGGTCAAAAGCGTTCATCAGGTGAGCCGTACATCATCCATCCTGTCGCCGTTGCAAAGATAGTGTTTGATTACGGAATGGATTACCAATCCGTAGCGGCAGCTATGTTGCACGATACTGTAGAGGATACCGATATTACTATAGAAGAGGTAACGAAAGAATTTGGCTCGGATATTGCTCATCTTGTTGACGGTCTTACAAAATTGGGTAAGGTACCGCTTGATATTAAAGATAAAGAGGAGCAGCAGGCGGAAAACGTAAGAAAAATGCTTCTTGCAATGTCTGAGGATATAAGAGTTATTATTATAAAGCTTGCCGACAGGCTTCATAATATAAGAACCTTAAACTTTGTTTCACCTCAAAAAAGACGTGATAAGGCTTTAGAAACCTTGGAGATATATGCTCCGATTGCTCACCGTTTGGGTATCAGAGCAATTAAAGAGGAGCTTGAGGATAAAGCTATAAGCTACCTTGACCCCATAGCTTACAAGGAAATTGAAGATGCTCTTGCAAGTCAAGGCAAATCTCATAAAGAGTTTCTTGAAACAATAAAGAAGCAAATCGGTGAAAGAGTTAAAGAGGTTGTGCCTGATGCAAAGCTTGAGGGCAGAATCAAAAGTGTTCACGGTATATACAGAAAAATGTATATCCAAAACAGAAACTTTGACGAAATATATGATATCTATGCCGTAAGAATAATTGTAAACAGCACCATTGAATGCTATGACTGTTTAGGTATTATTCATGATATGTTTACCCCTATTCCGGGTAGATTTAAAGACTATATTTCTACACCGAAGCCTAATATGTATCAGTCACTTCATACAACGGTTATCGGTAAAGCGGGTATACCGTTTGAGGTGCAGATAAGAACGTGGGATATGCATAAAACTGCCGAATTCGGTATTGCTGCCCATTGGAAATATAAATTAGGTCTTAACGGTACACAGAAATTTGAAGAGCGTCTTGCATGGATCAGACAGCTTCTTGAAACTCAAAAAGAGGCTGACGACGTTAAGGATATCGTTACAACAATTAAAAGTGATCTTGTACCCGAAGAGGTTTTCGTGTTCACACCAAAGGGTGACGTTATAGATTTACCGATGGGTGCAACGGTTATCGACTTTGCTTATGCTATTCACTCTGCCGTTGGTACAAAAATGGTAGGTGCAAAGGTAGGGGGAAGGATAGTACCTCTTGATTATAAGGTGCAGACGGGTGAAATCGTTGAGGTTTTAACCTCATCACAGCCCGGCAAAGGTCCCTCAAGAGATTGGCTCAACATTGTAAAAACAAGCGGAGCAAAAACAAAGATTCGTGCTTGGTTTAAAAAAGAGCGTCGTGAGGAAAATATTGTTGAGGGCAAAGCAGAGCTCGAGAGAGAAATTAAACGTAATAAAATACGTTTTACAGATGAAGAGTATGAAAATATTATTATTACTCTTGCTGAAAGACAGCATTGTGCAACGGTAGAAGATTTTTATGCGGCTTTAGGCTATGGCGGAATACCCATTTCAAGAGTTATGCCCTTTATAAGAGATGAGTATCACCGACTTATGACCGCCCGTCAGCCAGAAAAGATTAAAATTACAGAAACAAGTAAGTCTACTAAGCACGCCGTAGGCGAAGGCGTTTCTGTTGATGGCATTGATAACTGCCTTATTAAGCTTTCCCGTTGCTGCGCACCTATTCCCGGTGATGAAATTATCGGCTTTATTACCCGTGGCCACGGTGTTTCTATTCATAAGAGAGATTGTACTAACGTTCCTGCGGATATTGTAAATTGTGAAGAGCCTGACAGATGGATAAGTGCAAGATGGCTTTCCTCTAACAATATTAAAGAATTCAAAGCAAGTCTTTCTCTTGAATGTGAAAGCCGAGTTGCTCTTATGGCGGATATTGCAACGGTACTTGCCGATATGCGAGTTATGATTAACGCAGTTAACGCCCGTCAGGATAAAAACGGTAAGGATTACGTGTATCTTACAATTACTGTAAAGAGTACTGATTTTCTTAATATCGTTATCTCAAAGCTTAAAACTATAAAAGGTGTTCACAACGTATCCAGGAGTGGTAACGCATGAAAGCAGTAATTCAAAGAGTAATCGAAAGCTCTGTAGCAGTAGACGGTGAAATAGTAGGTAAATCCCAAAAAGGCTATATGATTCTTTTAGGGGTTGTAAAGGGTGATACTGAAAAAGAGGCTCAGCTTCTTGCCGCAAAAACTGCATCACTAAGAGTTTTTGAGGATGAAAACGGCAAAATGAACAAGTCAATTATTGATATTGACGGTGAAGCACTCGTTATATCTCAGTTTACCCTTTGTGCCGATTGCAAAAAGGGAAACAGACCCTCCTTTACTAATAGCGAAGAGCCTGAAAATGCAAAAAGATTATACGAGCTTTTTTGCAACGAGCTTAAAAACAATGGTGTAAAAAACGTTGAAACGGGCATTTTTGCTGCTGATATGAAGGTTTCTCTTATAAACGACGGTCCCGTTACTATTTGCTTTGATACTGATATCTGGCGAAAAAACTAAAAGGATAACAAGAAAACAACATGTATATAAAATGTGTTCCCGCAGGAGCAATAAGTGCAAATTGCTTTGTAATCTGCGATGAAAAAACAAAGGTGGGGGCTGTAATAGACCCCGGTGCATATGATTTTAACGTAAAAAAAGCAATAGCAGATGCGGGTATTAAAGAATTGAAATATATTCTTTGTACTCATGGTCACTTTGACCATATTACAGGCGTTGCTGGTTTAAAAGAAGCTTACCCCGAAGCTGAAATTTGCATCGGTAAAGAAGATGCACCAATGCTTTCCGACGGTAATCTTAATATGGCTTATTATTTCGGTATGTCTTTTTCACCTTGCTATGCAGACGTTGAGTTATCCGACGGTGACGTGATAGAGCTTTCAGATATTGAAATAACCGTTGTTTCTGCCCCCGGTCATACTCACGGCGGTGTGCTTTACGTTTTAAAAAATGAAGAAGCAATTTTTAGTGGAGACACGCTTTTTTCAGGTAGTATAGGAAGAACTGACCTCTACGGCGGTGATTATTCCGTATTAATGAAAACTCTTAAAAAATTCAAAAGCTTTCCCCATAGCTATGCTGTATTTACAGGGCATGGCGAAAGCACTACTATTGGCAGAGAATTAAAAACAAATTTATATTTACGATGAATTTATATTGCATAAACCATACTTACAGATATGAAGCCGAAAAGCTTTTAAGGCTTTTCTTCCCTTTGGTAAAATTCAATGAGTTATATGAATTTACAGGTGATGAAGGTGATTATCTTCTCACAAAAACAGAGGGTGAAGATTTACTTAAGCTAACGGCAGTGCTTTCTCTTAACGGTAAAACTGAAACGAAAGAGAAAGAAATAGAAAAACATTTATGCGAGGATGAAGAAAGAGAGCTTCTTTTGCTAGCCTACGAGCTTCTTTGCAAAATGTGTTCATTTACGCCTAAATGGGGGATTCTTACAGGCGTAAGGCCCTCGAAGCTTTTGATGAATAAAATGCTTACTTGCGATGAAAAAGAGGCTTACGATTGGTTTCGTGACACTTTTAAAGTTTCAGAAGAAAAAGCGAAGCTTGCTTTATCCGTCGCAAAAACAGAGCTTAAGGTAATTGAAAAAGCTGGGGATAACACCTTTAGCTTATATGTAAGCATACCTTTTTGTCCCTCAAGATGTAGCTATTGCTCATTCGTTTCTCATTCTATTGATTCTCAAAAGGCGAAAGAGCTCGTACCCGATTACGTAAACAAGCTTTTAGAGGAAATAGAGTTTACAGCAAAAAAAGCAAAAGAAAACAAGCTCACTCTTACAAGCGTTTATTGGGGCGGAGGCACACCCACAACTCTCGAAGCCGATGATTTAGACAGAATTCTTACTAAAATTGAAGAGTGTTTTGACCTTTCAACTTGTGTTGAGTACACGGTCGAAGCGGGACGGCCTGATACGGTTACAAAAGAAAAGCTTCAGGTATTAAAAAAACACAACGTCGGAAGAATAAGCATTAATCCCCAAACCTTTTCCGACGGCGTATTGAAGGAAATAGGAAGAAAGCATTCGGCTTCGCTTACTGAAGAAAAATATCTTCTTGCAAGGGAAACGGGCTTTGATAGTATAAATATGGACCTTATTGCAGGTCTTCCTACTGATACTCTAGAGGGCTTTAAAAACAGTGTCAATAAGGCGGTAAGCCTTAACCCCGATAATATTACGGTACATACACTTGCATTAAAGACGTCTTCGTTTATAGTAACTGAAAATGAAAGCGATTCTGTTACCGATGAAAGCATAAATCAAATGCTTTCTTATGCTCAAAAGGTTTTGACTGAAAATGGCTATCACCCGTACTATATGTATCGACAAAGCAAATCCTTAGGTAACCTTGAAAACGTTGGTTGGTGCAAAGAAGGTAAAGAATGCGTTTACAATATTTTAATGATGGAAGAATGTCAAAGTATTTTTTCCGTCGGTGCAGGTGCGGTAACAAAATTAAGAAAAAATGACGGTAGCGTTATTGAAAGAATATTTAATTTTAAATATCCCTTTGAATATATTTCTCGTTTCGATTTGTTACTTGATAAAAAAATGCGTATGAGCTCGTTCTTTACGGAATAAAATAATGTGTAAATACTTATTTTTAGGTGGTGAAGTAATGGCAAATATAAATAATACTCTCGAATACATCGTCAAAAAAGCAGAAGCCCCCGAAAGCTTTTGCAAGGAGTGTGAGAGAAAGTACAATAAAAAAATACAAAAAATCGCAAAGGATATTGCCGATAATCAAGCTATGACTATCGTAATGCTTGCGGGGCCAAGCTCAGCGGGTAAAACTACAACTGCAAAAAAATTAAGAGAAGCCCTTGCAGATTTAAATATAGTTTGCCATACGATTTCTCTTGATGATTTTTATCTTAATAATTGCGATTCGCCAAGATTTCCTGACGGTACACCCGATTATGAAACCGTTGATGCACTTGATATTGCTTGCTTTGAAAAAACAATGAATAAGCTTCTCACCGAGGGCGAGGCTCAGCTTCCCGAGTTTGATTTTTTAACGGGTGCTAGAAAGCCTAAATATAACAATCTTAAAATAACCCCTACAGACGTTATAATCGTTGAGGGGCTTCACGCTCTTAACCCCGTAATTACAAAGCATATCCCGTCTGAAAGAATTTTAAAAATTTATATAAACGTTTCATCCCGTATTTACGATAAAAACAAAAATATCGTTCTTAATAAACGTAATATGAGGTTTATAAGAAGAATGGTAAGGGATTATAAATTCAGAGGTAATTCTGTAGAGGAAACCTTTAAAATGTGGATTACCGTCCGTTATGGAGAGGATGCATATCTTTTCCCGTTTAAAGACAATGCAGATATAAAAATCAATACAATCCATCTTTACGAAACTTGTATCCTTAAAAATACCGCAATAGAGCTTTTATCAGAGGTAAGTAAGGATTCGGAGTTTTATAAAGAATCTCAAAGGCTTATAAGAAATCTTGAAAGATTTCCGTCTATAAACTCATCGGTCGTTCCCGAAGATTCGCTTTTAAGGGAATTTATCGGAAAGGAGCAAAATAATGGCTGATAAATCAACTAAAAAACAAAACATTTTAGGCGGTGCAATGGTGCTTGTAATTGCAACCGCTCTTGTAAAGGTAATAGGTGCGGTTTACAAAATACCTTTAACGAGTATTATCGGCTCTTTAGGTCGTGGTTATTTTGCATCGGCTTATAATATTTACACACCTATTTATGCTATTTCAATGGCGGGTCTTCCCGTTGCCGTTTCTACAATTGTTTCAAGAAATACGGCGCTTGGTAAATACCGTGACGTAAAGCAAGTGCTTAAAATCACTTTCCCGTTGTTTCTGGCTTTAGGTCTTGTCGGTACGGGTGCTTTATTCCTTGCGGCAAAGCCGTACGTTGATTCCGTAGGCTCTCCTCTTGCGATTTACAGCGTTTATGCAATAGCACCGTCAATTCTTTTCTGTTGCATAATGAGTACCTACAGAGGATATTACGAGGGCCTTAGCAATATGTATCCCACGGCAATATCTCAGGTTATCGAGTCCTTAGGTAAACTTATTTTCGGTTTGGTGCTTTCTTACGGAGTTATAGCCTATGCCGAAAAAGAAATTGCTCTTAACGGGCAGGTTTTCGGTCAGGTAATTGAAAGTGATGCAGATAAAGCTATAGTTTATGCTCTTTCCGCAGCAGCCGCCATTTTAGGCGTTACTTTAGGTACAGTTTTCGGTGCTGTTTACACAATTTTAAGACATAAGCTTAAAAAGGACGGAATTACAAAAGAACAGCTTGTTAATTCACCCTTAGCGTCACCAAAGAAAATTACAATTAAAGAAATTGTAGCAATAGCAGTACCTACCGCTATCAGTTCACTTGTTCTTAATATTACAAACTTTATTGATACGTGGATGATTCAGAGTCGTCTTGAAAGCGTTGTTGCCGAAAATTATGATACTATTATGGGTATTTACGGTGACTCAATAAATGCGGCAAATATTGCAAGAGAAAACATCCATACATTCCTTTACGGTGCTTATGATACAACTCTTGATTTTAAAAATCTTGTGCCTACAATTATGATGACTTTGGGCGTAAGTGCTATTCCTATAATTTCAGCGGCAGTAGCAAAGAAGGATTTTAATACAGTTAACAGCTCGGTTAATACTGTTTTCAGAATGACAATGCTTATTGCTCTTCCTGCGGGTGCAGGCTTCTTCGCACTCTCTGAGCCTATTTTAGGGCTTATGTACAGAGGCACTGAAAATGAGCCGGGTATCGCAATTTCTGCTCCCGTTTTAGCACTTTACGGTCTTATGCTGTCAATACTTACTCTTTCTTCGCCACTTACTAATATACTTCAGGCAATCGGCAGGGCAGACGTTCCCGCAAAAGCACTTGCGTTAGGCTGTGTGTTTAAAATAGGTCTTAACTATATCCTTATAGGTGTTCCCGAAATCAATATTAAGGGTGCGGTTTTCGGTACGGCATTCTTCTATCTTCTTTGCATTATTTATAACTATAGCGTGTTGAAAAAAGAAACGTCGGTACGTATAGAAATAAAAACTGTTTTAATAAAACCGTTAATTGCGGCGGTACTTTGCGGTGGTGCGGCTTACGGCTCATACACCCTTTTATGCAGTGTTCTTACCTTTGGTGACCCCTCAAGCCGTCTTAACGGTCAGTCGCTTTCTTGCCTTGTTTCTGTAGGTGTTGCAGGTGTTGTATACCTTATTTGCATACTTTTAACAAAAACTTTGGTAAAAGATGACATTTTAATGCTTCCAAAAGGCGAAAAAATAGCAAAAATACTTGAAAAATATAAACTTATAGGGTAAAATAGATAGACAAAGGATGTAAATAAATGGCAAGTAATTTTAAGTTTAAAGATAAGTACGATTTTAATGACCTTGTTGATATTGTGAGAATTCTTCGTGAGCCGGGCGGTTGCCCTTGGGATATGGAGCAAACCCACAAATCTATAAGAGAAAATTTTCTTGAAGAAACCTATGAGGTTATTGAAGCCATTGATACCGACAATAAAGAGTTGATGCAAGAAGAGCTTGGTGACGTTCTTTTACAGGTTATCCTTCATTCCGATATGGCAAGAACAGACGGTTGGTTTAATATAAACGACGTTGCCGACGGTATCTGTCAGAAGCTTATAATCCGTCACCCTCACGTTTTTGGTGACGTAAGCGTTTCTTCAACAGATGACGTTCTTAAAAATTGGGATAATATTAAACGACAAACAAAAAAGCAGTCTAATCAAAGCGAAGCTATGGCGGCAATTCCCGCAGTTTACCCCGCTCTTATGAAAGCCCAGAAGGTACAAGAAAAGGCAAAGAAAGCGGGCTTCGATTGGCGAGAGGCTGACGGTGCTTTCGATAAAATCACTGAAGAATCAAAAGAGCTTAAAAAAGCTCTTGAAACAGGTGTTCAGGCTGATATCGAAGACGAATTAGGTGACCTTTTGTTTTCAGTTGTTAACACAGCCCGTTTTTGTAATTGCGAGGCGGAAACTGCTCTTGACAAAGCAACTAAAAAGTTTATGAAGAGATTCACAATAACGGAAGCTCTTGCAAACGAAAAGGGTATTGATATGAAAGCCGCTTCAATTGAAGTTCTTGACGAGCTTTGGAATGAAGCAAAGGAAAAGTCCATTTAAAGTCACTTGTGACTTGGAAAATAAAAAAAATAAAAAAAATTTTTTTTGGAGGAAATTAAAATGAACAAGACAGATCTTGTAAATGCAGTTGCAGCTGCAGGTTTCACAAAAAAGGATGCTGACAAAGCAGTAGCAGCAGTTTTCGATGCTATTGAAGGCGCTCTTGCAAAGGGTGACAAGGTTCAGCTTATCGGCTTCGGTACATTCGAAGTTCGTGAAAGAGCAGCTAAAGAAGGCCGCAACCCCAAGACAGGCGAAACAATCAAAATCGCTGCTTCTAAGGT
>JAZROI010000008.1:0-11660 GCA_045648585.1 Acutalibacteraceae bacterium
CTACGATCCGACTTCCTCAGTTTACCGTTATCTCACGATTACGGCCTTTAAAAGTGTCAATTAACACTCCGGTTCTATAACGGGAACACCCGTTGCGGCCTACTCAAAAATTTTTCGGTGCACTGCTAACAGAATGAATTCGAAAAGGACGCCCTCTTTGCCTCGCACCAACCGGCAACTCTCTCCAGATTCTTTCCAGCCTACTACTTTCTGCTCAAACGCATTTAATGTGGTAATTCTATCACTTTAGCACGCTAAAGTCAATAGCAAACTTTAAATTCAACTTAAATTTTTTCTGCAAAAAGAAAAGCTTCAGTCACAAAAATCTTATTTACTTTTACCAACCGTGTCCCCTATTGCCTTAAAAAGTGAGCCTTCCTCGGTAGACGGTAAATCGCAGTTACAATGCCAAACCATAACACCGCCATAACCGTTTTCAATTGCATACTCGGTTTTCTGTGCGATTACCTTCGGCGTATTAAACCAGAAGTCTTTATCAATTTCAGGGCAATGATACCAACCATCTTTATCAATATCCTCAAAGCAACTGTTGTAACTATACCAAAAAGCGTCTAAATCAGTAGGTCTTGAGTAAAACGGCAAGCCTACGTTTACCTTCCATAAAGCTACCTTACCAAAATCAGTATCTTCCAATCTTTTCGTTATATCCTCAAAGGTTGCGTGTTTACCGTTTTCATCTACGTAATCATACATCATAAGCTCTAATGAATCGATTGCTTTCGCAGATTCGCTTGAATAATTCATATTCCATTCCACACCGGATACCCCCAATGTATAATCACCGAGCTTTTCGTCTAACGAAACAAGAAAATTGTTATAACAACGCCAGGCTTTATTGGAAAGCGGATATTCATAATCAAAATGGACACCTTGGATATCGAATTCATCAAGCACAGAAACAATATTATCCTCTAAAGCACCGCTTTTAAAAGCCTTGTTATGCTCATCACTCTGAGCTTTCATCTGTTTTTCCCAGCTTTCAAATTCACCCTGGGCTGACGGACCTAAAAGATTGAGTGTAATATTTATATCCCTGTCACCTATCACGTTACGAATAATCCCGACAACTGATTCAAGCTTATCTTTTTCGTATATTACTTCACCGTTACTGTCAAATGAAGCACATTCGAAAACAATAACGTCTGTAATAATATCAAAATCCTCGGAGCATAAATCATCTTCTGATTTAATATAGTCACCGCGTATATAAGCAGTAACCTTAAAATCTCTGTTTTCGGGCTTCACTTCTTCCTTCCCGCAACCGAAAAAAGAACAGGCAACCAAAGCCAATACTGTAACCAGTGCAATTGCTTTCAAACACTTTATTCCTACATTCTTTTCGAACACATTACCATCTCCTTTTGACATTATTATATATATCACATCAGTCATTTTCAACCAATAAATACAAAAACAGATCCCAAAACTCTCTCAAAGAGAAAAGTTTTGGGATTATAATGTTTTTGATTAAATATTTGATATCAAGATAACTTTTTATAGCCTTTTTTCATCTTCTTCTCTTTGCTTTTTAGAATTAATTGCAAAGGGGATTCCGAATCCCAAACCACCGCCAACAAGCAAGCCGCCCGAAAGGAAAAGCCACCATAACGGATTTTTCTTTTCTTCTTTTTCCTCTTTCAATGCTTTTACAACCTTTTTCTCAATAACGGTTTTTACGTCGTGGGTAAGAGTATATTCGTTACCGAAGGTATCTTCGTAGGTAATTGTTACCGTGCCTTTAACCTCACCTGTTTTGTCCGATGAAACGAGTAAATTTGCACTTGCAGTTGAATTCTGTTGTGCTTCAATAACTCCTACAAAGCTACTGCCACCTGCATCAAGTCCCTCAATATCAAAATCAACCTTGCAGTTATAAAGCGATGTTTTACCCGTATTCATAAGATTGATATTAAGAGTAACGGTTTCCTCCTGAACTACCTTTACGGGAAGCTTCACGCCGTCAAAGGAAAGCTCTGCGGGTTGACGGACTTCGAGCCTTATCAAGTCATTTGCGCTATACCCCGAGCCGTTAGAGTCCTCGTATTCGCAAGAAAAATTCAGCTTATGCTCACCCACCGTAGCGGTATGAACAGCTTTGATTTCAACAACCCAGCTGTAATATCCACCTGCACTTATTGAAGAAACGTATTTCGTTCCCATACCCGTTACGCGAATTTCGTCTGCATCTTCAGAAATACTCATTTTAATATTACTCACGGCTTTTGATGAATGCATATTTTTAAGTGTTACCGTTAATTTTTTCGTTTCCTCAGGGCTTATAAAACCGTCCTCAATTTCATAAGAAACAACCATAAGACGAGGTTGAGAGTTATCAGTTCTCTCAGGCTCTTCCTGCTTTTCAGGTATCTTAATTTCTTCTTTTTCTATCGGTTCTTCTGTAGTCTGAGCTTCCTGTGTTATAGGCTCTGTTTTTTCTGTTACAAGCTCTGTCGTGTTTTCCGCAACAACAGTAGTATCTGCTTCAGTTACTTGCGTTGCTTCAAGGCTTTCTTCCCCCTCTGCCGCCAAGCAAGGCGTTGTACAAACCAACAAACAAAGTATAAATATAAATATTTTTTTCATATAATCACCAATTTCCCATTCGGAACAAAGTGTAAATTTTGCGAAGCTTATAACGCCAAACACAGTTCCGACATTTCTCACTCCTAACTCCTCATTCCTCACTTTATTTACAGTTCTCTTATATTCTCAACAATACTGTTCTTCATTTCTTTTCTGATTTTTAAAGCCATATTTACCGTGCATGATACGAAGAGTAATGCTACACCTATAAGCGTTTCAATAAGGCTTATCTTAATATCGTCAGGCTCGTCACCTATTGAAGTAAAAATAAGATAATAAAGAGCGTAAAACGCGAAGAACAATACAAAACCGGCTACTGTACCCCAGCCCAATATCGACATAATCTGGCGTATATAGGAGTTATTTATATCCTTTTGAGTTGCACCCACTGCGCGAAGAGTACCTATTTCTTTTTTACTCTCTCTTATACGGGCAGTGATAGAATTATTCACCATACTACCGCAAGCAGTAAAGAAGAGTGCCGCAACTGCTATAATTACAATAAGCGTTGCACGGAAGCTGTTCATTTCCTCCTGCCTTTTTTCATACAAAGAGGTAACGCGACCGTTTGTACCCGCTTTTACTCTTGTAAAAAGATTTTGCATTTCATTATCTATTTCCTCGGTACATTCACCGTTAAGATTAACTCCTACCGCGTGATAATCAACGTTACCGCCGGTAAGCTTATCGAAGCCCTCGGTTGTGGTTATAACCCACACGTTTTCATAAAACATATTGTAATAAAGAGAACCCTCATAAGTCATAGGCATATTATAAATAATAGAGCCTATATTGACTGTATTTTCGATTTTTTCATAATCTATAGGCTTCTGATCCTTTGCAAGATGGTAAATATCATCGTCAAATTCAGGCATTTCATCTGCACAAAGCCAACCGAGCTTCAGTTCCTGCCCCACTTTCATATCGCAGGCAGTTTCACTAAGAAAAACATCTTCATCAACGTACCAAGGAGTTTCTTCGAGAGTTGTAGGATATGAATTTATATAAGAATATTTATAAGTTTCCTGAAAATGACTTACCGTAAGTAAAATGCTTTCAGGTGCTACAAATATTACCTCTTCACCGGAATTCAGCTTATCAATATCAATTTTACCTAAACTCACACTTTCAGAAAGCTCTGCAATCATCTCTTCACTGAAGCCAACTAAATCAACAGGAATTAAATCGCCCTGAATCTGTGCACATTCTCTTACAAAAAGCTCTTCCGCCGCATTTTTATTTCTATAATCCTTATAATTCTCTTCCGTAACCCATACGTTTTCAATCTGACTATCGTATTTGGAAGTAAAATAGCAAAGATTGTGCATATATTCAGTAAAGCTATCCGTCTGCATATAAAGCTTAGTTATTTTCTGTGTGCTTATATCATCAACGTTTTCATTAAGTAAAATCTCCGTAAGGTTATTTTCGCTGAAGCCTCTGAATTCGTTATCGTAGTTTGATAAAAATCCGGTTGCACTGAAATTATCAGCGTTTACAACGTAATCGTGAGTATAAACGGTAAAATCATCTTTAACCCCGTTAACCAAAGAAAACCCGACGCATGATACAAACACTGCAAGGCAAACAATAACGCTTGTGATAACGCCTTTACCCTTGAAAAGAGTTATATTTCTTTTAGCAAGAAGCTTTGCTGTATCAAAGCTTTTCTGCGTTTTAATTTTTTTATTCTTAAACTTTCTGCCAAGCTCCGTATTTCTTATTGCCTGCATCGGTGAAATTCTTGATGCAGAAACAAGAGGAATAAATGAAGCGAGCAAAACAAAAATAATGCTTATTACAATACTTACGGGAATCACCCAAAACTCAGGCTCAAACACGTAATTCTCACCAAAGAACGGCACTATCACCGCTACAATACCTAATGAAATAAGCACGCTCACAGGAGCACATATAAGGCAAAGGATAAAGCTTTCTCTTCCGTATATTTTTATAATCTGCCTTTTCGTTGCACCAACGCTTCTGAGAAGTCCTATTTGCTTTTTTCGTTCTTTTAAATTCGCGCTGAAAGCGTTAATTATGCCTATATCAGCTACAAGCATAAAAACGAATGATAAAACTGCAAGAAGCACAACGGGAGAAGCAATACCTGAAAAACTTTCTAAAATATCATATCTTGCAAGCTGTGATATTTCGAATAATTGAACCCTACCGTTGTCATATCCGTAGTTTTTAAGATAATCGGAAAACTGCTCGTTATATGCCTTTTGATTTATAAATTCACCCGTAGAAACAAAAGCCATAACGCAAGCCTTACCGCCGGCAGCTATAACATAATCATCTGAAACGATTGCGGCAGGAAGCTGTTGGTAATAAAGAACTGCTAAATTTTCAATATTAGGTCTTTTGTTTTCCATTATACCCGTAAGAACAAAGCTTTCTTTTTGAGCTTCTTTGGAAAAGCCTTCACTCTTTTTCACAAACAAATCAAGAGTCAATGTATCTCCGATTTTCGCATCAAGCCCCATACGGACAAGAGCCTCTTCCTCAACGGCAATTTCGTTTTTCTTTACAGGCAATTTTCCCTCTTTGAGTTGAATATACATATCCTTTGAAGCTTCGTCAAAGCTTGCAAAGGAAAAACCGCTACCCTCTTCAGAATTCGGGTCAGAAAGGTAACCGTAAACCTCTGCATAGCCTACCGAACGGAAGCTTTTTTCAAGACTCTCAGTCAATCTTTCGTTTCCTGTTACGTCAGGTACGATTATCTCACTTGAGCCGTACAGAAAGTTTCTTGTAGCCTCTGCGGAAGAAAGTGAACTTGAAATAAGAAAAGGAACACTTGCAGAGAAAACCATCGAAAGAATTATACCGATAATAAGCAAGGTGTATTGCTTTCTACGATGCTTAATATTACCGAAAGCAAGGGAATTAAAGGTTAATTTTTTCTTATTCACTTCTCACACCCCCGATTGCTTACTATCGGAAACAACTGCACCGTCTTCAATTCTTATAACTCTGTCTGCCTGCTCGGCAACATTCAAATCGTGAGTAACGAGAATAAGAGTTACACCTAATTCCTTGCTGACGTATTTAAGAAGTGAAAGCACCTCTCTGCCGCTTTTACCGTCAAGATTACCCGTAGGCTCATCTGCAAAAAGAATTGAGGGTTTATTCGCAAGTGCTCTTGCAATAGCGATTCTTTGCTGTTGACCGCCCGAAAGAGCAGAGGGAAGATGAGAAAGTCTGTCCTCAATACCGAGAATATCAATAATTCTCTTCAAATATTCTTCATCGGGTTTCTTTTTATCAAGCATAACAGGAAGTAAAATATTCTCGTACCCTGTAAGCTCTTCAACAAGGTTATATGCCTGAAAAACGAAGCCAAAACGGCGTCTTCTTAAAATAGAAAGCTGATTATCGTTATATTTTTTCAAGCTTTCATTATTATATATAACCTCGCCCGACGTGGCATTTTCAAGACTGCTTAAACAATGAAGAAAGGTTGATTTGCCCGAGCCTGACGGTCCTGTTATGGCACAGAACTCGCCCTTTTCAAATTCTAATGACACATCGTTAAGTGCCACAACTGTATTTTCACCGCTTAAATATTCCTTTGTGAGATTTTTACACTCAATAATGCTCATAAAAAACACTCCTTTGAATTTGATTTTTTGAGAACACACATTTTCTATGTTGGTTACATTATAAATCATGAATCTTAAAATAAAGTGACTTTAACCTTAAGATTTCGTAAGATAAAAAGGAAAGCTACCCGAAGGTAGCTTTCTATATCGTCTGATACCCATCTATATGAGGAAAGCACATAATCATATCAAGACCTTTTTCCGTATTAACAGCACTTATTGTTCCGTGATGCTTTTCAATTATAGCCTTTGTTATGGCAAGACCAACCCCTGCACTTTGAGGTTTAGCATTTTTTGTACGGTGAAATCTTTTAAAAAGCTTGCCCACGTCATCGTTATCAACGCCGCCACCATTATCATGAACAGTTATAATCGTTGATTTTTCGCTATCTTCGATATTAACTTCAATTTCACCGTCAGGCTTTGTATGTTCACAAGAATTTTTAATAACGTTACCTATAGCCTCTGAAATCCAATCCCTATCACATCGCATTTTGCTTTCGCCTGAAACAGTAAATCTCTTTTCAGGGAATATATGCTTCATATCTATTATGATGCTCCCCACAATATCACTCATTTCATAAAATTGAAAATTCATATTGTAGGTGTCGCTTTTAATTTTTTCAAGTCGTAAAAGCTTTGCAATAAGCTCCTCTGTTTTTTCTACAAGCTGAAGCTCTTTTTCAGTATGTTCAGTAGGATTATGAGCTTTATCCATTTCAAGATACAGACGAAGCCCCGCAATAGGCGTTTTAAGCTGATGAGAAACGTCTGCAATGAAATCGCTGTTCTTTTTCGTTTCGAGCTCTGTGTTGTGTTTTTGAACCTCAAGGGCGTTTTCTAAATCGCACACGTCATTTCTTAAGGTTGCAAAATAATTATCCCTTGTGCTGAATTTCGTCAACTCACCTTTTTCAAGGTATTTTTCTATACTTTTTGCAAGTCTTTTAACTTTTCTTTTGTTTTTCAAATATGAAAAGAGCAAAATCAAAACAGCAAAGAGTAATAAAGCAGTTGATATGCTCAAGCAAATTTCTAATGGAGTCATTGCGAATCCTCCCATCTGTAGCCTATACCCCTTACGGTAACGATATGCTCCGCACCTATTTTTTCACGAAGTCTGCTTATATGTACGGAAAGCGTATTATCATCAATAAACGAGCCACCCTCGTCCCAGATATTCTCAAGCAAAACAGACCTTGTAACAATAACACCGCTGTTTCTTATAAGTGCAGAAAGAATCTGAAATTCCGTAGGTGTAACAAAAATATTTTCACCGTCGCGTTTAACAGTCATTGTGTTTATATCAACAGAAATATTTTCGCAGTTGTAAACAGTCGCCTTACTTCTTCTTAAAAGAGCTCGTATTCTTGAAAGTAATTCCAACAGTTTAAATGGCTTTGTAACGTAATCGTCTGCACCTGCATCAAGCCCTCTTACCACCTGAACTTCGTCATCGCAGGCGGTTAAAAACAGTATAGGAACGTCTTCATTTTTTGAACGGATAAAACCACACATATCAAAACCGTTTCCGTCGGGAAGCATAACGTCAAGAATAACAAGATTAAAGTTCTCTTTTAAAAAGCTTTCCTTTGCATCCTTTATTGTTCCAGCAGCAACACCGTCGTAGCCTTCTTTTTTTAGCATTTCGCAAAGCCCGTCACGAAGAAAAGCATCGTCTTCGGTTACAAGAATTTTTACAGACATTTAATCACCCTACAATTAAAATATCATAACAAAGCATATAAATCAAATTAAGATTTCGTAAGATTATTTATGTAAACAACTTATACTTAACGAGTGAAAATCAAAGTTTCCTTTAATGAATATATCTATGCTTATTCACCCTCTGCATAATTACAAAAAAGCTTATGCATAAAATGATTTGTACACTTGTAGATATAGGGGTTGCAAGACCTATGTGAAAAAGAGAAACGGGTACGCTTTTACTCATTGCCCAAGAAACGGGAAGTCTTACACAAATACCGCCAATAATGCCTTGCACCATAACAAATTTAGTGTTACCACAGCCATTAAAATAACCTATAAAGCAAAACAAAAATGCGGTAAGTAAGCAGTCAATAGCATACGCCTTAAGGTATTCCGTTGCAGGTGCAATAATAGCTGCATCCTTTGCAAAAATGCCTGCGAGTATATCACCGTGAAAAAACGAGAAATAACCCACAACTATACCAACCGACAAGGAAGATGCTATTCCGTACAATAACGCTTTTTTTGCTCTGTCAAATTTTAATGCTCCCATATTTTGTGCAACAAACGCAGACATTGATTGCATAAAAGAAGAGGGTATAAGCATTATGAAAGCGCATACTCTTTCAGCAACACCGACACCCGCCGACTCAATAAGACCGATGTTGTTAACGATGGCCGTAATTACCAGGAAAGAAATGCTTACAAGCAAATCCTGAAGAGCAATAGGTGTTCCTAACTTCAAAATAGCTTTGATATGCATACCTTTTAAACGTATATACTTTTTCGAAAAATCAAACGGTAAACTTCTTTTTCTGATTATAATCAGTGATATTACTACACTCATTGCCTGTGCAAAAACAGTTGCAATAGCCGCACCTGAAGCACCTAACCCTAAAACCGCAACAAGCAAGAAATCACCGACTATATTTAAAACGCAAGCAATTGCAACAGTAAGCAAAGGTATTTTCGAATCACCTATCCCCCTAAAAACACTACCTATCAAGTTATACGCAACGATAAACAGCGTTCCTGCAGAGCAAATCGCAACGTATAAAACAGTATTTTCAAAAGCCTCTTCAGGTGCTTGCATAACCCTTGTAAGAGTTGAAGAAAATGCAACCATTAAAACCGTAAGCACCAAAGAAATAACACCAAAAAGACTGATACCGCTACCGATTATTTCACCGGCTTCATTTCTTTTACCTGCCCCGATTTTCTCACCAACATAGACGGTAAGCCCCATAGCAAGACCGGTTATTACAACGGTAAGCGTCATCATAATCTGGCTACCGGTTGATACCGCAGAAACAAATACGTCTGCATTTTCGCCACCGAATTGACCTACAATTAAAAGGTCAACCGCACCGTACATTGCCTGTAAAAACAATGCAAGTAAAACGGGTAATGCAAAACGGATAAGCGGTGAAAATATTTTACCCTCCGTAAAATTTTGAGCTTTATTCATATCTTTTCTCCTTATAAACCTCTTTGCAAAACAAAATTACACTAAATCAAATACTATCCTGATATTTTTTCGCAGAAGCTATGTAAATGTCATCTGTGGAAATACTCACGTCAACGTCAAAATATTTACTCATTAATTGAGTCATTTCTTCAATTTCAGGAAGAACGGTTGAAACGTTTTTTGCACTTCCTGAATGATGCTTTATAAGAGCTTCTCTTCCCATACCGTGAGCAACGGTAATTCTTCCGTCAGTTTTAAGGCATTTTAAAAGATTTTTAAAAAGCTTGTCCCTGTCAACGAAATGTGGGAATGCATTATAAATCACAATGCAGTCAAATTTATCTTTAAAATCAATGACTTCAGCGTCTCCGCATAAAAACTCAACGTTTTTATATCCGCTGAATTTGCTTTTTGCTTTTTCTATCATTTTATCTGATATATCAATCGCAATGCATTTACTTACTTTTCTTTTTACGTAATCGGGTATTAAAACACCCGTGCCACAAGCAACATCAAGCACGTATTTCCCATCGGTTACCCCCGCCTTATCAAGTATATCATCAATTTTTGACTGATTTTTTATCATATCAATATCCCAAACCTCAGCCAAATTATCAAAAAATTCTGCAACCTGTTTTTTATCCATCTGATATTTTACCTCGTTAATAAAAACAATCTTTTGCGATTATATCATATTACTTTCAACATTTCTACCGTTTCAAGCCTTAAATAAGTGTAGACAACCTTTTAAAAATGTGTTATATTTTCAGTGTATTTATATATTACGGGTGAAGCTCTGTGTTTTATTTCATAAAGCTTTTACTCAAACAATATGAAAGGCTATGATAAAATGAGAAATCTTACTAAGTACCATGGTATTATCCCTGCTTTTTATGCTTGCTACAATGATGACGGTAGCGTAAGCCCCGAAAGAACAAAGGCTTTTGCAAAATTTTTACTTGATAAAGGCGTTAAAGGTCTTTACGTTTGTGGCTCTTCCGGTGAATGTATTTACCAGAGCAAAGAAGAAAGAAAATTAATTTTAGAGTCTGTTATGGAAGTTGCAAAGGATAAAATGACAATTATTGCCCATGTTGCTTGCAACAACACCGCTGATTCTATGGAGCTTGCCGCACACGCTGAAAGCTTAGGTGTTGATGCTATCGCATCTATCCCCCCTATTTATTTCAAGCTTCCTGAAGAGTCTATCGCTCAGTATTGGAACGATATTTCTTCTGCAGCACCCAACACAGATTTCGTTATTTATAATATCCCTCAGCTTGCAGGCGTTTCTCTTACAATGCCTCTTTTCAAAGAGATGCTTAAAAACCCCCGCGTAATAGGTGTTAAAAACTCATCAATGCCCACTCAGGATATTCAGATGTTTAAAGCCGAGGGTGGCGACGATATCGTTGTTTTCAACGGTCCCGACGAGCAGTTTGTTGCAGGTCGTGCAATCGGTGCCGAGGGCGGTATCGGCGGTACATACGGCGTTATGCCCGAGCTTTTCCTTAAATGCGACGAGCTTATTAAAGCTGGTGAGCTTGATAAAGCAAGAGAAATTCAGTACGCAATTAACGAAATTATTTATGCTATGTGTGCTTGTAAATGTAATATGTATGCCGCTGCAAAAGAGGTACTTCGTTTACAGGGTATTGATATAGGTGATGCAAGAAAGCCCCTTGCTCAGCTTAAAGAAGAAAGCAAGCCCCTCGCTGCAAAGGTTAACGAAATGATTACCGAAGCAAAAGCAAAATTCTGCTGATTACAAAAAAAGACAACCCGTCACAGAAACTCAAATCTGTGACGGGTATTTTTTCGTTTTTCATTCCTCATCAGGCTGTTGACCGTCGTGAGCGAGCCATTTACATTCTGTAATCTCCATATTTGTAAAGGTTGCTTTAAAGGATGACTCCTCGGGGCTACAAGCATAAATGCCAAATTTAATAGCTCCTCCACCATTCCACATATGGCAAACTCTCATTTGCTTAAAGGTAACGCCATCCTCAGAGCATTCAATACAATAATCGTCTTCTCTTCGGCTGAATCTGTACCACATTGATTTAATATCAGCGGGGATTTCTGTTGTTGCCCAGTCGGAGTAGCCGTTGTTTGTTACAACAGAGCCAAGATGTTGAAAAGCCTCGTTTTCATATTCAATTGAGGATTTAAGGCAATTATAGCTATCAAGGTACATAACAATACCGCATTGGACAAATCTGCATTTACTTTGAAACTCTGTTTTTACAACAAAAGAGAAAAATCATTCG
>JAZROI010000009.1:0-6466 GCA_045648585.1 Acutalibacteraceae bacterium
AGCGACGAACAGGAGCGCCCGATGATTTTGGGCACCGCAAGAGGGCAACGGAGGTTCAAATCCCACCTCCGCAACCAGAAAATAAAAGATACCCTTTAGGGTGTCTTTTATTTTTTTATTTCCGAAGTGATTTTAATTCACGACCGACGGGTTCCCGGGGCAAGCCACTCGACCGCCGCCTGTGGCGGATGAAGGGAGAGTTGCTTGGCGTAGCGGTCAAAATCGTCAGCGACGAACAGGAGCGCCCGACGATTTTGGGCACCGCAAGAGGGCAACGGAGGTTCAAATCCCACCTCCGCAACCAGAAAAGATACCCAACAGGGTATCTTTTCTTTTTTTGCCATATCTTAATAAAAATACTAAAAGCAGGTTGAGTTGTTTCAACCTGCTTTTATGTATGTTTGATTATTTTTTAATTATTTGAAGAAGTACAAGTTATATTTCTTTCTTATCTTGGGATACAGAACTACGCCTACTGCACTTAAAAAGTCATTTAAGCCGAAGAAGAAAGATTTAATAAAATGCAATATGCCGTGACCAGAAAGGGCGATAAACGCATTTTTCGCAATTTTTGCAAAAAGGTGTTTATCCGTATCGTCTTTAAACTCGCTTTTAAAAAGCAAGGCTCTCATCTGGAAATAGTTTTTTATAACCTTAAGCTCTTTATCGCTTACCTCGGAAACGTTAAAGGAAAACTTTTCGCCAAAGAATGTGTTAGCGTGTTCCTCTAAGGTTTTTAAAGGCTTATATTTTCCCTCTTCAACGAGTTTGTCAAAAATTTCCGTGCCAGGTATGGGTGTAAAATGCTGAAAGCCTAAAACGGTTGATTTTAAGCCCTTTGCAAGCTCAACCGTTTCGCGAAGGTCATCGGCAGTTTCACCGGGTAAACCAACCATAAACGAAGCAATTACGGTTATGCCGTTATTATGGCACATTTCAAAGGTTTCTTTAATTTTATCAGCGGGGAAATATTTTTTTATTTCCTTTTGCACCTTTGGTGAGCCTGTTTCAACACCTATTAAAAACCATCGGCAACCCGCTTTGTGCATCAACGCAAAGGTTTCGGTGTTTTTTATAATACCTACCCTTAAGCCACCGCCCCAATAAAACTTCAAGCCACGTCTGAGCACTTCGTTTGAAAAGTCAATTGCTTCCTGCTCAGTTTTAAATAATAAGTCGTCTGAGAAGTTGACACCGTCCATACCGTATTTATTGATAAGATACTCAATCTCATTGAAAACGTATTCCTCATTACGAGTTCTGAAGGTTGAACAATGGTATTTGGGGTTGTAACAGAAAGTGCATCTGCCTATACACCCTTTTGAGCGATACATATAAAGCATTTTCTGACTTTGATAATATTGCTGAAAATACTTCGGCGGATCTATTAAATCCCAATCCAACGGTGGCAATTTTTTCAAATCAATAAACGATCTTTTTTCAGTTTCAACGAAGACACCGTCTTTTATATAACCCAATCCTTTAATTTCATCAAAAGATTTACCCTCTTTGAGAGCATCAGCCATCTCCAGCCAGGTTTCTTCGCCCTCGTTAAAGCTGATATAATCTACAACACCGCTTCTTAATGCCTCTTCAGGAATTTCAGAAGCCATAGGACCACCCCAAACAACAGGGATACCTAATTTTTTAGCTACTTCAGATATCTCGATAGAATCCTGCAAATACTGATTAGCAACTATTGAAATTCCAATAATATCGGGGGTATTTTCAGTTATAATCTCCTCCGGAGTTTTATCTGTAAAAAAGCGTTCACAGATAACCGCATTATGCCCGTTTGCATTAAGATACGATGCAATAGTCATTAAACCCAATGGACAAGTTACTCTTTTATAAAAGAACTTGAGCATGGGTTGAAAAAATAAAATTTTCATAAAAGCCGCACCCTTTTAATTTCCCTCCAAAGCTTCTGTAAACATATAGCCGCACGTTTACAGAAGCCGACGTTATAAACGTTCCTCTCCATTTATAACACTTTAAATATATCTAATTAATTATACGTAAGTCAACAAAAGTGATGTGTGGTGTAACAAAACAAACACAAATGACACATTCCGTTTTATTGAAATGATTTTTCACTTATGATAGAATAAGATTGCGGATTTTTAATTTTTGATAATTGTGTAACACAAAGGGGAGTGTTTAACATGGCACAGGTATCAAATAACGAAAACAATCGTTTCACAAAAGATTGCATTTATGAGGCTTTATGGGAGCTTTTGAAGCAATATCCTTACAACTCAATAACAATAACTCAGATTGCTCAGAAAGCCGGTGTTTCAAGAAACGCAATTTACAGAAACTTTGAATCAAAGGATATGATTATCAGAAAAAGACTTTTAGAGTGTTACCAGTCTTTTACTAAAAAGATAACTCACACGCAATACACACTTTCTCGCGAAGAGTATGTGACAATGGTTTGTGAGCACTTATGTAGCCAAAGAGAAATTGCTGAAACTTTAGTTAAAGCAAATTTAACAGAATTTTTACTTGAATCGTTTGCGTATGTAAAAGGAGCATACACCACCGATACAGAAACAGAATTTTATGAAAATTACAGAATTGGAGGGGCACTTTTTGTTTATCTGACATGGATTTTAAGAGGATGCAAAGAAACACCCAAACAATTAGCTGACATTGTAAATCATATATGTTCAAACCCTGCAGTTACTCCTGATTTAAACAACAAGCATTCAAACAGTAAATAATAAAAAGAGAAAACACTTAACGTTCCAATTTGAGCGTTAAGTGTTTTTCGTTTGTATTGATTACTTTTATTTTATCTTGATTTAGAAACAACTGATTTTGCATATTCTGATGGCGTCATACCCGATACCCTTTTAAAAACGGTAGTAAAGTATTGAGAGTTATTAAACTCTAATCTTTCAGAAATTTCCGTGAAGTTATATTTCTCTTCACGTATCATCTCTTTAGCACGGTCTATTTTCAAACGGGTAAAATAATCCATAACACCGCATCCTACCTGCTCACGAAAAATTTTCTTTAAAACAGAGGGCGACAAATTAAACCTGTTTACAACATCCTGAAAAATGACTTCGTTCTCAACATTTTCAGAAAGGTAGTCAGTAATTTCTGCAAGTATGGTGCTATTCTTTTTGATTGCGGGTGGCTTCTTATTTTTATTTGACCTTATAAGACTGATTAAAAGCATTTCCAAATTTAGTTTTATTAGTTGTTCGCAACAAAAATCCCCATTTTCCGCCTTTTCCATTACGCTGATATATGGGTCGCTAAGCCTTGTTGAAAAAGCAGAGCTTGCTTCTTTTACTACGTTGCCGATATATTTCCTCTCCTCTTCATCAGCGGTTAACACTTGACCTGCTACAGAAAAAAGCTCAGGTGAATCGCAGTCAAATGAAATAATAACTGAGTTAGCAGCTCGTTTACCGTCACAACGAATATTATGGAATTCGTTAGGCTTATGAATATAAATCTGACCCGCTTCAAGCTCAACCTCCTGAGCACCTGCGGTGATTAAAAGATTCTTTTTATCCGCGTAAACAAGCTCCCAAAAATTATGCATTTCACCTGAATAAGCAAAGTCTTTTGCATATTCAAAGTAATGAACGGTATAGATTCCGTCAACAGTTAAGGGACACGTTAAATGAGTTTTAAAATATTCCATAACATCAACCACCTTTTATAATTTTACACCATAAGAATACAAAAAGCAACCAAAATTATAAAAGTAGTGACGTATTTTGTAAGATTTCAAGAAAAACTTGTGATAAAATAAAACCGAAATCAAACATTTGTAAAATAGGGAGAGAAAAATATGGATACTATAAAATTCGGTACAGGCGGTTGGCGTGCTATTATAGGTAACGATTTTATCTGTGCAAACGTTAGACGTGTTGCTGAAGGTATTTTTAAGCTTATGAAAGAGGAAAATAAAACCGATAAACCCGTTATAATCGGTTATGACAGACGTTTTCTTTCTGAAGCCGCAGCTAAATGGGTTGCTGAAGTTCTTGCAAAAAATGGTATTACCGTGCTTTTTATGGCTCGTTCTGCACCTACTCCCCTTGTTATGCACACGGTTAAAGACCAAAATTTATATTTCGGTATTGAAGTAACTGCAAGCCACAACCCCGCTTCATATAACGGTATAAAATTATTCGTTGAAGAGGGTCGAGATGCTCCCGTTGAAACAACAGAAAAGCTTGAAAAGCTTATAGAGGGTATTGCAGAAGTTGAATACAAAGATTTTGAAACTGCAGTAAAAGACGGTAACATTCAGTTTTTAGATAATCCTTTCAATAAATTCCTTGATGACATAATTGATTTGCTTGATATGAAAGCCCTCAGGAAGCGTGGCTTGAGAGTTCTTTTCGACTCAATGCACGGCTCGGGTACATATCCCCTTCTTGTTATATTCCACACCGCAAGATGCACTATTGACACTATAAACATTAATAAGGATGCATATTTCGGTGGTGTTATGCCTGCTCCCTCAGAAAAAAGCCTTATGAGCCTTAAAACATCTGTTTTAAACGGTAAATACGATTTAGGTATCGCTATGGACGGCGACGGCGACAGACTCGGTGTTATCGACTCCAACGGTAAATATATCAATGCAAACGACACTCTTTGCTTGCTTTACTACTATCTTGTAAAGTATAAAGGCTGGAAAGGTCCTGTTGTAAGAAACCTTGCTACTACCCATATGCTTGACAGAATCGCTGAAAGCTTCGGTGAAAAATGTTATGAAGTACCCGTTGGTTTTAAATATATTTCATCAAAGCTTGACGAGGTTGACGCCGTTCTCGGCGGTGAATCCTCAGGCGGTCTTACAGTAAGAGGTCATATTCACGGTAAAGACTCTATTTACGCAGCTTCTCTTTTTGCCGAAATGGTTAGCGTTACAGGTAAATCCCCCTCTGAAATGCTCAAAGCTCTTCACAAAGAATTCGGTGATTACGTTATGGTTGAAGACGATATGAGCTTTGACCCCGCTATAAAAGGAAGCGTTGTTAAAACACTTCTTGTTGATAAACGTTTACCTGAGTTTGCTGATGAAATAGTTCGAGTTAACTATGAAGACGGTTGTAAAGTATATTTCAAAGACGGTTTTGTTATTTGCCGTTTCTCAGGTACCGAGCCTCTTTTAAGAATTTTTGCAGAAAGCACAAGTGCTGTAAGAGCAAAGGATTATATTGCAACCTTTAAAAACTTTTTATTCTCATAAATTTTTAGGAAACAGTCGTTTTTACGGCTGTTTTCTTTTTGTAAAAAGCATTTTATTTTCCAATAGCTCATTAAAACAAATAAAACCTGTGATTTTCAACAAAGAAACTCTTGGTAATATGTTGATTTTTACAAAAAACAAGTCTATAATAACCTTGTAAATAGATTAATTGATTCGAGGCGATAGTTTTGAATATTTGGCACGATATAAATCCCGATAGAATTTCCCGTTCATCATATGCAGCTGTTATTGAAATCAGCAAAGGCAGTAAAATGAAATACGAATTAGATAAGGAAACAGGTCTTCTTCGTCTTGACAGAGTTTTACACACATCTACCCACTACCCTGCAAACTACGGTTTTATTCCTCGCACTTATGCAAAGGATAACGACCCTCTTGACGTGCTCGTTTTATGCTCTGAAAAAATTCAACCCATGTCAATAGTTGAATGCTACCCTATAGGCGTTATTACAATGCTTGACAACGGTGCTGCAGATGACAAGATAATTTCAATTCCCTTTAACGACCCAACCTATAACACTTATAAAGATATCAGTCAGCTTCCTGCTCACGTTTTTGATGAAATGAAGCACTTTTTCTCGGTATATAAAACCCTTGAAAGTAAAGAAACTGCCATTGATGAAGTAAAGGGTGTACTTGACGCTGTTTCAATAATTGAAGAGGCAATTACAGCATACGAAGAAAAATTTAATAATAAATAAAAAAATACTGTTTTTTATAAAAAAATAACTTGCATTTAAGTTTCATTCGTGGTATTATATGTGAATGTATGATGCAAAAGAGGAGGTGTCACGTAGTGCCCAATATTAAATCAGCAAAGAAGAGAGTTATTGTTAATGCAACAAAGGCTGCAAGAAACAAAGCAACAAACTCTGCTCTTAAAACCGCTATCAAAAAAGCTAACGCAGCTATCGATTCTAACGATGCAGCAAAAGCTGAAGCTGTTAAGGTTGCTGTTAAGAAGATTGACCAGGCTGCTGCTAAAGGTCTTCTCCACAAGAACAACGCAGCTCACAAAAAATCACAGCTCGTTAACAAGCTTAACAAATCCAACTAATTGTTAGGATAAAGAAAAACCCCCGCAACTTAGTTGCGGGGTTTTTTCTTCAAGTCAATTAGTTGGACTTGTTAAGTTTATTAACAAGCTGTGACTTCTTGTGAGCTGCGTTGTTCTTGTGAAGAAGACCTTTAGCAGCAGCCTGGTCAAGCTTCTTAACA
>JAZROI010000010.1:0-11482 GCA_045648585.1 Acutalibacteraceae bacterium
CAAGAATTCACAAAGCAAACCTTGTTAATGCAGGTATTATTGCTCTTAACTTTGCAAACGCTGATGATTACGACAAGATTGACGTAAACGATGACCTCCAGTTACCTGCTATTAAGGCAGAGCTTGCTAAAAACGAATACGTAACACTTGTTAATAAAACTAAGAACGAAGAATACAAGCTCATTTGCGATGTTTCTGATAGACAAAAAGACATCCTCTCTGCTGGTAGCCTTCTTGATTTCACAAAAAAGGAGAACAACTAATTATGAACGAAGCACAAATCAACTCAGCTCTTGAAAAATTCAAAGCTCTTCTTATTGAGCAGGATGAAAGAAACCAAAAAATCAAAGCAACAAAAGAATTCAAGGATTTTAAAAATCTCGATAAAATCGTTATAGGTGTTTGTGGTGGTGACGGCATTGGCCCTATCATTACAAAGGAATCTGCAAACGTTTTAAAATACATCTTAAAGGATGAGGTTGAAAGCGGCAGAATTGAATTCAAATATATAGATGGTCTTACAATTGAAAACCGCGCAAAGGTTATGAAGGCTATTCCTGATGACGTTATGGAGGAATTAAAGGCTTGTGACGTTATTTTAAAGGGCCCTACAACTACTCCTCAGGCAGGCGACGGTCTTCCTAACATTGAAAGCGCAAACGTTGCTATGCGTAAGGCTCTCGACCTTTTTGCTAACGTAAGACCTGTTAAAATCCCTGAGGAAAACATTGACTGGACATTCTTCAGAGAAAACACAGAGGGTGCTTATGCAGTTGGTTCAAAAGGTGTAGATGTTGATGGCGAATTAGCATTTGACTTTGTTGTTACAACAACTGAAGGTACTGAAAGAATTGCAAAACTTGCTTATGAATATGCAAGAAACAATAAGAAAGACAGAGTTTCAATTATCACAAAAGCTAACATCATTAAAACAACTGACGGTAAATTCCTTAACCTTTGTAAAGAAGTTGCTAAGGATTACCCCGATATCACTACAGATGAATGGTATATAGATATCACAACTGCAAAGCTTATTGATAAGAAACGTAGAACTGATTTCAAGGTTTTCGTTCTTCCTAACCTTTACGGTGATATTATTACTGATGAAGCTGCTGAATTCCAAGGTGGCGTTGGTACTGCAGGTAGTGCTAACATTGGTAAGCAGTATGCTATGTTTGAAGCTATTCACGGCTCTGCTCCCCGTATGGTTAAAGAAGGCAGAGGTCAGTATGCAGACCCCTGTTCAATGCTCAGAGCTGCTGTTCTTCTTCTTTCTCACATTGGCTATCAGGCTGAAGCAGACAAGCTTGAAAGAGCACTTGACATCTGTATGATTGAAGAAAAGAAGCTTGTTATTACAGGTCGTGATACAGGTTGTACTTGTGAAGAATTCGGCAACTACGTAATGGATACACTTAAAACTCTTTAAGTTGATGAAAATAGGTGTTAATTAAAATGAAAGAAAATAACCAGGTTTCAGTTCCTGTTATTAAACGTCTCCCCCGTTACCACAGATATCTTGAAGAGCTCAAAAAAATGGGCATCGTAAGAATTTCTTCAAAAGAGCTTTCGGTAAGAATGGGTCTTACCGCTTCTCAGATTCGTCAGGATTTTAACTGTTTTGGTGGTTTCGGTCAACAGGGTTACGGTTATAACATTGAACAGTTATATAATGAAATCGGCAATATTCTCGGCATTAATAACAAATCTAAGGCTATTTTGATAGGTGCGGGTAATCTTGGTCACGCTATCGCTACTCACCTTAATTTTCAGAATAAAGGTTTCGAGCTTGTAAGCATTTTTGACAACAATCCTGAGGTCGTTGGTACTACTGTTGGTGGACTTGTTGTTTTAAGCTCCAATGATTTAGAGGATTTTTGCAAGAAAGAAAAGCCTGATATTGCAATCCTTTGCATCCCTGCTGAATACGCTGCTGAAAATGCAGATAAGCTTGTAAGCCTCGGCATTAAAGGCTTTTGGAATTTCACTCAATATGACCTTGTGCACAGATACGAAAATATTGCTGTTGAAAACGTTCATTTAGGCGACTCTCTTATGACACTTTGTTATCAAATCAACGAGATTGATAAAGAGGTTGAGGGTTGATTTATGAAAAAAATAATGGATATTGATATCGCTGATATTGTATCCTTTTCAAAAGGCATAGTTGTTGCAAGAAAAGATACTTTAAAAAGCGGTAAAACTAAAATCTCATTTTTCACTTATGACGTAAAGCTTGAAAGACCTACTGCAAGCACTCGCGGTGCATATTTGCTTAATAAATTCGGTGAAAACTATGAAGCAATTGCCGACCAATTAAGCGATTTTATTTACTGCGATGCTTGTCAAATGGGTAATAAGCACACTGCAATCGCTTATGCAAGCGGTGAGATAGGTCTTTTTGACGATAAAGGCAAGCTTTATTGGACGGGCGATTTACAATATAAAGGTTGTCCTATAAGCGGTGTTGTTTCCGATGGAAAATATTTATGGTGCGTTGTGCCTGAAAATAACTGTATTATCCGTTATTCACCCGCAACAGAAAAAATAGTTTTAAGAATTGGTGGCGATTCCTCTACCGCTTTCTTAAATCCAATTTCCCTAAGCTTGTATGACGAAAAGCTTTATATTTGTAATTATGAATCATGCAAAATCAGAACAGTTAACTTAAAAGATTTCACTGTTTCTGATTATAAAACGTTTGACGAGCCTGTTTACCGATATATAAAAGCTAATGATCGTGAGGTTGTTGAGCTTGAATCGGGCGTGTATATTTTGTAATTTGAGGTTTTATTATGGATTTTAAAGCTGAAATTATGGATGAGGCGGCTATTAACCGTTCTTTAATCCGTATTTCTCACGAAATAATAGAGCGAAATAAAGGTATAGATAACGTTTATCTTGTCGGTATCAAAACAAGAGGCGTAACTCTTGCTAAAATGATTGCTGATAAAATAAACAGTATTGAGGGTAAAAAACTTCAGGTCGGTGAGCTTGATATTAATCATTACCGTGATGATTTAACAGAAGCCCACGAATTTCCTGAGGTTTCCCCTCCTCTTTTACCGTTTGATATTACAGGCAAGGATTTGATTCTTGTTGATGACGTTTTATTTTCGGGTCGTACTGTAAGAGCTGCGATTGAAGCAATTTTCACTCAAGGCAGACCGTCAAGCATTCAGCTTGCAATTCTCGTTGACAGAGGTCACAGAGAATTGCCATTCAGAGCAGATTTCGTAGGTAAAAACGTTCCTACTTCTACTCAAGAGCATATTGCTGTGCTTTTACCCGAAAACGACGGCTTAACGTCAGTTAAGCTTTATAAACTTTAGGTTATTAGCCGCAAGGCGATAATAAATTTTTAATAATGTGGGGGTAACATTATGAAGATGATTTATAATGTAAACGACAAACCAAAATTTGGACAACTTATCATTTTTGCAATTCAACAGTTACTTGCAATTATGGCTGCAACAATTGCTGTTCCTGCAATCGTTGGTAATGGTATGACTGCTTCTGCTGCTCTTTTCGGTGCAGGCGTAGGTACAATTGTTTACCAGCTTTTCACAAAGTTTAAAAGCCCTGTTTTCCTTGGCTCATCATTTGCTTTTATCGGCTCAATGTTAGCTGCTTTTGCAGGTGCAACAAGTGCTGCTTTAGGCTTCCTTGGCATAATCCTCGGTGCTGTTTTTGCAGGTCTTGTTTACGTTGTAATTGCTCTTGTTGTTAAGTTTGCAGGCGTAAATTGGATTAACAAGCTTTTGCCTCCTGTTGTTATCGGTCCTACAGTTGCTATTATCGGTCTTTCATTAGCAGGTGCTGCAATTAAAGACGTATTCAGCTACGGCCCTCAGGACGGTAACGGCTCATTTATTATGACAACTAATATTTGGGTTTCATTAATTTGTGCTTTAGTTACTTTATTTGTTGTTATTCTTTGCTCTACATACGGCAAGAAAATGGCAAAGCTCATCCCCTTTATTATTGGTATTTTAGCCGGTTATGCGGTTGCCGCTATTTTCACCGCTATCGGTTTTGCAACAGGTAACGATGCTCTTATTGCTCTTGATATCGCTCCCTTCCAGGCGCTTGTTGAAAACGGTGTTACAGTAAGCACATTTGTAAAAGTTCCTGAATTTACATTCTTAACAGGCTTCTCTGCTATTAAAGAGCTTGACGCTTCATATATTGCAACCGTTGCAGTTGCTTATATCCCTGTTGCATTCGTTGTTTTCGCAGAGCATATTGCAGACCACAAAAATCTTTCAACAATCATTGAAAAAGACCTTCTTGAAGAGCCCGGTCTTTCAAGAACACTTTTAGGTGACGGTGTTGGTTCTATGTGCGGTGCTTTCTTTGGCGGATGCCCTAATACAACTTACGGTGAATCAGTTGGTTGCGTTGCTATTACTACGAATGCTTCTGTTGCTACAATTACTTGCACAGCAATTATGGCTGTTCTTATTTCATTCGTTTCACCCTTTGTTGCATTCCTTGATTCTATCCCCGGCTGCGTAATGGGTGGCGTATGTATTACTCTTTACGGCTTCATCGCTGTTAGCGGTCTTAAAATGATTCAAAAGGTAGACCTTGAAGAGAATGCTAACCTTTTCACCGCTTCAGTTATTCTTATTGCAGGTATCGGTGGTATGGCTCTTGCAATCGGTAAAGTTACTCTTACTTCTATTGCTTGTGCTCTTATTCTCGGTATCATCGTTAATATCGTTCTTACAAGAAAAAAAGCAAACAACGCTTAATTACTAAATAGGTAGGTTAAATTATGGTTTATTCTGCAGAAAACAGTAAGTTTACCCTTGCTGTAAAAGAGATGGGTGCAGAGCTTAACTCTTTAAAATCAAAAGATACAGGTATTGAGTATATCTGGAACGGAAATACTGATATATGGTACGGTCAGTCACCTATCCTTTTCCCGATAATCGGTAGACTTCTTGATGATAAATACACTTTAGACGGTAAAGAATATTCAATGGATAAGCACGGCATCGTTAGAAAGAAGCCCTTCACTTTAGTTGAAAAAACAGATGATTCACTTACATTCGTTCAAACTGACGATGATGAATCGGTTTCAAAATTTCCTTATAAGTTTGAGTTAAAGGTTAAATTTCAGTTAACAGAAAAAGGCTTAAAAGTAACCCATACAGTGAAGAATAATAACGATTCTGTTATGTATTATTCTTTTGGTGCTCATCCCGCTTTCAATTGTCAGATTGGTGACTATCTTGAGTTTAATAAAGATAATTCTCTTGAAACTGAAAGAATAGACCACGAATCAATTCTTATTGATGAAAAGTTTCCTGTTGAAATGGAAGGTAACAAGCTCACTTTAACAAAGGATTTGTTTGTTGATGATGCTTTGATACTCAGTTCATTTAATTCTGATTCTATTTCAATAAAAAGTAATTCACACGATAGAGTTATTAAATTTGATTTTGACTCACCTTTCCTTGGTATTTGGGCAAAGCCAAACGCTCCTTATGTATGTTTAGAGCCTTGGTGGGGTGTTAACGATAGCTACCATAAGGTTGCTGACTTTTCAGAGAAACGCGGTATTATGGCCTTAGAGGCTTATAGCAGTAAGGAATTTACATGGGAAGTTTCAATTTGTGAATAATTTACAGTTGACTTTCTTATAATTTAACATTAAAATTTGATTAAAAGATTAACATAAATTTAAAGGAAAATGGTGATAATAATGTCAGATAAAATTAATAACGAAAACGAATACAATCCTGATTTAATTTCTGTTGTTGACGAAAACGGTGTTGAACATACTTTTGAAGAGCTTGACAGAATTGGAACTGATGACGGTAGATTCGTTGCTCTTCTCCCCGTTTATCAAGATGCAGAAGAAATCCTTGATGATGACGGCGAGCTTATCATTCTTTCAGTTGTTGAGGATGAAGATGGCGAAACTTATCTTGAGCCTATTGAAGACGATAAGCTTTTCGATGAAATAGGTAAGATTTTCGAAGAAAGACTTGAAGATTTATTTGAGTTTGACACAGAAGAATAATTCGAAATAAACTTAATATTTCCTGCGGTGTGCGACAACTGCGACTAATACTAACCCTATGTCAATTTAAAGGGAGTCCGGACTTCTGACTGCGATTGCAGACCTCCCGCTTCGGCGGACGAAGGGAGCGTGAAACGTTGGAGAGGACACCCACCTGCTAAGAGCAGGTTACTATTATCGCAACCGGCACTGCGGGGCATTATTTAGGCACACTCCATAACGAAGTGTGCCTAAGTTTTATTCACCTGTGGCGAGTATTATTGCTACGTAGTGATATACGGCTTCATCGTGTGGTGTTCAGCTTCACTGAGTTATGACGAACAAAATATCACAGAACAATTATTTTAAATAAAAAATAAAAGCAGAGCAAATTGCTCTGCTTTTTCGTTATGCATTTTTCTTTTTCTCAGCGAGAATTCTTTCTGCTTCCGCTTCAATTAAAGCAAGCTCTTGTTTACGTTTCTCAAGTCTTTCAATACATTCTGAAAGGTCTTTGTATTTGATAGGTGCATTCTGCTTTTTGATAGCTATATTTATAATAATTATTGCTATGAAAGCGATTATTACTAAAAATGCACCGATACCGATGCTACCTGAGTAAACACCGCCAAAAGTTTTTGTAAGCTGACTGTTAAACACAAAGAAGGAAATGATGCTTAAAACTGTAAAAGCAATACCGCAAGAAGAAAGAGTAACGTTTCTCTTGAAGCCCTTTTCTGAGCAAGAAACTGAGTCAAAGGGTATATTAAGGATTGCAAAAACAGCAGCAACTAATACGAATACCATTGAAAGCAAGTAGAAAACAAAAGCAACTCTTGTTAACTCTGAGCCTGCTATCATATCAAAAATAAGACCGAAATCCATTTCCATAATAACATCCATAACGACATTAAGGATTGTGATATCTGTATCAATAGTCTTGAAAGGCATATTAACGTTGATGTGTGCTAAAGGTAAGAAAAGCATTCCGATAGGCACTAACAATAAGATAAGACGAACGATAGAAAGCTTTGTACCTACGAAAGAGAATTTAACTCTATCGATCTTAGGTTGCATTCTTACGTGCTCTTCCTCAGCCTTGTCAGCATCCTCCTGAAGTCTTTCCTGATGGTTGTAATACATAAGGTTAACACCACATTTAGGGCATTCAGCCTTAACGTCAATTAATCTTAATTTGTAACCGCATTTAGGACAATTAGCCATAAAACAATCTCCCTGTCACTAAAAATATTTTTATATCTTATTAATTATAACACATATTTTTGTTATTTTCAATAAAAATACAAATATTTTACTGATGTTTTAGTTTAAATATTAAATATTATTTCTTTTCAATTGCAATTTTGGCTTTTTTAACTATATTATCAGCATCAAGTCCGAAGATGTGAAGAAGCTCAACAGCAGGGCCTGATTTGCCGAATGTATCTTCAACGCCAACTTTAACAACGGGAACCGGGTGTTCGGCGCAAACTGCATCACAAACTGCATCACCCATACCGCCAACAACGTTATGCTCTTCAGCAGTAACAATGCAACCTGTTTTCTTTGCAGATTTGATTATTGCATCCTTATCAAGAGGTTTTATTGTATGCATATTAATAACTTCAGCGGAAATTCCTTCTTTTGAAAGTTCTTCTGCAGCCATTAACGCTTCGTTTACCATAAGACCAGTTGCGATAATTGTAACGTCGCTACCCTCTTTAAGAGTTACTGCCTTACCGATTTCAAACTTATAGTCTTCATCGAAAATTCTCGGTACGGCAAGTCTGCCGAAACGCATATATACAGGACCATCGTGCTCTGCAGCAGCAAATACAGCAGCTCTTGCTTCAATATCGTCAGCGGGGTTTATAATAACCATACCGGGAATTGACCTCATAAGAGCAATATCCTCACAGCACTGATGGCTAGCACCGTCTTCACCAACGGAAATACCTGCATGAGTTGCACCGATTTTAACGTTAAGGTGAGGATAAGCGATTGTATTTCTAACCTGTTCGAAAGCTCTGCCGGCGCTAAACATAGCGAATGAGCTTGCGAAAACTGTATAGCCTGTTGTTGCAAGACCTGCAGCAACGCCCATCATATTACCCTCGGCAATACCTGTGTCAAAGAATCTTTCGGGGAATGCTTTTTTGAAAGCACCTGTTTTTGTTGCAGCTGCAAGGTCAGCATCAAGAACAAGTATGTCGGGGTTCTTTTCTCCTAACTCAACGAGAGCTTTACCGTAAGCATCACGAGTTGCAGTTTTAATTACATCAGCCATCATTAACCCTCCACTTCATTAAGAAGAGCTTTAAGCTCGTTCATTGCGATTTCATACTGTTCTGCATTAGGTGCGGCACCGTGCCAATTAACCTGATTTTCCATAAAGGAAACGCCTTTACCTTTTGTTGTGGTAGCAATAATTGCAGTAGGCTTACCTTTTGTTGCCTTTGCTTCATTGAGAGCAGACTCAATTTCGTCAAAATTATGACCGTCAATTTCAATTACGTTCCAACCGAAAGCTGCAAATTTTTCAGGAATCGGGTAAGGTGAGTTAACCTCTTCAACTGTACCGTCAATCTGAAGATTATTATTGTCAACGAATGCTACAAGGTTATCAAGCTTTTTGGCTGCAGCGTACATAGCGGCTTCCCAAACCTGTCCCTCTTCGATTTCACCGTCGCCAAGTATAGTGTAAACTCTAAAAGCATCGCCTTTAAGCTTTGCACCTAAAGCCATACCGCAAGCGGCGGATATACCCTGACCGAGAGAGCCTGAGCTAATATCAATACCGGGAAGATAATTCATACTGGGATGACCCTGAAGCCTTGAATCAATCTTTCTCAAGGTTTTAAGCTCCTCAACGGGAAAATACCCTCTGTTAGCCATAACTGAGTAAAGAGCAGGTGCCGCATGACCTTTAGAAAGCACAAATCTATCTCTGTTACAGGCTATGGGGGCTTCGGGGTCAATATTCATTTCTTTAAAATAAAGATAGGTTAATATCTCGGTGATAGAAAGAGAACCGCCGGGATGACCTGATTTAGCATTAAAAGTGCCTTCGATAATGCCCATTCTGACATTGCAGGCAATTTTAGCTAATTCTTTTTTAGAAATCGCATCCATTAATAATTCCTCCATTATTTAATGTATTTATTTTCAATATAATTTATAAACTCAGCAACTGCGCCGTTATTACAATGACAAGTAACGTGTTCACACATTGCCTTAATGTCATCGGGTGCCTGACCGCAACAAACGGGATGCTCTACCCTCTTAAACATATCAACGTCGTTATAATAATCGCCAACAGCGGCAGTGTTTTCCTTATTTATACCGAGATATTCAGCAAGTTTTAAAACTGCATTACCTTTGTTAACACCCTTATTTACAACCTCAAGGGTTGCGGGTGAGGTGTAAAAGTAATCGAACAATTCGGAATTGTTTTCATTTTTGAGTTCTTCTTCAATTTTCTTTAAAGTAGAAGGCAAACTGAAAAATGAAATTTTTCCCCAATTTCCTCGGGGTAAATCGGAAATTTTGTTACAAAACTCATGAGAAAGCTTATCCATCTTTGAAACAACAAAACCATATAAGCAAGTTCGTTTAGCAAGAAAAAGCTTATTATATGAATAAACCGTCAAATTGAGAAGCTTATATCGACTAAATATATCGAGTAAAACCTCTTCTCCTCTGGTTGTTATAACATTATAATATATCAAATTATTAGAATTATAATCAAAAATCCCCGCACCGTTAAGACAAATAGCAGGTGTTTTAATACCAAGCTTGTTATAATGAATATTAAGTGATTCAAGATTTCTGCCTGAGCATAAGGTGAAATAACCACCTGCTTCAACGTATCTTTTAATTTCTCTACGGTTATTTTCAGGTAATTTAAATGACTTATCGTTTAAAGTTCCATCAATATCTGAAACAAGAAGCCATTTTGAATATTCAGAAGCCATATTATGAAATCCTTTTTAAGAAATCAGTAAAATAATCAGGTAAATCAGATTCGAATTCAAGGTATTCTTTAGTAATTGGGTGAATAAAGCCAATTACAGCAGCGTGAAGACACTGACCATCTAAGCCATAGGTTTTCTTTGCGTTACCGTAAACGGTATCACCTGCCACAGGATTACCTCGGTAAGCCATATGAACTCTTATCTGGTGTGTACGCCCTGTTTCAAGAATAACTCGTAAAAAAGTAAAACCGTTAAATCGTTGGAGTACTTCATAATGAGTTATTGCATTCCTTGAATTTTTATCAGTAACAGCTTGTTTTTTTCTGTCCTTCGGGTGTCTGCCTATCGGAGCATCAATAGTACCGCTACCATCCTTAACATTGCCTACAACAACAGTTCTGTATTCTCTTTTAAAGCTATGCTCTTTAATTTGTTCAGCAAGGCCGTTATGAGCAACATCAGTTTTTGCAACAATAAGTAAACCGCTTGTATCTTTATCAATTCTGTGTACGATACCCGGCCTTATAACACCGTTTATCCCCGAAAGTGAATTACCACAATGATATAAAAGAGCGTTTACAAGAGTCCCGTTATAATTTCCTGCTGCAGGGTGAACAACCATACCTTTAGGCTTGTTTACAACCAGAAGATGCTCATCCTCATAAACTATATCTAACGGAATATTTTCAGGTGAAACGTCAAGCTCTTTAGGGTCGGGTAAGTTTACCGCAACGCAATCCCCTACTTTAAGGCTTGTTTTTTTATTTGCAACCTTGTCATTAACAAGAATGTTACCATCTTCAATAAGAATTTGAGCCGAGCTACGTGAGATATTTTCACATAACAAAGAAACAGCTTTATCTAGCCTTTCACCTGCAATAGATGAATCAATAATCAACTCAATTTGTTCCATTACCATTCTCCGTTGTGCTGCTTACTGTAGCTTTATCCCTTTTACTGTCTTTTATTATATCAATAATTAAATATATGACTAACGCAAACGCACCAACTGTTATAAGACAATCAGCAAAATTAAATACCGCAAAATCAACAAACAAAGGTTCTATAAAGTCTACAACGTATTTAAGCCTGATTCGGTCTATTATATTACCCATACCACCGGAAATCATAAGAATAAGACACACGTTTACAATTTTTGATTTTTCTTTATTTTTAATAAGAAAAACAACAGTTACCGTCAATAAAATAATTGAAAAAACGGTTAAAATAGCGGTGTGAGCAGCAAAAGAACCAAAGATGGCACCCGTGTTTTCAACGTACCTGAAACGCAAAACACCTTCAATGACGTTCACGTAATCGATAGGCTTTAAATATTCAATTACAAGATATTTAAACAACTGGTCCGCCCCAATAAGAGCTAAACAAGTCAGTAACGCTAAAAACACGGACATAATAACACCTGTAAATTATTTTTTTCTACGGAAGAAGCCGAATTTAGCTTTGGGTTCAGAGCTGTCATCACCAAGTCGGAGGC
>JAZROI010000011.1:0-24868 GCA_045648585.1 Acutalibacteraceae bacterium
ATTATCGGTGCGTGTGAATATCCTAAGGAATTAGAGGCAAAAATTAAAGCACTTGGCATTGATTTGGATGCTATTGATGCTTTATCGCTTGCTGAAGAAGCAGGCACTTCTAAAGCAGTTAATATTGTACTTATGGGTAAGCTTTCAAAGTATTTCGATTTTACTGAAGAAGATTGGATGACTGCAATTGAACAAAGCGTTCCCGCAAAATTCTTGGAACTCAACAAAAAAGCATTTTTATTAGGTAGAGAAGCGTGAAAAATATGGCAAATTATTATCAAAAGGAAATGGAGTGCGCAAGCCGCGAAGAGATGGTTGCACTTCAAAGCGAAAGACTTGTTGCTCAGGTAAAACATGTTTGGGAAAATGTGCCTTACTATCGTAAAAAGATGGAAGATAAGGGTGTAACACCCGATGATATCAAGGGCATTGAAGATTTATACAAACTTCCTTTTTTAACCAAAGATGACCTTCGTGAAGCATATCCTTACGGTCTTTTGGGTGCGCCTTTGTCAGATTGTGTGCGAATTCATTCAACATCGGGCACAACAGGTAAGCGTGTTGTTGCATTTTACACACAACACGATATTGATTTATGGGAAGATTGCTGTGCAAGAGCTATTGTTGCTGCAGGTGGCAGTAACGAAGACGTTTGTCAGGTTGCTTACGGCTACGGTCTTTTCACAGGCGGTGCAGGTCTTCACGGTGGCTCTCATAAGGTTGGTTGTCTTACACTTCCTATGTCATCAGGTAATACTGAACGTCAGATTCAATTTATGATGGATCTTAATGCTTCAATTATCTGTTGCACACCATCGTATGCGGCATACATAGGTGAAAGTCTTAAAGAACAAGGCTACAAGCCCGAGGATATTCCTCTTAAAGCAGGTATTTTCGGTGCAGAGCCCTGGACAGAGGAAATGCGACAGAATATTCAGAATACACTCGGCATTAAAGCTTATGATATTTACGGTCTTACCGAAACATCAGGCCCCGGTGTTGCTTTCGAATGTAGTGAGCAGACAGGGATGCACATAAACGAAGACCACTTCATTGCAGAAATTATTGACCCTGATACAGGTGAGGTGCTTCCCTTAGGTGAAAAGGGTGAGCTTGTTTTCACAGCTCTTGATAAAGAAGCTTTCCCGCTTCTTCGTTATCGCACACGTGATATATGCGTTCTTTCAAGAGAAAAATGCTCTTGTGGACGTACTCTTATAAAAATGGCAAAGCCTATGGGCAGAACTGACGATATGCTTATTATCCGCGGTGTAAACGTATTCCCCAGCCAGATTGAAACAGTTCTTCTTAAAGAGGGCTACGAGCCTAACTATCAGATTATCGTTGACAGAGTTAACAATAACGATACTTTCGAGGTTAACGTTGAAATGAGCCCTGAACAGTTTACCGACAAGGTTAGCGATATTCTTTCAATGGAAAAAGCTCTTGCCGATGCTATGAAAATTATGCTTGGAATCAATCCTAAGGTTCGTCTTGTTGCTCCTAAGAGCATTACAAGAAGTGAAGGTAAGGCTGTAAGAGTTATTGATAAACGTAAGTTGATCTGAGAAAGGGGTTTTAACAATGGCAATTAAGCAGTTAACTATTTTTGTTGAAAATAAAAAAGGAGCTCTTGTTTCTATTACAGATACGCTTGCTGAGAATAACGTTAATATCAGAGCCCTTTCTATTGCAGAAACTGAATCCTTCGGTATTCTTCGTCTTATTGTGAATAACGAAGAGCTTGCAGAAAAAACACTTAAAGACGCAGGTTATCTTATAAAAATCACCGACGTTGTTGGTGTTAAAATCGGTGATGCTCCCGGTAAGCTCTCGGCGGCTCTCGGTGTGCTCGATAAAGCAGGTATCAATACAGAATACCTTTACGCTTTTATGGCTCGTACAGAAAAACACGCTTACGTTGTTCTCAGAGTTGAGGATATTGCTACTGCTGAAAAAGCTCTTGAGGATGCAGGCTTCCATCTTATTACAGAAGCAGATATCTGCAAGCTTTAATTAATTACAAACAGACTTTTGTTTCATTAAAAATATGGGGCAGAGGTCTGTTTTTGTTTGGAGAGTATTTATGTATAATCAGAAATTATGTCTTTCTTTAGGTGGCTTCGGGATAAGTGATGAAGAGCAGATAAAGCTTTTTAAGAAGACAGGGTTTGAAGCCTTTACGGGTTGTTGGCACGTTGGAAACGAAAACGGTATTCTTGAAGCTGCAAAGGTCGGAAAACTTGAAGGGTTAGAGTTTGAAGCGGTACACGCGCCTTGGGATTATACCGATGATATGTGGAACGAAAATGAAAAAGAGTTAGCCGAAAAGGGAGTTAAAAATCTTATTAAGTATCTTGAACTTACTGCAAAGGCAGACGTTGATTTAATGGTTTCTCACGTTTACGTCGGTTTTGATAAGGTGGGTGAGCCTACCGAATTCGGACTCCAAAATTACGGTAAGGTAATTGACCGTGCAAAAGAATTAGGTGTAAGAATTGCTTTCGAAAATACCGAGGGTGAAAAATGCCTTGACGGGCTTCTTACTCATTTTAAAAATGAAAAGCATATCGGCTTTTGTTGGGATTCGGGTCACGAAATGTGCTACAACTTTTCAGAAGATTTATTAGCACTTTACGGAGACAGACTTTTTATAACTCACTTAAACGATAATTTAGGAATTAAGGATTTTAACGGCAAAATATTCTGGCACGATGATTTGCATCTTTTACCCTTTGACGGAATAGGGGATTGGGAATATAATGCAAAAAGAATTGCAAAAACAGGCTTTTCGGGTACTCTTACGTTTGAACTTAATAAGACGTCTAAACCTAATAGACACGAAAATGATAAGTATATGAAAATGCCCATTGAGGAGTACGTTGCAGAATGTTACGTAAGAGCTTGCAGATTTGCAAAATTGGTTGAAAAATATAAATAATACGTTTTGAGAGTTTAAATTTGAGTTTTTACGGGTTGAAAACATAGATTTAAACTCTTTTTATTTAACATTTGTTTAAAATTATTATATTTTTATTGACCTTTGAATAAATTTTTTATAAAATAAGAAACAGAAATATATTTTATTTCAAGAGGAGAGAAAAGTATGGATTTAAGCAAAATTATTGGAGCAAAAAGCAAAGCGGCTCAATATATGATTGATGAAATCACATATATCTGCAATACTTTTGAAAAGAGAGATCCCGGCTCAAAGGGTGAACATCAGGCTTGCGAATATGCAGTAGAAAAAATGAAGGAATTGGGCTGTGACAGAGCATTTGTTGAGGAGTTTAAAGAAAACCCCGGCTCATTCTTCGGTTGGATTTACTTCACAATCACTTGTTGCTTTATAGCATTTGCTTCATACTTCTTTATGCCTGTTTTATCAATCGCGTTTATTGTAATCGGTCTTGCTATTTGTTTTATACAGTTTGGTCTTTATAAGAAATTAGTTGACAGATTCTTTAAAGAAAAAACAGGTCACAACGCAACAGGCTTCAAAAAGCCTAAAGGCGAAGTTAAAAGAAGAATTATATTTGTAGGTCACGTTGACGCAGTTTGGGAATGGCCCTTTAAGGAAAAGTTTACATATCTCGGCTTTGATATTCATTTGATGGCTTGCTTCCTTGGAGCTTTCTATTTACTTGCTATTGCTATTTTAAAATTGGCAGGTGTTCTTGAGGGCGATTTAGCATTTAAGCTTGGTCTTGTTACTATAGCTTTCGTACCATTCTGGTTTGGCCTTTACTTTATGTGGAACAAGAAGAGAATCGTTGATGGTGCTAACGACAACCTTTCAGGCTGCTATATCGGCATGGGTATTCTCAAGATGCTTCAGGAGCATAACATTGAGCTTGAAAACACAGAAATCGGTGTGATTTTCTCAGGTAGTGAGGAAGCAGGTCTTCGCGGGGCTATGGCTTGGTGCGAGGCTCATAAGGATGAAATGAACGACGTTCCTACATTCGTTTATTCATACGATACTATAACTCAGCCTGAAGAGCTTATGGTTAACTACCGTGACCTTAATGGTACCGTTAAGGTTGATAAAGAGGTATCCGATTTATTTATTGAGGCTTGCGAGGAATTAAATATTCCCTGCAAAAAAGGTATGGTTCCGCCTCTTGGTGGTGCAACCGATTCTGCAGCGTTTGCTCAGGCAGGTATGAGAGCAACGGGGGTTACTGCACTTAGCCACGCTCTTCCCGATTTCTATCATACAAGACGTGATACACCCGAAGCACTTAACAAGGAATGCCTTGAATTGTGTTATGCTGCAAGTGTTAAAGTGCTTGAAATGTTTGATAACGGAGCTAAACAGTAATTGTTGACAATTACGTCTTAAAATAGTAAAATGAATCCATTAAATTTTTAGGAGGCAGTTATGGCAGAATTCTTTTTGAATGATTTTATAGTAAACTTTGACGTTGCTATATATCAGTTCGTAGACAGCATTATGAACCCCGTTTTAGACACTATTTTTACATTTATAACTCATCTTGGTGACACCCCCGGTATTGTTTGGTGGGTTTTAGCAGTTATTCTTTTCATCCCTAAGAAGACAAGAAAGCTCGGCGTTCTTTTAATCGCAGGCTTAGCAATTGCTTCGGCAGTTAATAATCTTGCTCTCAAGAATATTATTGAACGTCCCAGACCTTACAACATTGACGCTTCAGTATGGACTAACGCAGGCTATGAATACGTTTGGCCCGCTCTTATTGACAAGAGCAGTAGCTGGTCATTCCCCTCAGGTCATACCTCATCTTCAATCGGTGCAGGCTTTGCTCTTCTTCTTGGTTGCTGCAAGGATAAAAAGCTCGCTCTCGGTATCCCCGCGTTTATTCTTTCATTACTTATCGGCTTCTCAAGAATCTACGTTCACGTTCACTACCCCTCAGACGTTGTCGTTGGTGCAGTAGTTGGTTTACTTGGTGGCCTTGTTGCATACGTTATTTATGCAAAGCTTCTCGTGCCAAAGGTTTTTCCCTTTATCAATAAGAAGATAAAGAAAGAGATTATATAATTAAATTAAAAACTGCAAAGTCTGACGGCTTTGCAGTTTTATTTTAAGTTGGAAATGGCAAGAGGCAAATGGAAAATCAAGTGCGAAGTGCGAACTGAAGATGCCAGATGCCAGAGGCTTCGTGGGGAGCGAAAAACTTACTAATAGAATAAATTTATAAAGGTGGTGTACCTTCCTTCGAAGGAAGGGGGACCGCCTTTTTCTTTGTTGTTTTTTAGAATAAATATATTTCGTGCCAATCATTTTGAGTTAAAATTAAGTTTTTCGGGCGGTGGAAAATTCTCGACGTGAGTCCTCGAACGTCGTTGAATCGTAAGATTCAACTGCAATATACCCACCGTTATCGTTATCTACATTTAGGAGAGAGTTTAAAACGTAATCGTTTAATATCTGATACCAAACTTTCTTTTTCATCAGTCATACTCTTTCGCATTTTAATATCATATTCTTTTAATTCGGCATTTATAGGTAACGCTTTTCTTTTTTTCATTCTTGTTTATTTGTTTTTTCGTATCATTTGGTTAACTGCATTTGAATCTTACGATTCAACTACGCTTCTTTGTCGCTTAGAGAACTCTCCACCGCCCGGTATACTTTGTTATAACAGTAATTTATAGGCACGCTTAAAAATTAATGTTAATGAATAAGTACAATTTAAGGCGGTCTCCCTCTCTTCGAAGAGAGGTACACCCCTTTGTGGATTTGTTATGTTAATAGGATGTTTGCTCTCTGCGAAGCCACCCGCAACTGGTATTTCTCGTTTTAAAAAGCCTGAAGAGTTTATCTTCAGGCTTTTTCTTCGTGATATTCTTTTTCTGTATTAACGTTCCAGATTGATGACTTGTCCTTGTAATTATTTTTTATACAGTTAACTGCTTCGATTGCGGTCATCATTGAATGGTCCATATTGTTATAACGATGCATACCGTTTCTGCCTATGCAATAAAGGTTTTCTATTAAATCAAGCTGTTTTCTTACAAGTGGGAAATCCTTATATGAGCCGAAATAAGCGGGGTAAGCTTTTTTTACTTTAATGCGTACACTGTCCAACACGTCTTCGGCATTTATTACACCGATTTTTTCAAGCTCGTTTGTTGCAAATTCTGTGAATTCTTTATCGTTCATATTCCAGAATTCATCACCCTCGTTGCAGAAATACTCAAGACCTATCCAAACGGTGTTTTCAGGGTCTTTTACCATATAAGGTGACCAGTTGTTGAAAATTTGAAGTCTTCCGATTTTAACGTCTCTTTCTTGGATATAAATCCAACAGTCAGGCACGATATCACCTAAGGTTTTATGCTTCGTTTTATTTTCAAGGTTAAGCTTTTTAACGAGAAGACCGACCGTAAGAAAATCACGGTAGGGAAGTGCATCGGCTATTGATTTTACGTTTTCGGGGATAGCATCACCTAAGCCGTTTACAAGGTCTTTTACGGGCATTGTTGAGATAATATAATCTGCTTTGAATTGTTTCTTGCCTTCTGGCGTTTCAACGAAAACGGAAGAAATTTTACCTGCCTCAACAGCGAAGTCGGTTACTTGGTGGTTCTTAAGAATTTTACCGCCTTTTTTCTCGATTTCATCTGCTAAAGCTTCCCAAAGCTGACCGGGACCTTTCTTGGGGTAATAAAACTGCTCGATTAAAGATGTTTCAACGTTTTCACTCTTTTTAAAGGGCTTCGTTACTATATTGAGTAAAGCCTTTGTTAAAGAAAGACCTTTAACTCGTTGAGCACCCCAATCCGCAGAAATTTCGGAAGGGTTAATGCCCCATAATTTTTCTGTGTAATCCTCGAAAAACATTTCATAAAGAGGTCTGCCGAAACGGTTAATATAGAAGTTTTCAAGAGATGTTTCTTCTTTTTTTGATATGCAAGAATAGATATAACCGAAGCCTGCCTTCAGGGTGCGTGAAAGCCCCATATTTATAAAGGTTTCGGGCTTAATAGAGATAGGGTAATCAAAGAATTTTCTTAAGTAGTAAATTCTTGAAACTCTGTTTCTTAAAAGTAACACCTTATCCTCTTTTTCGGGGTCGGGACCGTCAGGTGAAAGAGGCTTTTCTGTTTCGGTTTTTATATCGTCAAAGGAGGGGGCACCCTGCAAGGGCAAAAGCTCTTGCCAAAGGCTGTTTACCTGAGCTATTTTAGAGAAAAAACGATGACCGCCTATGTCGATTCTGTTGCCGTTATGCTGTGCAGTGCGGGAAATACCGCCGATAAAATCGCTTTCTTCAAATATAACGGGTAAAATATCAGTTTCTTTTAATAGCTGATATGCTGCGGTAAGACCTGCAGGGCCTGCACCGATAATTATAGCAGTTTTCATTGAGTCATCTCCTTTCGCTTTTAGGGATGTGGACTGAATTTAAAGTAATTCTCTGTAGAATAATCCGTTAGTTTTTTTGCCTTCAATCGTTTTATTCTGTAAGTAAGAATTGAAAATACTTTCACATTCTTTCTTCGTTTCTTTTGTGAAATAAAGTGTCACAAAAGAAAGGTATGAAAGATTTTTATCCCCGATATAAAGCGGTACGCTGTTATGAAGCACAGAGTATAATTTATTATGGCAAATTACGGGAAAGGTTATACCTTTTCGGTCGGTTAATTCTGTTTTACCGTTGCATTTTTCACAACCGCTCTCACTTTTTTGAGGACAAGCTCTCATAAGCATTAATGGTAAATGGCCGTAAATATATGCACCGCTTTTTATTGAGGCGGTCATATTTTTTATTGCCTTTTCGGTAAGCTCAAAGGAAAAAGTAACGTCATCAATACCAAAATTTTTATATTGCTCTTGAGCTATAGAATTCGTTATATTTAAACCGTGGTTACCGCAAATGTGAAACCCTGCTTTTTTAAGAAGAGCAATACCGCCGATATTACCCGTTGAGCCTCTTACGATGCCCATTTTTTTGATTTCCTTAAGTTGAGAAAGAAGCTTTTCTTCATTTTCGGGATAGATAAGTGCGGGAAGCTCGGCACAGATTTTCACGGGTAAAAGCTCAATCTCTTCTTTGTTTTTTATGATATCATCGATTTTCAAAATAAGCATATCAGCTTTATTAAAAATTTCTGAATATTGAGAAAAGCTTTCAAGACGAATCCTTAATTCTCTTTTTTGCTGAAAAGGTGAGGCGTGCTTGGTTTCAGATAGTGACTTGGGGGCTATATCATTTACAGTATAATTTACCTTGCAAATCTCTTTTTCTAAAAGCTCCGCACCGCTTCGTCTTAAAGCATTTATTGCAGAGGCGGGGAGGGTGAGAGTGTCTTCATTTTCAAAGGTAAGTGATTTAAGATAAAGAGAGGTGTCACCTAATTTGCTTAAGTTGCGTAATGCGATTTCGTAAGATAAAGGTGCAGTCCTCGGCTCTTCGGGTATTTCACCGGTTACCGTAACTGATAACTCACCGCATTTTATTGTGAGGATTGAGGGTAAATCACGTTTTAACGTAAGGTGCATAGCCACTTTATTAGGACGGATATCGTCTTTATAAAGTGTTTCAAGATCTTTGAGAATAGGCTGAGCAGAGGTTACGTCTTCCTTGCTTCTGAAGCCAAACATAGAAACTTTTCTTTCACCTTTAAGGTAACCGTCGGTAAAACCGCTTCGTGAAAAAACTGAACGAAGAGTGTTTTTATCGTAAAACTCACCGTTCATTGCTTTTCTCAAGCTGGTTACGGCTGCGGCAACGTATTCGGGGCGTTTCATTCTACCCTCGATTTTAAAGGATTCAACGCCGATTTTCTGAAGCTCGTTTATGCTGTCAAGATACGACATATCTTTGAGAGAAAGAGCATATTCTCTGCCGTGAGCGTTTTGCCAATTAAGCCTACAGCCTTGAGCACAAAGCCCTCTGTTACCGCTTCTTTCACCTAGCATAGCGGAAAGATAGCAGTTACCCGACGCACTCATACAGTGGGCACCGTGGACGAATACTTCAAGTTCTGCACTGACTTTTTCACGAATCATTTTTATTTCGGTAAGAGATAATTCTCTTGCAAGAACAATTCTTGAGAAGCCTAATTTCTCTAAGAATTCGGCACCGCTAACGTTATGCACCGCCATTTGAGTTGAGGCGTGCAGGGGCATTTCGGGGCAGATATCTTTAACTGCTTTTAATACTGCAAAATCTTGGATTATAACTGCATCGGCACCGCATTTTGCAATGTTTTTTACGCAGTCGTAAAGGTCAGCTATTTCCTTGTCAAAAATAAGAGTGTTAAGGGTTACGTATACCTTTACACCTCTTAAATGACAGTATTTTATAGCTTCGCCTAGGTCATCGTTTGTAAAATTATCTGCGTTCCTTCGGGCGTTAAAATCACCCGCACCGAGATAAACCGCGTTTGCACCGCATCTAACGGCGGCATATAGCTGTTCTTTTGCTCCAACAGGAGCAAGAATTTCAAAGTTTTTCATAGCCTTAAATATCTGTAATGATTTCTTTTTTCTCGGTTCTTACTCTTAAAATGTCACCTTTTTTAACGTCGGCGGTGCAATCAAGAGTGAGGAATTCCTGAGGGTGACAAGCACTTTCACATTCTTCGCCTTTTTCATTTACTATTTTTGTAGCAGTAAATTTCATACCAAAGGCTTTGGGGGAAAGGACTTCGATAGTGTCACCTAATTTAAAAAAGTTACGTTGTTGTATTTTTAGTTTGCCATCCTTACAATCATCGAGAGCTACGCCCGCAAAGGTGCAATCCCAATGATAAAGACCGTCGTTTTTGTGGCCGTGAACGAGGTTTCCGAAATAAAAACCGCTGTTGTAGGGACGGTGGCTTATTGCGTTAAGCTCATCATCAAGAAGCTCTAACGGGGCAGATTTATCAATAGCACGTCTGTAAGCATTTACAACGTGGGAAACGTAATATTCTGTTTTCATTCTGCCTTCAATTTTAAAGGAATCTATACCTGCATCAGCAAGCTTGTCAAGGAAGCCGATAGCCTTCATATCGTGAGAAGAGAGAAGTGCAGAATGGTCAGGATATTCCTCAAGCTTCAAGTATTCGTTAGGTCTGTTTCTTTCAACGAGGTAATATTCCCAACGGCAAGGCTGAGTACATTCGCCTCTATTACCGCTTCTTCCGTTCATATATGAAGAGATAAGGCATCTGCCTGAATACGCCATACACATAGCACCGTGAACAAAGGCTTCAAGCTCTAAATCCTCGGGGATTTTTGAGTGCATTTCAGCAATTTCATCTATTGTCATTTCACGGGCAATAACTATTCTTGAAGCACCCATTTCGTAGTAAGCAAGGGCAGAAGCGTAGTTGCAGCAGTTTGCCTGGGTGCTTATATGAACCTCTAAATTCGGCTCTGCTTGTTTTATTGTTCTTACTGCACCTAAATCAGACACGATAACCGCGTCGACACCTAAAGAATGAAGATTTCTTGCATAGCTTTTGAGGGGCTCAATTTCACTGTTTTTTGTAAAGCTATTTACGGTAACGTAAAGCTTTTTGCCCTTAGAATGTAAAAGCTTTGCGGCGACATCAATTTCTTCTTCGGTGAATGCGGATTTTTCTGCTCTTAACTGTAAAAGGGGGCCGCCGATATAGACTGCATCTGCACCGAAACGGTCAGCGGCTATAAGGCAATTCATATCTCCCGCAGGAGCAAGAAGTTCAGGCTTTGACATATATTTTTACCTCAAAACAATAATTTTATAGTTACAAATCGGGTGGCTTTTTTTGAGAAAAATCATATTTTTATATTGGAAAAATAAACTTTTTATCCCGATATTTTACATTCTAACTATTGTACACTATTATTTACCAAAAAACAAGGTATAAAACATTATATATACACTTGATTTTTAATACTGTACTTGGTATAATAAACTGATTTAATTTTTGATATTGGACAAGTGTTTTTTGTTCATAAGGAGATGTTTTTAGATGAAGTACGACGTTGCTGTCATCGGTGCAGGTGTTGTAGGCTCTCTTATTACCCGTGAGCTTTCAAAGTATAACATCAAAATTGCTCTTCTTGAAAGAGCTAACGACTGTGCAATGGGTGCAACTAAGGCTAACAGTGCTATTGTTCACGCTGGCTTCGATGCTGTTCCCGGTACGCTTAAAGCAAAACTTAACGTTCGTGGTGTGGAGCTTATGAAAAAAGTATGCTCCGAGCTTCATGTTCCGCTTAAAAATAACGAGGCTCTCGTTGTTGCTTTTTCTGAGGAAGAAATGCCCCACCTTAACGAGCTTCTTGAAAGGGGCGTTAAAAACGGCGTTCCCGAGCTTCGTATTGTAAACAGAGAAGAATTAGTAAAGCTTGAGCCGAATATCGGTGATACTGCAGTCGGTGCTCTCGTAGCTCCTACTTCATCAATAGTTTGCCCCTACGAGCTTACTATTGCAGGCGTTGAAAATGCAGTAACTAATGGTGCTGAATTCGTAAGAAACTGCGAAGTTAAAAATATTAAAAAGGTCGACGGTGACTTCGTTCTCGATACAACTCTTGGTGATATAACAGCTACTTACGTAATCAATGCCGCCGGAGTTCATTCAGGCGAAATAGCAGCTCTTATCGGTGACGATTCTATTGAAATTGTTGTTCGTCACGGTGACTATTATCTTCTTGATAAGTCTCAGGGCTCTCTCGTTTCAAGAACTATTTTCCAATGTCCATCAAAAATGGGTAAGGGTGTTCTTGTTTCACCTACCGTTGACGGTAACCTTATCGTTGGCCCTTCAGCAGAGGATATTGACGACGGCGACGACGTTTCAACAACTCCCGTAGGTCTTGATAAAATTTACGTTAACGCAATAAAGAGTGTTCCTGCAGTTTCTTTAAGAAATGCAATTACCTCGTTCAGCGGTAACAGAGCGCATCCCACATCAGACGACTTTATTATCGGCTCATCAAAAGCAGATAAAAACTTCATAAATGCAGCGGGCATTGAATCTCCTGGCCTTTCATCTGCACCTGCTATTGCAGAAATGATTGACGGTATTATAAACGAGCTTTCAGGCGGCTTTGAAAAGAAAGAGGAGTTCAACCCCATTCGTCCTGAGCCCGTTCGTTTCCGTCATATGACAACGGAGGAAAGAGCAAAGCTTATTGAAAAGAATAAGGCATACGGCAGAATTGTTTGCCGTTGCGAAACTATTACAGAAGGCGAAATTCTTGATGCTATTCATGCTCCAGCAGGTGCTCGTGACGTTGACGGTGTTAAGAGAAGAACAAGAGCAGGTATGGGCAGGTGTCAGGGTGGCTTCTGCGGTAGTAAGGTAGTTGAAATTCTTGCAAGAGAATTAAACGTACCTATGAATGAGATTACTAAATTCGGCGGCGAGTCGAAAATTATGTACCATAAGACAAAATAAGGAGGTAGGGCAGAATGTTGAATTATGATCTTGTTGTAGTCGGCGGCGGCCCTGCCGGCATGGCTGCAGCCCTCAAGGCAAAGGAAGAGGGCGTAGAAAAAATAGTTATTCTTGAGAGAGCTGAAACTCTCGGCGGTATTTTAGAGCAATGTATTCACACAGGCTTCGGTCTTCATTATTTCGGTGAAGAGCTTTCAGGTCCCGAATACGCAGGAAGATTTATTGAGCAGGTTGAGAAAACCGATATCGACGTTTTCACTGATACAATGGTGCTTAATATCTCTGACGATAACGTTGTTACAGCTGTAAACAACAACGAAGGTCTTATGCAGTTTAAGGCAATTGCTGTAGTGCTTGCTATGGGTTGCCGTGAAAGACCGAGAGGTGCTCTTTCTATTGCAGGCTCAAGACCTGCCGGTATTATGACCGCAGGTACTGCACAGAAATACGTTAACATTGACGGCTATATGCCCGGTAAAAAGGTTGTTATTCTCGGCTCTGGTGATATCGGTCTTATTATGGCAAGACGTATGACCCTTGAGGGTGCAGAGGTTAAGGTTGTTTGCGAGCTTATGCCTTACTCAGGTGGTCTTACAAGAAACATCGTTCAGTGTCTTGACGATTTCGGTATTCCGCTTCGCCTTAGCTGTACGGTTGTAAAAACACACGGTAAGGACAGACTCGAGGGAGTTACCGTTGCAAAGGTTGACGATAAATTACAGCCTATCCCCGGCACAGAAGAATATATTGAATGCGATACGCTTCTTCTTTCAGTTGGCCTTATCCCTGAAAACGAGCTTTCAAAGGATGTAGGCGTTGAGCTTGACAGAGTTACAAGCGGTCCCGTAGTTGATGAATACAGAGAAACACTTCACCCCGGTATATTTGCTTGCGGTAACGTTTTACAGGTGCATGATCTTGTTGACTACGTTACAGAAGAAAGTCAGATTGCAGGTAAGGGTGCTGCGGATTATATTTTCGGTAAGAAAAAAGGCGGTACCTTTATCAATACAAAGGGTATCAACGGCGTTCGCTATATTGTTCCTCAAAGAGTTAATATTGAGGGCGAAGAAAACTTAAAGCTTTATTTCCGTGTTGGTCAGGTTTATAAGGGTGCAAAGGTTGTTGTTGAATGCGACGGCAAAATCCTTTCCTCTAAAAAGAAGGTTAAGCTTGCTCCCGGTGAAATGGAAAACGTAACCATTACAACGGAAATGTTAAAAGATATGAATAAAGACAGCGAAATTATTGTTCGCGTTGAAGAATAAGGAGGGTACTGAAATGAAAAAAAGTCTTATTTGTGTATCCTGTCCTTTAGGTTGTCCTATTGAGGTTGAGGTTGAAAACGGTGAGGTTATTTCCGTTAGCGGTAACACCTGTAAACGTGGTGACCAATACGCAAGAACTGAAATTACAAACCCCGTAAGAAGCCTTACTACAAGCGTTAAGGTTGAGGGCGGTGTTCACCCCGTAGTTCCAGTTAAATCTGCGGGCCCCGTACCTAAGGATAAAATGTTTGACTGTATGAAGGTCATTAATGAAGCTGTAATTAAAGCACCCGTAAAAATCGGTGATATTGTTATTGAAAATATCTGCGGTTTAGGTGTAGATATTGTTGCTACAAACTGCGATTGCGGTAAATAAGAAAAATCAAGGTCAGGCGGTAGCACGCCTGACCCGAAAGGATAAAGAATGAAGCCTTATGAAATTGCGGCGGAGGTAAAGCCCTCCGAAAGACAGCTTAATTGGCAAAAGACAGAGTTTTACGGTTTTATAAATTTCGGTCTTGCTACTGTTGTAAATAAAGAGTGGACGGACGGCTCTGTCAGTCCCGTAAACTTTTGCCCTGATGAATTTGATGCGGCAGAATGGGTTGAGTTTTTCAAGGATGCAGGCTTTAACGGTATGGTACTTAACGTTAAGCATCACGACGGCTTTTGCCTTTGGGATTCTCAATATACAAGATATTCCGTTGCATCTGCTACTGATTGGGACGTTGAAAACAGAGATATCGTTGCTCTTTTAAGCGAAGAGTGTAAGGCTCAGGGGCTTAAATTCGGTATAGCAATTTCACCCCTTGACCGTAGAGAAGAATCATACGGAAGCGGTGAGGCTTACAATACATACTTTAAAAATCTCTTACGAGAGGTTTTAACAAAATACGGTGATATTTTTTACGTTCGTTTTGACGGTGCTGCAGAGCCCGACAAAAACGGAAATGTTCAGGAGTACGATTGGCTCGGCTATTACGAGGTTGTAAGAGAATGTCAACCAAATGCGGTTATCGCTCTCGTTGGTCCCGACGTTCGTTGGTACGGTAACGAATGGGGCGTAATCCGTGAAAACGAGTGGAGCGTTGTTCCCGAAAGACATAGTATTTACAATGCTTTTGAACGTAGTAAGGATACTTCAAAAAGAGCAAGAAGGAAAGCAGAGAAGTTCGAAATTGATTTAGGCTCAAGAAAAGCCATCAAGAAAGAAAAAGAATTTATTTGGTATCCTTGTGAGGTAAGTATGTCAATCCGTGACAGATGGTACTATCACAAAGAGGATGAATATTCAGCGAAAACAAAAGACAGACTTCAGAAAATTTACCTTCAGACAGTTGGCTCAAACTGTTGCTGGATGCTTGGCGTTCCGCCTATGAAAAACGGTAAATTCGCAGAGATGGATTACCAAATTTTAAAGGCTTTCGGTCACGATTTAAGAAGGTCTTATAACTACAAGGTTTCAAGTATTGGAACAATTACCGCAAGCAGTTCTTTTTCAGATATTTATAAAGCTGAAAATCTTTTTGATGCAGATGAGTTTAAAACCTGGATACCTGCCGATAATGATAAAGAACCCGAGCTTACAATAACCCTTTCACAAAAGGATATGTTTGACAAGATTGTTATGCAGGAGCATATTATTAACGGTCAGCATATTGAAGGCTACGAGGTTTACATAGACAAAGGCGACGGTAAATTTAAAAAGGTTGCCGAAGGTCAGGCTGTTGGTTATAAGAGAATTGTTAAAATCACACCTACCGAAGTAACAAGAGTTAAAATCAAGATTACCTCTTACAGAGGAAAGCTTGAAATGGAAAACGTAACTTTATACTGATATGAAAAAAATTGGCATTTACGGTGGCTCTTTTGACCCTGTGCATAAAGGTCACAGGCTTTTAGCGGAAAATCTTTCAAAAGAAATAAATGCAGATAAGGTTTTTATAATTCCCGCGGCGGTATCACCCTTTAAAAAAGGCTCGGTTGCTTCCGATGAAGATAGGCTCGCTATGTGTAAGCTTGCGTTTCCAGAGGGCTTATTTGAAATAAGCGATTGGGAAATTAAAAAGGGCGGCACAAGCTATACTGTTGATACGTTGAGAGAGTTTAAAAAGTTTTATCCCGAAGATAAGCTATATTTATTTATGGGTGACGATATGCTGTTGTCATTCCATAAATGGTACAAATACGATGAGATTTTAAAGCTTTGTGCTTTGGTTTGCGGTTGCAGAACAGGGGACAGTGAAAAGCTTTCTCAAATGAAAGAATATGCTGAAAACGTTTTGAAATTAAGTAAAGATGAAATCGTTATTTGCGAAAGTGAACCTATTGAAATAAGCTCTACCGAAATTCGTGAGAGCTTGAAAAACGGGGAAACCGATTTTCTAAACAGTAGCGTTTACGAATATATTAAAACGAGGGGGTTGTACTGTGAATAGAGATAATGAGTTTAAAGCAATCTTGAAAAACAGACTTACTGAAAAAAGATATATTCACTCCCTTAACGTTGCAGATTCGGCAAAGATGCTTGCAAAGCTTTACGGCTACGATGAGGAGATCGCCTATACCGCAGGTCTTATTCACGATTGCTGTAAGGATACTCCCGCAGGACTTCAGCTTTCATATATGCTTGAAAACGGAGTAGAGCTTTCAGAATATGAGCTTGGCGTTGCAAAGCTTTACCATTCAATATGCGGAAGCGTTTTTGTTAAAAAAGAATTCGGAATAGATAATCAGGATATAATAAATGCAGTGAGATATCATACAACGGGCAGAAAAAATATGTCGTTGCTTGAGAAAATAATATTTATAGCAGACTTTATAAGCGATGAAAGAGATTATAACGGTGTGGAAATTATGCGAGAAAAAGCCGTTAAATCGCTTGACGAAGCAATAGTTGAGGGCTTAAGCTTTACAATTAAAGATCTAATTGACCAAGGCAGAATAATTCACCCCGACACTTTGGATGCGTATAATGATGCTATGATGAAAATTTTAAATACAGGAGATAATAAATGAGCTTAGATACAGTTAAAAAAATAGTGAAAGCCCTTGACGATAAAAAGGCTAACGATATTGAAGTTATTAAAATTAACGAGCTTACAATCGTTGCAGATTACTTTGTAATCGCAACTGCCAATTCAAATACACACATCAGATCTCTAGCAGATGAAGTTGAATATCAGCTTGAGGAGGCAGGCATTAAGCTTGACCACGCAGAAGGCAGAGCAACCGGTTGGGTGCTTCTTGAATTCCAAGGTGTTGTAGTTCATATTTTCCTCGAGGATGCAAGAAATTATTATAATCTCGAGCGTCTTTGGGAAGACGGTGCAAAGCTTGATATAAGCGAGTTTATAGATTAACAATTAAAATAAAAAAGTAAATTATATGCAGTTTTTCTGCATTTCACAGAAAGGTGATAGAAATGAAGTACGATTTTTCCGCCGTTGAAAGCAAATGGCAGAAAATTTGGGAAGATGAAGGTATTTTCCACGCACAGGATAATTCAGATAAGCCCAAATTCTACGGTCTTGTTGAATTCCCTTACCCCAGCGGTGCAGGTATGCACGTAGGTCATATTAAAGCATATTCAGGTCTTGAGGTTATTTCCCGTAAGAGAAGAATGCAGGGCTACAATGTGCTTTTCCCCATTGGCTTTGACGCGTACGGTCTTCCAACTGAAAACTATGCTATTAAAACAGGTATTCATCCCCGTAAGGTTACTGATATGAATATCGAAAAATTCTCTTCACAGCTTAAAAAGGTTGGCTTCTCTTTCGATTGGACAAGAGTTGTTGATACTACTGAAGAGAGCTATTATAAATGGACTCAGTGGATTTTCCTTAAGATGTTTGAAAAGGGTCTCGTTTTCAGAGATAAAACTCTTGTTAACTACTGCCCCTCCTGTAAGGTTGTTCTTTCAAACGAGGACTCTCAGGGCGGTAAATGTGACATCTGCCACAGTGACATTGTTCAGAAATCAAAGGATGTTTGGTATCTTCGTATTACTGAATACGCTGATAAGCTCCTTCAGGGTCTTGATGACGTTGATTATCTTCCTAACATCAAGCTTCAGCAGGTTAACTGGATTGGTAAATCAACGGGTGCATTCGTTAACTTTACCCTTGACGGTACAGACGAAACAATGAAAATTTACACCACCCGTCCCGATACTCTTTTCGGTGTTACCTTTATGGTTATGGCTCCCGAGCATCCTCTTATTGATAAATATGCTGATAAAATCGGCAATATGGATGCTATTGAGGATTACCGTGCAGAGTGTGCAAAGAAAACAGAGTTTGAAAGAACTCAGCTTGTAAAAGAAAAAACAGGTGTCAGAATTGACGGTCTTGAGGCTATTAACCCAGTTAACGGCAAAAAGATTCCGATTTACATATCAGACTACGTTATGATGGGCTACGGTACGGGTGCTATTATGGCTGTTCCTGCTCACGACCAGCGTGACTACGAATTTGCAAAAAAATTCGGTATTGATATTATTGAGGTTATTAAGGGCGGAGATATTTCAGTGGAAGCATACACCGGTGACGGTGAAATGGTTAACTCCGATTTCCTTAACGGCACTGAGAAAAAGGTTGACTCTATTGCTAAAATGCTCGATTTTCTCAGCGAAAAGGGTATTGGCGAAAAGGGTGTTCAGTACAAAATGAAGGATTGGGCATTCAATCGTCAAAGATATTGGGGCGAGCCTATCCCGATTGTTCACTGTGAAAAATGCGGCATCGTTCCCGTACCTTATGAAGAGCTTCCCTTAAGACTTCCCGAGGTTGACAACTTCCAGCCCGGTTCAGACGGTGAAAGCCCTCTTGCTAAGATTGATAGCTACGTAAATTGCAACTGTCCCAAGTGCGGTGCACCTGCAAAGAGAGAAACTGATACAATGCCTCAGTGGGCAGGTTCATCATGGTATTTCTTAAGATATATCGACCCCCACAATGACAGTGCTTTCGCAGATAAAGAAAAGCTTAAATATTGGGGGCCTATCGACTGGTATAACGGCGGTATGGAGCACGTTACACGTCACCTTATTTACTCTCGATTCTGGCATAAATTCCTTTATGATTTAGGCGAAGTACCCTTTGCAGAACCTTATGCAAAGAGAACTGCTCAAGGTCTTATTCTTGGTCCTGACGGTGAAAAAATGAGTAAATCAAAGGGTAACGTTGTTGACCCCAATGAAGTTGTTGACTCTCTCGGTGCAGACGTTCTTCGTACATACGTACTCTTTATGGGTGACTACGAAAAGGCAGCACCATGGAGCGAAAGCAGTGTTAAGGGCTGTAAGAGATTCGTTGACAGAACATGGAATCTTCTTGAAATTGTCAAAGACGGTGAGGGTTACTCAAAAGAGCTTGAAACCTCTTTCCACAAAACAATCAAAAAGGTTTCAGAAGATATTGAAAATATGAAGTTCAACACAGCTATCGCGGCTCTTATGACACTTCTTAACGAGATTTACGAGGTTGGAGCAGTTACAAAGGATGAGGTTAAAACCTTTGTTAAGCTTCTTGACCCCTTTGCACCCCACGTTGCTGAAGAGGTTTGGGAAAATATCGGTGGCGAAGGTCTTCTTGCAGTAGCAGAATGGCCCACCTATGACGAGGCAAAAACGGTAGATGCTACTATTGAAGTGCCTGTTCAGATTTGCGGTAAGCTTCGTGCAACAATTTCAATTGCAAAGGATTCAACTGCTGAAGAAGCTATTGCAGCTGCAAAGGCAGACGATAAGGTTAAAGAATTTATAGACGGAAAGCAGATTATAAAAGAAATCTACGTTCCCGGTAAAATCATAAATATCGTTGCTAAGTAAAAAGAGAAAACGGTACGGAATTTTCCGTACCGTTTTTGATTATTATTCAACAGGTAAATTAAAGCAATGAGATTGTAGTGTGTTCTGAAGTCTTAAAACCTCGACGGCTTTAAAGTCTGTGCCTTGTGCGAAGTACTGTGATTGGAGTCTTAATGCGGCGTTGAGGGCAACGTTTTTCTGTGATTCATGAGCGTTTATTGCTTCAAATTTTAAATCCTCAAAGTCACCAATATCAACGGTGAGGTTAGGCTTGTCTGTATAATAAAAGCCTAAGGTTCTTACGTGGTGAACGTCTTTTCTGGGTTTACCGTTGATGAATTCGGGGTAAAAATCAAAGCCTGAATCAAGAACAGCATATTTTACTGCATTACCTATTTTAATGTGATCTTCGTGGCATTCAGTTATAAGAGAGGGATCAACGGTGAAAACGGCGTCAGGCTTGATTTTTCTGATTACTTCAACAATCTTTTCTGAAATCTCTCTGTCGGTTGCAGTTGTTCTGTCACCAAAGCCTAAAAAGCCTGCGTTTTTCATACCTAATATTTTTTGAGCGTTCAAAGCTTCTTGCTGTCTTACGGTAAGGCCCTCGCCTTTATATGAAAGGTCGGTAAATCTATCGTCAAGAACGGTTAATTCGTACACCTCGATCCCCATATCAATCATTCGTGCTATTGTTCCGCCTGCACCTATCTGATTATCGTCAGGGTGAGGCTGTATAAAGAGAGCCTTCTTTATGCTTTCTAATTTTGGGGGAGAGCATAAAAGCGTTGATGCAGGCATTGTTGAATTAAAAACCTTTCTTATTGCACGTGTTTTAACAGAAGTTTTCTTCTTCATAAAAATATCACCTCGTTGATAAATATACTATACCATATAATAAAACTGTGTTCAACCAAATGTTTGAGTTAATTTCTCGTACTTTGTTGACAAATGTTTTTGTGTGTGATAGATTTTATAATTGTTTATTTTAAATATTAAAGGAGGCAAAGCTTTAATGAAAGTGCTTAAAATAATTCTCAAGGCTATAGCCGGTATTCTTGCATTGCTTATTGCCGTTATAGGAGTAACAGGTGTTGTTTGTAAGTTTATACCTGGTGAAAAGGCGGATTATACAAAGGTTTCAAACCCTTATATAACTACAGAAAAAGCGCTTGTATCTGCTCACCGTTCAGGTAAGGATATTGCTCCTGAAAACACAATGCTTGCTTTTGAAACTTGTATTGAAAGTGAAAATTTTGACGTTGATATTTTTGAGTTTGACCTTCATATAACAAAAGACGGTAAGCTTATACTTTTACACGATAATACTCTTGACAGAACAACAGATTCTGAAAAAGTTTTCGGAAAAGAGGGGGTTATCCCTTCAGAGAAAACATATGAAGAATTAAGAGAATTGAATTTCGGTGCTGATTTCTGCAATCAAAAAGGGGAATACCCTTACAGAAATCTTCAAAAAGATGAAATTCCCGACAATCTCAGAGCAGTTCTTCTTGAGGACGTTCTTGATTACCTTGAGAGCAACGGCGGGTTCGATTATATCATTGAAATCAAGGATTCAGGGGATTTAGGTGAAAAGGCTGCCGACGAGCTTTACAGAATTCTTAAAGAAAAAGACCTTCTTGATAACGTTGTAGTAGGCACTTTTAATAACAACGTTACAAAATATATGGATGAAAAATATCCCGATATGATGCGTTCAGCAAGTATCACGGAAGTTATAGTATTTTACTTTGCAACAACACTTAACTTAAAGCTTGATGAGGGTACGTTTAAATACAAGGCATTACAGATTCCTGCAAAGGGGTATTACGTTTTTGCACTCGCTTCTGAAAGAATTATTAACTACGCTCATAAAAACGATATTGCCGTTCAGTATTGGACGGTTAACGATCCTGAGGACGTTAAAGCGCTTAACGAATTAGGTGCTGACTGCATTATGAGTGATGATCCCGATATGGCGTATGACGTTATAAACGGTTAAATATATTTTTAAGCATTAGCTTAACTGGAGAAAGAAAATGACAAAGGATATGACAACGGGTAGCCCGTTGAAAAATATTATAAGATTTTGTTTGCCGTTAATGGTAGGTAATCTTTTTCAACAGTTTTATAATATGGCAGATACCATTATAGTAGGGCAATTTGTGGGAAAAAACGCTCTTTCCGCCGTTGGTTCTGTTGGTCCGCTTAACTTTATGATTATCGGTACTGTTATCGGTCTTTGCACAGGCTTTGCTATACCCATAGCACAAAGATTTGGTGCGCAGGATATTCAAAATCTTAAAAAATACGTTGCCAACATAATATATACGTCAATAGTTGTAGGTGCTATTTTCACTTGCGTTGCGGTTTTATTTGCAAGACCCTTGTTAGCGGTTTTGAATACACCGCAAGAGCTTCGCGATGAGGCTTATAGCTACATAGTAGTTATTTTTGCGGGTATAGGTGCTACGATGCTGTACAATCTTCTCGCAAGTATAGTAAGGGCGTTAGGTGACAGTAAAACACCGCTTTACTTTTTGTTGTTTTCATCTTTTTTAAACATTGGTCTAGACCTTCTCCTTATTATAGTATTTCAAATGGGTGTAAGGGGAGCAGCCGTTGCTACGGTTGTTTCTCAGCTTGTTTCAGGTGTGCTTTGCTTTATATACGTAAAAAGAAGCTTTCCTATATTACATCTTACGAAAGAAACAAAGGCACTTGATTTTACTTTTATAAAAAATCTTTTGAAAAACGGTCTTCCTATGGCTCTTCAATTTTCAATTACTGCAATAGGCTCCGTTATGCTTCAATCCTGCGTTAACGGCTTGGGTGCAGACTGCATCGCTGCCGTTACAATAGGCGGTAAAACTCAGCTAATGATTGTTCTTCCTGCGGAAACTATAGGTATAACTATGGCAACCTACTGTGGACAGAATTTAGGTGCGAAGAAATTTGACAGAATTGAAAAGGGCGTACACAGAGGCGTTGCTCTTGCTTTCGGTTATGCGGCAATCGGTTTCTGCGTTGCGAGATTTTTAGGTCCGTATTTGTCTTTATTATTTATAGACGGCTCGGAAACAGAGGTAATAGCTCTTGCTCAACAATATATAAATGCAGGTAGTTATTTTTACCTTATACTTTCACTGCTTTTTGTTTTAAGAAACGCCTTGCAGGGATTAGGCTATAGCTTTACTGCTATGCTTACGGGTATGTTTGAGCTTGTGGCAAGAGGTATTATGGGCTTTGGCTTTGTTAACACTATCGGTTACGCTGCCGCCTGCATAGCAAACCCTATAGCATGGATAGCGGCAGACCTTTTCCTGATACCTGCATATATAATAGTATCGAGAAAAGTGAAACGCTCGTTAATGAATAATGAATGTTGAATATTGAATATTGAATAGTGAATATTTAAGGGTCTGCGACGCAATTGAAGCTTCGCAGACTTGTTTTTTATTTTTAAATTTTTCTAATTTTCTTCTTGACATTTGAAAATTGTTGAGTTATAATGTAAACTCCTATAAAGTGGAATATTATGAATTAGTGCGTTTTGACGTTGCTTTTTCTGCGACGAAATATTTCATAATTTGACAGTTAATTATTTCTTTTTTCAGCCTGAAACAACGGTGAAAAGAGAATTTAAATACAGAACGGAGTGATGTCTTTTATGGCGAATGTAAAACCCGTAAAGCTCGGTAAGAACACGAGAATGAGTTTTGCAGGAATCAATGAGGTTATGCAGATGCCCAACCTTATTGAAGTGCAGAAGAACTCTTATAAGTGGTTCCTTGACGTAGGGCTTAGAGAGGTTTTCCGTGATATTGATGAAATCACGGATTACACGGGTAATCTTGTCCTTACCTTTATCGATTACCGTATGGACGAGAAGCCGAAGTACAGCGTTGCTGAGTGCAAGGAAAGAGATGCAACTTACTCTGCACCCCTTCGCGTGTTGGTACGCCTTTACAACAAGGAAACCGGCGAAATTAAAGAGAATGAAGTCTTCATGGGTGATTTCCCCATTATGACTGACAGCGGCACCTTTGTTATCAACGGTGCAGAGCGTGTTATCATTTCTCAGCTTGTTCGTTCTCCCGGTGTATACTACGGTTTCACCTATGACAAGAACGGTAAAAAGCTTTTCACATCTACTGTTATTCCTAACAGAGGTGCATGGCTCGAGTATGAAACTGACCAGAACGATATTTTCAACGTAAGAATTGATAAGAACAGAAAGCTTCCTATCACTACGTTTATCCGTGCTCTCGGTCTTTCTTCAAACAATGATATCCGTGAGTTCTTCGGTGACGATGACAGAATCGAAGCAACTCTTGAAAAGGATACTACAAAGAATACTGAAGAAGCTTTACTTGAAGTTTACAGAAAGCTTCGTCCCGGCGAGCCCCCCACACTTTAATCTGCTGAAACTCACGTTAATAATCTTTTCTTTGATCCTCACAGATACGATATTTCACGTGTAGGTAGATACAAATATAATAAGAAACTTGCTCTCACAGACAGAATTGAAGGTGGTATCGCAGCTGATGACGTATTCAGCCCCTTTACAGGCGAGCTCCTTGCTTCTGCAGGTGACAAGATTACATCTGAAATGGCAGTAGCTATTAACAAATCAGGTGTTAAAGAGGTTATTCTTGACGTTGAAGGAAAACGAGTTAAGGTTATTTCCAACAACATGGTTGACCCTCTTGATTTCATTGATTGCATTTCAAGAGATGAGCTTGAAGAAATTGCTATTAACGAATTAGTTCGTTTTACAGTTCTCAGAGATATCATCGACGAATGCGGTGATGATAAAGAAGCTCTTCTTGAGCAGATGAAACTCCGTTGTGATGAGCTTATCCCCAAGCACATCATCATTGACGATATTTTTGCATCAATTAACTATCTTAACTGTCTCGGTAACGAGCTTGGCAACATCGACGATATCGACCATTTAGGTAACCGTCGTATTCGTTCAGTTGGTGAGCTTCTTCAGAATCAGTTCAGAATAGGCTTTACAAGAATGGAAAGAGTTGTACGTGAAAGAATGACTCTTTCAGCTCAGGAGCCCGACAAGGCTACTCCTGCAGCACTTATCAATATAAGACCTGTTATGGCGGCAATCAAAGAATTCTTCGGTTCTTCACCGCTTTCACAGTTCATGGACCAGACTAACCCCCTTGCTGAGCTTACTCACAAGAGACGTCTTTCTGCTCTTGGTCCCGGCGGTCTTTCTCGAGACAGAGCAGGCTTCGAGGTTCGAGACGTTCACTATAGCCACTACGGAAGAATGTGTCCTATCGAAACTCCTGAAGGTCCTAACATCGGTCTTATTTCTTACCTTGCAACATTTGCAAGAATTAACAAATACGGCTTCATTGAAGCACCTTTCCGTAAAATCGATAAGAAAACAGGTAAG
>JAZROI010000012.1:0-21757 GCA_045648585.1 Acutalibacteraceae bacterium
AGCTTTACGAGGACGATGGCGAATCACTTTCCTATCAGAACGGTGCTTTCTGCAAAACTTCCTTTACAGTTAAAGAAAACGGCTCTTCTGTTTGCTTTACAATTGATAAAGGCGAGGGTGATGTAAGTGTTGTTCCCGAAAAGAGAAACTACAAACTCTTCTTTAAAGATATTGTAAGCGGTGAAATTGCTGTTAAAGTAAACGGAAGAAAACGCGCACTTAAAACAGAAAAAGGCAAAACTATTACAATCCTTCTTGAAGCTATTGCTCCCACAGATACAGTTGAAATTGAATTCCTTGATTGCGTATATCTTACAAATATTGATAAGAAACAGGCACTCACAGAAACAATTGCAAAATATCAGATGGGTAACGATAAAAAAGGTCTTCTCTTTACAGAATTCCTTAAAAACGAAAAGCCCTTGCCCCCTATGGCAGAAAATTTCTCAGGTCCTATTGAAGAAATTTTAGCTCTTTACAGAGGCTGATTTATAAAACAAATTCGAAACACAAACCAAAAGGAGATATATTAAAATGGAAAAGAAAATTGTTGCCGGTATTATCGGCCTTGAATTCGGAAGAGCCCATCTTGAGGGTGCTTTAGCTTACGGTGCTGAAATCGGTCTTATTTGTGACTGTGACGAAAAAGCGCTTAAATTCGCAGGTGAAAAATACGATATCCCTGAAGAAAAATGGACTCTCGATTACCACGATATTATAAACAACAAAGAAATCAATGCAGTTTCAATCGGTATCCCCGACCAGCTTCACAAGCAGGTTGCTATTGAAATGCTTGAAGCAGGCAAACACGTTTTATGTGAAAAGCCTCTCGCTCTTACTAAAGAGGACGTTGCTGAAATCGTTCAGGCTGCAAAAAAATCAGGCTGCGTATTTATGGTTGGTCAGATTTGCCGTTTCACTCCCTCATTCGTTAAAACAAAAGAGCTTATTGAAAGCGGTGCTTTAGGCGAGCTTTACTTCGTTGAAAGCGAATATGCTCACGACTATATGAATATCGTATCGAATAAACAGAACTGGCGTTCAGACGATAAACGTCACGGCGTTATCGGTGGCGGTTGTCACGCAGTTGACCTTCTTCGTTGGCTTGCAGGCGACCCGGAAGAAGTTTTCGCATATGGTACACATAAGCTTTTACCCACAGTTTCTTATGACGACTCAACTATCGCAATTATGAAATTTCCCAATGACGTTGCAGGTAAGGTTTACGTTTCAACAGGCTGTAAGCGTGACTACACAATGAGAACTGTTATTTACGGTACAAAGGGTACAGTTATCTGCGATAACACCTCCCCCACAATGCAGGTTTTCACAATCGGTGAAGACGGTCTTGCTCACGATCCCGAAATCGTTGAGCTTGAGGTTAACAACCACAACTTCGTTAAAGAATTTGAGGTATTCGCAGACTCTATCGTTAACGGCACTCCCTGCCCCACTCCCGCAGAAGAGGGTGCAAAAACAGTTGCCGCTTGTATTGCTATCGTTGAATCTGCAACAACAGGTAAAATCGTTAAACCCGATTACAGCTTTTGTAAATAATTATGGCAATTGTTGATATTTTAAAAGAAAAAGCTTCTGCTTACGGAATTGAAATATCCGAGGATTTAGGCAAAAAGCTTGAAATTTACGGTGAGCTTTTAAAGGATTGGAATAGTAAAATCAATCTTACTGCAATTACCGATGACGAGGGAATTGCCGTTAAGCATTTCCTTGACTGCCTTCTCGTTACAAAATCTGCCGAGTTTAAAAGCGGTATGAAGGTAATCGACGTTGGCACGGGGGCAGGCTTTCCCGGTCTTGTAATTGCGGCGGCTTACCCCGAAATAAGCGTTACGCTTTTAGATTCAACTGGTAAAAAGCTTAAAGCCGTTCAGGATATGGCAGAAAAAATGGGCGTTTCTAATGCAGAGGTTGTTCATATGAGAGCCGAGGATGCAGGTAAAAATCCCGATTTCCGTGAGAAATACGATTTTGCAACCGCAAGAGCCGTTGCAGAATTAAAGGTGCTTTCAGAATACACCTTGCCTTTCGTTAAAAAGGGCGGTAGTTTTCTTTCTCTTAAAGGTGCAACCGCTATTGAAGAAATCAGCACAGGCGAAAAGGCTGTTCAGATTTTAGGCGGTAAAATTGAGGGTGTTGACGAGTTTTCACTACCCGGTGGCGACAAAAGAGCCATAATAAAGGTGAAAAAGATTTCGCAAACTTCGGCAAAATACCCTCGACCTTCGGCACAAATCGCCAAAAAGCCTTTATAAAAACATAAAACCAAAGCATTTTCAGTCGATTTACCCCGACCGAAAATGCTTTATTTTTTTACTTTCGAGTGTTATAGTAAAAGCACAGAGAGGGACGGACAGGCTTTAATCAAGATAATCAGCATAGCACAAAAGGACTGAAACAAAATGCTAAAAACATCATCAAAAAATAAAGCAAGCTGTCAAATTCAGCTTATCCCTCACGAAAACATTAAGCCTAACCCACATCAACCGAGAGTGCGTTTTGATTACAACGAGCTTGAGGGTCTTGCCTGCTCTATAAGAAGCAACGGTCTTTTACAGCCTATAAACGTCAGAGTTCTTTCCGACGGAAGCTTTGAGCTTATTTCAGGCGAAAGACGATTGAGAGCCGCCCGAATGATTGGTATGAATAACATACCCTGCGTTGTTATGAATGTTTCGGATGAGCAATCCGCACTTTTTGCAATAATTGAAAACGTGCAAAGACAAAACCTTGATTTCTTCGAAGAAGCAGTAGCACTTGAAAGACTTATGATTGACCACGGGCTTTCTCAAGAGCAAATTGCCAAAAAATTAGGTAAATCCCCATCGTCGCTTTCAAATAAATTAAGGCTTTTAAGATTGCCCGAGGAAATGAGAGATAAAATTACCTATGCAGGTCTTACCGAAAGACACGCAAGAGCATTACTCTCTTTACCCGATAACGTAACAAGGGCAAGAGTTTTAGATATTGTAATTGAAAGACATTTAACAGTTGCGGAAACAGAACAGCTTGTAAAGGACGTACACCGAAGAAAGAAGGAGCCGAAAAAGGCTCACGTTAAGGTGTATAAGGATATGAGAATTTTTCTCAACACCCTTAACCACGCGGTAGACACTATAAGAAAAGCAGGCATTGAAGCCGATACCGCAAAAAGCGAAACAGACGAATATTTTGAATACGTTATACGAATTTCGAAGCCGGAAGAGGCGAATATAATTACGGTGACGACACAAGCGTAAGCTCACTACTTTGTAAGTAATAGGTAATAGTGAATAGTGAAGAAGTATTGTTCTATCTGACTGAAGAAAAACAGTAAGAGAACTACCCTCCACCATTGCCGTTGGCAACGGTCCCCCTCCCTATGCTTCGCACAGGGAGGAAAGGCTTCGCAAATTTTTAATTTTTTACCCCTAGCGAAGCTTATAATTACGTCGCAGACCCTTCATTCCTCACTCCTAACCCCTAACTTTAATTCTTGGTATAACCTCCTTAACCGGAGTTTATATATAGCGGTGCAAACCGCAAGCCATATCTTTCTCTTTCACACCCCACATCCACAGCGGAAAGCACTTACCGAAAGGTAGGTGCTTTCTGCACTATATAATGACTTATATTACAGTTGCTTTTCTTGACTAATATATAAAAAAAGAGTATTATCAATACAAAGAAAAATCTTTGATTTTGGAGGCTTTATGAAACGTTTTTTAAGTCTTGTTTTAGTTTTTTTATTAGCGATTGGTTTTTCGACTTCTGCTTTATCAATAAACGTATCTGCCGCTACCGAGGCGGATTTAACCTTTCAATTAACTGAGGGCGGTAGCTCTTACTACGTTTTTGCCTGCAACAGAAATGCGGGTGGCTACGTTAATATCCCCGCATATTACAACGGCTTGCCCGTTACTGAAATTGGCGAAAGTGCCTTTGAGGGCTGTGCTTTTATTACGGGCGTTACTATTCCTGATACGGTAACTCTTATCGGCTCCTATGCTTTTAAGGATTGCGGTATGCTCTCTGATATTTATATCCCCGACAGCGTTAATGAAATCGGAAGGCTTGTTATTGCAGGTACAGAGTATATTAACAAAAACTCCAATTGGCAAAACGGCGTTTTATATTGCGGTAAGCATCTTTTACATATGCACCCTGAATTTATGGGTTCATACCGAATAAAAGACGGTACTAGAACTATTGCTTGGGATGCTTTTTCACAATGTATACTTCTTACCTCGGTAACAATTCCAAACTCAGTAACCTATATCGGCTGTGATGCTTTTCACTCCTGCGATGAGCTTAAAACGGTTACTCTTCCTAAATATATTACTGAAATAGAAAGCGGTCTTTTCGCTTACTGCTTCAGTCTTTCAGATATTACTATCCCCGATACAGTTACAAGAATCGGTGAATGTGCATTTTTAGGCTGCTCAGGCCTTGAAACCTTAGATATGAGTAAAAATATAATAGCAATTGAAAGCAGTGCTTTTGTTTCTTGCGTAGGTCTTTTAGCAATAAATATAAAGGATATCGCAAACTGGTGTCAGGTAGCCTTTGACGGCACAGGAAGCAACCCTCTTTATTATGCAGAGAATTTATACGTTGACGGGTATAGAACAACGAGTGTTAAAATCCCCGAGGGAGTAACGGAAATTAAACCGAGAGCCTTTGAGGGCTGTAAAACGTTAAGCTCTGTAACTCTTCCGAGTAGCTTGCGAGTTATCGGGGAATATGCTTTCAGCGAATGTGAAAGGCTATTTTCAGTCACTTACGGCCACACTGAACTTAAATGGGCCACTTTGACTATAAAAACGGGCAACAGTAAATTAACCTCTTCAAACAGATTTTACACCTACGGTAACTTAACTAACACTAAAAATCTTTCTCTTATAAATAACGTTTGGTATTATACCCCTAACGGCAGTATTGATTATTCATACACCGGCTTAACTGATTACAACGGTTACTATTATTACGTTGAAAACGGTATTTTAAATCAATCTTATACGGGGCTAGCTCAATTTTACGGTGATTGGTTTTACGTTAAAAACGGTGTATATGACGGCACCTATACGGGCTTAACCGAATATCACGGCACTTGGTATTACGTTTATAAAGGTTATCTGGACTGGTCTGCTACTACTCTTGTGGAGCATCTCGGATTATGGTATTACGTTGAAAACGGCACTATAAACTGGAAATATAACGGGTTATTCCTTTTCGGTGAGGATTGGTATCTTGTAACCAACGGCATAATGGATTACGATTTCACAAGCTTATATTATTACAACGGTGCTTGGTATTATTTAGAAAACGGTTATCTTAATTGGAATACAACAACCTTAGCGTTATATAACGGCATTTGGTATTACGTTGAAAACGGACAAATCAATTGGTATGCAAAAACACTTTGTGAGTATCAGGGTGTATGGTACTATGTAGAAAACGGTGCAATTAATTGGAATTATACCGGTCTTGTAGAATACGGCGGTAATTGGTTCTACGTAGTGAACGGTCACCTTGATTGGAGCGTAACAACACTCACATATTATCATGACGTATGGTATTACGTTGAAAACGGACAAATCAATTGGGCTTGTGATACACTTTGCTTCTACGAGGGCGGTTGGTATTACGTTAAAAACGGTACTATTGCTTGGGATTATACCGGTTTTGTAGAGTATTACGGCATAAACTATTATATAACAAACGGCTACCTTGATTGGAGTAAGCAATAATTAAATATAACAGTAAAAGTCCCCGACTCAGTTAATTCACTGACTCGGGGATGTTTTTTATTTTTTATTTGTTTTATTTTTTAAATTTACCCAAAAACCTTTTTACAGATATCTGCACCTGCTTTTGCATCCTTAGCATAAAAATCTGCACCGATTTTTTCTGCATATTCAGGTGTAAGCACTGCACCGCCAACCATAATTTTGCAATCGGCATTTTCGGCTTTTAGCTTTTTCACCGTTTCTTCCATAGCAGGAAGAGTTGTTGTCATTAAAGCAGAAAGACCTACAAGCCTTGCATTGTTTTCTCTTTGTGCTTTTACAACCTCTTCAGGAGTAACGTCTTTACCTAAATCTATTACTGTATAGCCGTAGTTTTCAAGGACTGTTTTCACAATATTTTTACCTATATCATGAACGTCACCCTTGACCGTTGCAATAACAATAATTCCTTTGCTTTCGGCGGAGGTGTTTTTCTTTTTCATATCTGCTTTTATAACCTCAAAGCAAGCACCCGCAGCATCTGCAGACCTGATAAGCTGAGGAAGAAAGGTTTTTCCGCTTTCAAAATCTGCCCCTACCTTATCAAGTGCAGGGATAAGAATTGAGTTTATAATATCCTCTGCAGACGTTTCTTTAAGTGAATTTTCAGTAAGAGAAGCACCTTGATTTTTCAAGCCCTTTATTATTGCCTCGCTTAAGGTTACGTCTTTTTTCTCCTGAGGCTTTGCCACCTCACCCGAAAAAGAGGAAATATATTTTTCAGAGCCTTTATCAATACATTTTAAAACCTTGTAGGCTCTTACCGCACCCGTCATTGATGAGGTGTTGGGATTCATAATAGGTAAATCAAGACCGTTTTCAAGAGCAAGAGTTAAAAACGCGGTGTTTACAGTTTCTCTCGAGGGAAGACCGAATGAAATATTAGAAACACCCAAGGTTGTTTTAACGCCTAATTTTTCTTTAACCTCTTTCATTGCGGAAAGTGTTATCTGGGCCGATTGTTGCTGAGCACTTACGGTCATTGTAAGGCAGTCTATAATAATATCCTCTTTAGGTATACCTATTTCTAGGGCTTTATTTACAATTTTTTCAGCAAGTAAAAATCTTTCCTCTACCGTTTGGGGTATTCCCTTTTCATCGAGAGTAAGGCCCACTATTGCCGCACCGTATTTTTTAGCAAGAGGTAGGATTGTATTTAACGATTTTTCTTCTGCATTAACGGAGTTTATAATCGCTTTACCCGTATACGCTCTCAAGCCTTTTTCAAGGACTGAAGCCGAGGTTGAATCAAGCTGTAAGGGTGCACCTATAGACCCTTGAAGAGAGCTGATAACCTTTACCATCATCTCTTCTTCGTCAATTTCGCTATGACCTACGTTAACGTCGAGAATTTCTGCCCCTGCTTGAATCTGAGAAAGACCCTCGTTAAGAATATAATCTAAATCTTTATTTTCAAGGGCTTCTTTGAATTTCTTTTTGCCTGTTGGGTTAATTCTTTCACCGATAATTCTCGGCTCGTTGAGAATTACCGTTTCAGTAGCACCGCTTATAACGCCGTTAATTATATCTTTTCTTTCGCCTTTTTCCCTTTTTGAAAGCTCATTTTTCAAAGCCTTTATATATTCGGGCGACGTGCCGCAGCAACCGCCTAAAATAAGAGCACCCTTTTCATAGAAATTTGCAGTTAATTTAGCAAATTCCTCTGCACCCATCGAATATTTTCCCGTTTTCAAAGCGGGAAGTCCTGCGTTAGGCTTAACTATAACGGGGACTTTTGAATATTTTAAAAATTCGTCAACAACCTTACCTAATTTATCGGGACCTAAGGAGCAGTTAAGACCTACCGCATCAGCCCCGATAGCGTTAAGGGTTACCGCTACCGCAGAGGCAGTGCTACCATTCATTGTAACACCGTTTTCATCAAAGGAAAGCGTTACCGTTACGGGTAAATTTGTGTTTTCCTTTGCGGCAAGAAGAGCAATTCTTGCTTCTCTTAGATCAGTAAAGGTTTCAAGGCAGATAAGGTCTGCCCCTGCTTTTTCGCCGAGGATTGTAACCTCTTTATAAACCTCATAGGCTTTTTCAAAAGTCAAATCCCCTGCAGGCTCTAAAAGCTTACCCGTTGTGCTGACGTCGAGAGCAACGAGAGCTTTTGTACCCTCTGCCGCCTCTTTAGCGAGTGCTATTGCTTTAAAAATCGACTCTTCAACAGAATATTTTGAGTTTTTTAGCTTTATTGCATTAGCACCGAAGGTATCTGCAAAAATTATATTGCTACCCGCATCAATATATGAGCGGTGTATTTCCTTTACCCACTGAGGATGGTCAAAAACTGCTGCAGCAGTATCCTCCTCTGGCAGAAGACCTTTTTTAATAAGCTCTGTGCCGAAGCCACCGTCAAGCAATATAAATTTTTCTTTAAGCAGATTTTTAAACATACCAATCACTTTTTATACGTTATTATTTTTTACTCTTTCCATAAAATCAGAGCAAGCGGGAACAACAAAGGTGATTCCCTTTTCAATTATCTCGAATGTACTTTCTGTTACGTACTGAGTTTCACCGTCAACGTTAACCGCCGCAGGCTTTGCACTCTTAATGTTAATTTTCTTACCTCTTTTGAAAATCGTTCTGTCCCAACCGAGATGCTCGCCTCTTTTATATTTGTTTATAAGAGTAAGAAGCTGAATTCTCGGACAGTCTTTTTTAACGATAATAAAATCAAGAAGACCGTCATAGGTAAGGGCTTTAGGTGCTGCCATATAGCCGCCGCCGTACCAACGGGAGTTTGCACCAACGCAGAAAAGCACGTCACTTGTAAAGGGCTCGTCATCATCTATTGTGATAGTGAATCTGCTTTTCATTTTACCGATAAAGCAGAAAAGAAGTGCCGCTGTATAAGCCGCCTCACCTGAAAGAAGAGGAAGCTTTTTAAAGTAAGCCTGCTTTGCACAAATTTCTGCATCAATACCCATCGAGCATTGATTTATTGCGTATTCGTCACCGCATTTTATAACGTCAAACTTCATAGGTGTACCGTTTACGTGGTCAGCTACATTTCTTAAGCTCTTTTTGTCACCGAAAATTCTTATAAAATCGTTACCGCTACCTAAGGGGAAGGCTGCAACCTCAGCGTTTTCATGACAAGCACAAGCGTTTACAACCTCGTAAAGAGTACCGTCGCCGCCGCAAGCATAAACTCTTATGGGGTCGCCCTTTTCAACCTGAGCTTTTGCATATTCATAGCCGTCACGAGGTGCTTTTGTAACGTAGATTTCATAGTCCTCAATGCCCTGGGCTTTCATACATTCAACTATACCATCAGAGCATCTTTCGTAGGATATACCCTTTCCGCATACGGGGTTGATAATAAAAAGATGTTTCATATTAAAACTCCTGACTTTTAAAGTTTGGTTTTTTATTTTATTTAAAATACATATGAAGTCTGCATTTAATCATACCGTTGTAAAGCTTACGGCTCTTATCTGCCTTTCTGCCGAAGCACTCTTCAAACTCTTCATCGGGAGTTATTATATAATAACTCCAGCCGTGAGCCCTGTCGAAAACTCTGCCCATTTCTTTATAAAGCCTTTGAGCTTCCTGCAAATCTAAAAGTCTTTCACCGTAAGGCGGGTTACAGATTACCGTACCCTTTTCGCTATATTTCTTAAAATCTTTAATATCTCTTTTTTCAAAGTGAAGCTTTTTACCTATAGGAAGCCTTGATGCATTTTCAACTGCTATTTTAATAGCCTCCGCATCAATATCCGAGCCGTAGCCTACGAAGTCAGTATCAACCTTTTCAAGACTTATTGCTCTTTCCTTTTCCTCTTTCCATATGTTTTTAGGAAGGACGTCAAATCTTTCCGCCGCGAAATGACGGTTAAGACCGGGGGCAATATTATGAGCGTAAAGAGCACCCTCAATAAGTAACGTACCGCTACCGCACATTGGGTCGTATAAGGTGTGGTAATGGCGAAGCTTTGATATTGCACAAATTGAAGCGGCCAAGGTTTCTTTAATAGGTGCACCGTTTTGAGAAAGACGGTAGCCCCTCTTATGAAGACCCGCACCCGTTGTATCTATAAGAAGAGTTGCTTTGTCATTCATAATAGAAAACTGAATCTGATGTACAGGGCCAGTTTCATTAAACCAGGAAATGCCGTATTTTGATTTAAGTCTTTCAACAACTGCTTTTTTGATAATAGCCTGACAGTCACTGACGCTGAAAAGAGTTGATTTAAGAGAGTAGCCCTTTACGGGAAAAGCATCGTCTTTACCTATCCATTCTTCCCAAGGTAAAGCCTTTACGCCCTGAAAAAGCTCCTCAAAGGTTTTTGCGGTAAAGGAGCCGATTAAAATCTGAACTCTTTCTGCAAAATGAGAGCAGATATTTACTCTCGCAAGCATATTTTCGTCACCCGAAAAAAGAACTCTTCCGTTTTCAGCGTTTACATTTTCAGCACCTAAAAATCTTAATTCATCAGCGATTACGCCTTCTACACCCAAAAGGCAGGGGATTACAAAATTGATATTCATTTAATTTGTCCTTCCGTTAAATTAACAGTAAACCAGAAGGTTACACCGTTTTCTTTATTTTCAAAGCCACATTCACAGCCATGGTTTTCGGTTATGGATTTTACTATTGAAAGCCCAAGACCGAAACGTCCCTCTGCCCTTGAATGTGCTTTATCTGCTCTGTAAAAAGAGGTAAAAATACCGTCCTTGTCTTTATCGTCAACAAAGCTACCCGTATTGAAAACGTTAACTCTTACTTTGTTGTTATCGAGAATTTCGGTTGAAACCTCAATAAGCTTTTCGCCCTTTGCGTGACTGCAGGCGTTAAGCACTATATTTGATAAAACCGTTGTATATTGGTTTTCATCAGCTAAAACTAAAATACCGTCAGTAGAATTAAACCTTGCTGTTACACCCTTTTCTTCAAAAATCGGTGTAGCAGTCTTTAAAAAGTCCTCTATCATTCCGTTAAGGTTAAATTCCTTTAAATCAGGCATTTTTGAACCCGAGGAATATTGAGATTGCTCTAACATACTAAGAACGAGTCTGTTCATTCTGTCGGCTTCGTGCATTATAATATCGCAATATTCGGTTGCACCGTCATTTTCGCCGTCAACACTCATTTTAAGGCCCTCGGCATATCCCCTTATAATTGCAATAGGGGTTTTTAGCTCGTGGGATGCGGAAGATATGAAATCAGACCTCATTTTTTCAATACGTCTTTCGTTTTCGATATCCTCCATAAGCTTTTCATTTTTCTCCCGAAGCTCAGTAAGAGCAGCGTTAAGAGAATCTGAAACAGTATTTATATTTCTTGCAAGAATACCGATTTCATCTTTTCTGTTTATTTCGCATTTATCGGAAAAATCAAGATTTGCAATTTTATTCGTTATGCTACTCATTTCAATAAGAGGCTTTGTAAATCGCTTTGCATAAACTGAAATAAATATAAGAGCAAGTAAAAGCGCCATAACTGTTATAGTTGTTGTAACGCTCGTTGCTATGTTTGCATTTTCTTGAATCGGGTCTTTCTGTGCGGTTATTTCTATATGGTAGCCGTTTTTAAAATTTTTACCGTAAACAATGTATTGAGTTGTGCTACCGTCAGTAGAAACAACGTTAAAATAGCTTCCGTCATCATTTTCCTTTCGGCTTATGATGTTAATTTTGTTACCTGAAATAAAGTTGCTTCTGCCCTCGTAAAGATAGTTGTCAACGTTATCATAAAGGTCAATACTTACTCCCTGCTGAGTTTCAAACTCGGAAAGCAAGGGAAAGTAATTCGCACCTGCATTTTCAGCATCCTGAGCCATAGAGCTCAATGATCTTTCAACGTTCCAGATATATACGCTTTCAATAAGCTGTGAGTTTGCAACTGAAATACCGATAAGGCAAACCGCAATAATAGCCGCAATTTGCAAGAAAACTTTAGTTCTTATGCTTATTTTCTGTATTTTCATTTACCACTCACATCCTTTCAAAAGTAAATAAAGCGTATCTTAATCAATCATCAGTTTTACTAAGCTTATAACCTGTGCCGTAAACTGTTTTTATATATTTTGTTCCCCAGTCGCCAAGCTTTGTACGAAGCCTTGCGACGTGAGAATCAACCGTTCTTAAATCACCTGTGTAATCAATTCCCCAAAGCTCGTCTAAAAGCTTATCTCTTGTATAAACTCTACCGGGGTGAGAGCATAATTTGCAAAGAATTTTAAATTCCTTTAAGGTAAGCTCTATTCTTTCACCGTTTATAAATACCTCATGAGCCGATTTTAAAACCTTAAGACCGTCAATATTATATTCATCATCATTTTCTGTAACGGTTTTTACGGGTGAAGCACCTCTTTTAAGAAGAGTATCAACTCTTCTCATAAGCACCGCAAGAGAAAAGGGCTTTGTAACGTAATCGTCAGCACCTGATTCGAAGCCCATTATCTGATCAAAATCCTGAGAACGTGCAGAAACGAGTATAACGGGTATACCGCTTGTTTCACGGATAGTTTTGCATACCTGCCAACCGTCAATTTCGGGCATCATAATATCTAAAAGAGCAAGGCTTATATCTTTATTACTTTTAAAAAGCTCAACTGCCTTTTCGCCATCCTCCGCCTCTAAAACGGTGTGGCCCTCTTTTTTAAGACAATCACCTATTAACTTTCTTATAAGCTGTTCATCATCTGCAACAAGAATCTTTGCCATAATTTCACCTTTACTTATTTAGTACGCCAATACGATAAGTAATAAATTTATTTGATACCATTGTAAACAGGACATACCTGCATACAAATACCGCAAACGGCTCCCCTGCCGATTTTTTGATAAGCTTTTTTCATATATTCACTGCATATAGCAGGACTAAACATATCCTCTCTGACCTTTGCATTCTCAAAGCTTACACCTAAAATCGCACCTGAGGGACAAGCCTTAACGCATTTATCACAATTAATGCACGGGTTATCCTCTAATACGCCGTCACCGTGTAGCTCGCAGTCGGTAAAAAGAGTGCCTAAACGGACTCTTGCACCAAATTTTTTGTGAAGAAAAAGACAGTTTTTACCGATGTTCCCGAGCCCTGCCTTATGAGCGGCTTCTTTATGAGAATAGCGACCGCTGAAGGCTTTATCGGGCATACTTTGCGAACCCGCAACGGTTATATAACGGCAGCCCTTGCTTTGTAAAAACATACCTAGTTCTAACAAGGTTCTGTCAATAAAAGCGTTAACTGTTCGGTAATGATTAAAATAAGTTGGTGTAGGAGCACCGTCGATTTCATCAATAATTGCATCGGAAAGACGGATTACTATGCTTACCGCATATTTCAAATCCCCCGTATCAGCATTATCAATGTAAGAAAAACCAACGTCGCTTACGCCTTTAGAGAATAAAAATTCTTTTATTTCGTTTTCAAGCATTTTCTACCCTCATTTTTTCCATACACAAAAGAACCTTTTCGTTTATTTCCTGACATTCCTTTAAAAAGTCCTTTGTTTTATCTCTGTTTAAAATAAAATCTACCGCACTTTTTGCCTCGTTGCCCATAAGAAAGCGCTTTTCCGTTTCAGGTACAAGGGGGAAAGCCTCACCGTTGTTTTTAAAATAATACATATTATCAAGCTTTGAAATGCTACCGATAGTAACAGTGCCCTCGTCACCCATAATCTGCGAGGAGGCTCTGCTTTGACCCACCTTTGAATAAGTAATAGTTACAAGCTTGTCGGCATAGTGAAAAACCGCACTGCCGCAGCCGTCAGCACCCGTTGAAAGAAAATGCTGACAAGGTGTAATTTTTTCAGGCACACCGAATAAATCAATTGCGGGATAAACGCAATATATACCTAAATCGTTAAGAGCTCCCGTTTTTAATTCGGGGTTAAAGATATTAGGCAATTCACCTTTTTTAAGGGCTTCGTATTTTGAAGAAAGCTGTGAAAAATCAAAGCTCGCACTTCTTATATTGCCAAGAGTTGTTACTATCTCTTTTAAGACCCTTCGTGCAGGTGAATGCATATACATAATTGCTTCAAAATAAACGAGATTTTTTTCGTTTGCAAGGTCGCAAAGCTCTTTGAATTCTTTTGCGGTTATTGTTATAGGCTTTTCGCAAATAACGTGCTTACCGCTTTCAAGAAGGGCTTTGCTCTGCTCATAATGGCAAGAGTTAGGACTTGCAACGTAAACTAATTGGGTATCAGACTTTAAAAGCTCATCAAAGGATGAAAAAGCCCTCAACGCACCCGTTTTATTTTTAAAGGCTTCGCCTTTTTCAAGTGAACGGGAATAAACGCCGTCAAGCACAAGCTCTTTCACAAGGCTTGCACCGTCAATAAACGATTCAGTTATCCAAGACGTTCCGATTACGGAATATTTAATCATTATAATCTTCCTTTATTTGAAAAACTGCTTTATTGCAGCTTTTGAAAGAGTATTCGAGAAGAAACCTATGGTTTCTTTAAGACGTGATTGAGGTAAAATATCCCAATCCTCTTTAGGTGCGGGGGTAATGCCCATACCCTTTAAAATATCGCAGAAAAATTCTGTTGTTTTAATAAACTTTGCATAACCCTTTTTGTTGACGTTATTCCAGCCCGTTTCAGCAACGGCAAGCCAACGGGGAAAGCACAAATAAGTCATTTTATCGAAGCTTGTAACGTACTCCGTCCAGATAGGTGATTCAACGCCTATAACGGCTGCACCGCCTAAAGAGGTAAGACCGTGAAGCTTTCTCGGCTCGAACATATAAACGCTTTTCAAAGGATGCATGCCGTAGGGATAATCTACGTAATACGGGGTAAAGCACTCGGCAATAAGCGGATTGCCACCGTTTGCCCATTCTATTGATGCTTTCGTTTTATCACGCCATAAGGCTACGGTAATATTATCTTTTTCAACGTTACCGCCTTTTATAGCTTCGTTCCAGCAAATTGCTTTTTTACCTTTTTTCTTTAAATAGGCTGCCGCCTCGTTTGCAAGATAGCCTTGAAGCTGGTCCATATTAACAAGACCTAACTCGTTAAGCTTTTCTTTACATTTATCGCACTCGCACCAACGGGTTTTCGGAGCTTCGTCACCGCCGATGTGAATATATTCGCCTGTAAAAATTTCGCAAAGCTCATCTAAAACCGCAAAAACAAGCTTTAATGTATCGGGGTTACCCGCACAAAGAATGTCTTTAAAAATACCTGCGGTGGTTTTCGGTTGAATTTCTTCACCCGTGCAGGAAAGCTCGGGGTAAGCCGCAAGCACCGCAGTCGTATGACCGGGGAAATCAAATTCGGGGATAACCTCAATATGTCTTTCCTTACAGTAAGCAACAATTTCTTTTAACTCGTCTTTTGTGTAATACCCGCCGTAAGCATTGTTGTCATTTTCACCTCTGCCGAAATTTGAAGAAGGTCTTACAGAGCCCACCGTTGTAAGCTTGGGGTAAGACTTTATTTCGATTCTGAAGCCTTGGTCGTCAGAAAGATGAAAATGGAATTTATTTAATTTAAAATAAGCCGCACCGTCTATCATTTTTTTGATTTCATCAACTGTGAAAAAATGACGGCAGGAATCTATCATAAAGCCTCTGTAAAGAAACTCTGGCTCATCGTACAAATACATATATGGCAAGCAACCACGGTAGTTGAGCATAAGCTGTTTTAAGGTAAGCTCGCCGTAATAAATACCCGCATCATCCGCACCCTCAATAAGCACGCCGTTTTCATCAATATTTATACGGTAGCTCTCTTTTTGAGAAAGCTCGGGCGTTTTTTTCTTAACTATTTCAGGCATACTTTTTACGGGGAAATAAAGCATACCTTTTTTGAGTTCAATGTTTTTCGGTTGAGGACAAAGATACATAAGCTCACCTCTTATTTTCAGTACATGGATATACACAATAATAATACTATTTATATGTGTAAATTGCAAGAAAAAGTTGAAAATGCAAATTTAAGTCGCCAGTCGTTAGTGAGCTTCGGGGGGGACGAATAATTTACAAATAGAATAAAATTACAAAGGCGGTCCCCCTCTCTTCGAAGAGAGGTACACCGCCTTTGTGAATTTATTCTATTAGTAAGTTAATTGCTCCCTACGAAACATCTGGTATCTGGGAACTGGCATCTGGTATCTTTACAATCGGCATGTAGTGACCCTTAATTTACCACTTACCACTTTCCATTTGTAACTTGAACTGCGAGCGAAGCGAGCTTCACTCTATCCACGCACCGATAAGCACCTTATCAAAAAGCCTTACCTCTGCGGAATAAATATAGTGAGTTGTTATTGTATCGTTTTCGGGGTCGGTTTTTGAATCTACAAGATACGTTACCGAATACCCTAAGCCTTGATATTTTATACTTTTTTCGTTGTAGGTTTCCGCAAGTGTAATTACGGGCTTCACCCCTTTATTTTCGGGGCTTGAAAGCCTTACAGCTTCAACGCCTACAAAGCCTACGGAAGCTACAACAATTACCGCAACTACGACGGCAAATATTTTAAATTTCTTTTTCATAAGCCAGCCTCAGTTAAGCGTCATACTTGCGTTAAGATTTCCCGTAGCTTTATCGAAGGAGCAAAGCAAGCCGTTTTCATTTTGAGCGTAACCGTAAATTACGTTATCAATATAGGTTACCCTTGAAAAACCGCCTACGTATGCAGTCTGCGGGATAACTGTATAATCCCCTACCTTTTCAAGTGTCTTCTCGTTTTCATTTACTTTTACCGCTAATACGCCTGCAGTATGTCTGTCAAGAGCCGTTCCGTCATAATCGTAATAGGTAAGCACATACTGATTTTTGTAGTAAGGTATATACATAGTTTTGTTTTTACTATCCCAGCAAAGAGCTTTATGGGTGTAGAATGCATCCGATTCAATATAAGATTGAATATTTTCTGATGAAACTGCATCAAGAGTTATTTTTGCACTTTCCTTTGGCTTTTTCGGGTCGCTTACGTCGAAAAGGGATACCTTTAAGCCACCGTTTGTACCGGTATCGGTACCATCTCTACCTACGCCCAAAACAAGTCCATCGGCTACCGGGTGAAGATAGGTCGAAAAGCCGGGTATTTTAAGCTCGCCTAAAATAACGGGGGCTTCGGGGTTTGATAAATCTATTACGAAAAGAGGGTCGGTCTGAATAAAGGTAACTACGTAAGCGGTGTTGCCCGTAAATCTTACCGATTTAATTCTTTCACCCTTTGCAATATCCTTTAAAAGACCTTTCGTTTCAAGGTTTTCGTCAAGAACGTAAAGCTGATTTACAAGGTTATCGCCCCAACTACCGCTTGTTGTTGCAACTCGAAGAAAACCGTTATATTCATCAATGCTGAACTGGTTAAGAGCGGTGCCGTCAATAGTTGCACTCTTTAAATACTCGATTTTATAATCTCTTATATCGAATTTATAAATCTGAGTTTTTACTGTAGAGGAAGCACCGAAAACTGCCTCTGCCATATCCGTTTCTTCATATTTTGAGCTTGTGGCGTAAAGAGTTTCGGTTGTGCAGTAAACGTTTTCACCCGCACCTAAAACCGCCTTTGTTCTAAGGGTTTGTTTATCGTCAACGTCCATAACGGATGCTACAAGATAAGAGGTGTTATAAACCTCTTCCATTATGCAAATACAAGAGTTTGAAACTCTTTGGAAGTCTTTACCGTCTGTGCTTATTTCAGGCACGCAATTCTTTTTGATTTCGTCTTCCTCACCTGAAATATCTACGTAATAATTAGATAAAAGCACAAGCTCATCACCTATAAGACGAGAAGAGATATAGCTACCGTCCTGATAAATACGCCATTCTTCTCTGATGTTATTTTTATCGGTGATATCGTAAGCTACTACTGAAGTAAGGCTCTTACCTCTGTATCCGTAATAAAAGCTTCTCATTTTTGCGTTTTCAGCTGCTTCATCATCTGCTTTTTCACTGCAATTTAAAATCACGTAAAGCTTGTTGCCTGAAACGTACATTTCCTGTGCCCTCATATAATAAACGTTTTCGTTTTCGGGCTTTTCTACGTTTATTTTTGAAACAACGTTAAAATGACCATTTTCATTAGGCTCAATTATTGAAATTGTGCATTGGTATTTTAATTCGGGGATTTTAGTTTCCGTTGCTTCTTCATTACTCTCGGTGGCTTGTGTTTCAGCTTCTGTCTGTGCCTCGGCTTCAACTGATTCCTTCTGATTTTCGGGCACGGCTTCAGTTGCTGCCGCCTGAGGATTGTAGCCGGGAGAAACCTGAACAGTACCGCCCGAGGTAACATCTGTAAGCTTATCATTTTCAAAAACGATTTTTTCTAACTCGTGATAATACGTGTCCCAATCGGTATTTTCGGGGTTCACGATATAAAGATATCTGCCGTCGTTTTTAATAATATCAGCTTCGCTTACGCCCTTAACCTGCTCATTTGTTTCGCCGTAATTTTTGTTTGTAGTCTGTACGGTTACGGAGCCCTTGTTTTCGGAGCTTGAGCCAACAGCGGCTTCAGGTACAGCAACTGCGTTATCCATTACTGCATCTTCCATTGTTGCTCCGAAGAAATTTAAATTGTATCTTAAACCGTTCTGATAAGAACTATATTTTTTCGCATAATCTGCAAAAAGCTTTTCAATTTCGGTATAATCCTCGGGGGTTGCGGGTTCTTGATTTACAACGCTATCCTCAATTTTAACGGGTATTTTATCCCAAGGCTTTATAATCGCAACAGAGGTAACCGCAATAATAGCTGCCGCCACCGCAGAAAGACTGCGAATAAGAGTTTTTCTTTTCTTTCTCTTTTTCTTTTCGGGCTTAATCTCTTGAAGTTCTGTAACGTTTTGAGGGATATTTTCTAACCTCTCTGCCATTTTTTCGGGAGAAAGACTCTCGGGAAGAGAAATGTTTTCTACATTTTCGAGATTTTTGTTCATAACCTCAAGCTCTTCGTTTGTGAGTATTTCATCATTTCTGTTTTCGTTAATATTCTCGTTCATTTCGGACTCTCCTTTCAGGCAAGAATTTCTCTTAATTGCTTTAAGGCTCGTTGTTGCCGTGAGCGAATTGTGTTTGCAGGCATATCATAAATAACTGCAAGCTCGTGACTTTTAAAGCCACCTATTATTGAAAGAATTATAATTTGTGCATCAGGTGGGGTAAGCTTTGACAACGCTTCCTTTAACTCTGCAGTGTTAATTAAAGAATCGTCAAAATTGCTCTCAATATTATCAACAAGAAACTCGTATTCTTCTGCAGGCAGAATATCAGGTTGCTTGTTTTTAGCGGTAAGAAGCGTTTTGCATTTATTTGAAAGTATTTTAAAAAGCCATGGCTTGAAAAGTGAATTATCCTTTAAGGTTTTTATGCTTCTCCATGCAGAAAAAACCGTTTCCTGAACGGCATCCTCCGCATCCTCCTTCGAGGCGGTCATATATAAAGAGAAGCGGTAAAGCTCCATAGCGTAAAGGGAATAAAGCTCTGAAAAGGCAACACTATCCCCTTCCTTAGAACGTTCAATAAGGATATTAATATTATCTTTAGTTTCCATGAAAACACCAGCCTTTCAAATAGCAAATGGCAAGTTGCAAATAGCGTGTGGCAAATTAAGGGGCACAGGTGCCGATTCTAAAGCTTCGCAAGGAGTAACATATTAAAACTTTGCGATAGCTTATCATCCCTGTTTGCGTTAGCAAATAGGGAGGGGGCAAGGAACACGACCGCCGCCGGTGGCGGATGAAGGGAGTGTGAGTTGGCGTAGCGGTCAAAATCGTTAGCGACTATAGAGAGCGGCCAACGATTTTGGGCACCGCAAGAGGACTTAACATCTGTTGTTTTTATGAATAAAGTTTCAAGCGAGTAGTATTTTTGCGTTGGTGGTGGGTAGTTCTCTTACTGCTTTTCTTCAGTTGGATAAAAAAACATTTTTCACTCTTCACCTATATAGACTATTGAAATTCCCAAATTGTTGCATAAAATGTAAAAATTTTTCAAAAAATAAAGTTTTCTAAAGCCATGGTATCAATTTTCTTATAAAATGTAAACAATAAATTAAATCGTTGCAATATATCTACAAATCATTTGCAATAAAGAAATGTATGTGGTACAATGATATTTGTATAATTTTATTCACTTACGAAAGGACAAAATGCAATGTCTTTATTTAAAAAGCTTTTCGGAGATTACTCTACAAAAGAAATTAAACGAATTAACGGTATTAAAGAGAAGGTTCTCGCTCTTGACAGTGAGTATTCTAACCTTACCGATGAACAGCTTCAGGCTAAAACTCCTGAATTCAAAGAAAGATTAGAAAAAGGCGAAACGCTTGACGATATTTTACCCGAGGCTTTTGCCGCTTGCCGTGAAGCCGCTTGGCGTGTGCTTGGTATGAAGCATTACCCCGTTCAGATTTTAGGCGGTATTATTCTTCATCAGGGCAGAATTGCCGAAATGAAAACGGGTGAAGGTAAAACTCTCGTTGCTACCCTCCCCGCTTACCTTAATGCTCTTTCAGGTAAGGGCGTTCATATCGTTACCGTTAACGATTACCTTGCAAAGCGTGACTCCGAATGGATGGGTAAAATCTATCGCTTTATGGGTCTTACCGTTGGTCTTATTATCCACGAAAAAAATAACGAAGAAAGAAAAGAAGCTTACGGTGCCGATATTACCTTCGGTACAAACAACGAAATGGGCTTCGACTATCTTCGTGATAATATGGTTATGTATGCCGCTCAGCGTGTGCAGAGAGGGCACGCCTTTGCTATCGTTGACGAGGTTGACTCAATCCTTATTGACGAAGCGAGAACACCCCTTATCATTTCAGGTATCGGTGAAGCATCTACCGACCTTTACAGAATGACTAATGATTTCGTTAAACGTCTTAAAATGGTTAAGGTTAAAGAGCTTGACACAAAGCTTGACGCGGAAGACGTTGTTAACGAACAGGGCGGTGACTACCTTGTAGACGAAAAGGCAAAAACCGCAACTCTTACAAAAACAGGTATTGCAAAGGCTGAAGCCGCTTTCAATATTGAAAATCTTATGGATGCCGAAAACCTTACACTTCAGCATCATATCAATCAGGCTCTTAAGGCTCACGGTACAATGACCCGTGACGTTGACTACGTTGTTAAAGACGGTCAGGTGCTTATCGTTGACGAATTTACAGGCCGTATTATGCTCGGCAGACGTTATAGCGCGGGTCTTCATCAGGCTATTGAAGCTAAAGAAGGCGTTAAGGTTGAGCATGAAAGTAAAACCCTTGCTACTATTACATTCCAGAATTATTTCCGTCTTTATAAAAAGCTTTCAGGTATGACGGGTACTGCTATGACTGAAAGTGATGAATTCCAAGAAATTTATTCTCTTGACGTTGTTGAAATACCTACAAATAAGCCCCTTGCAAGAAAAGACAATGACGATGTTCTTTATAAAACAGAGGAAGCAAAATACAACGCTATTGTTGAAACTATTACTGCTTGTCATGAAAAGGGTCAGCCTGTGCTCGTAGGTACTGTTAACATTGAAAAGAGTGAAAAGCTTTCAAGATTCCTTAAAAAGCAAGGCATCAAGCATGAGGTGCTTAACGCTAAATTCCACGAAAAAGAAGCTGAAATCGTTGCTCAGGCAGGTAAATTCGGTGCAGTTACAATTGCTACTAATATGGCAGGTCGTGGTACTGATATTATCCTCGGTGGTAACCCCGAGTTTATGGCAAAGGCTCAGATGAGAAAAATGGAATTCGATGAAGAGCTTATCGCAGAGGCAACAGGCTTTGCAGAAACAGATAATGAAGATATTATAAATGCAAGAAAGACCTTCCGTGAGCTTGAAAAGAAATTTAAAGAGGAAACCTCTGCAGAAGCAGAAAAGGTACGTGAAGCAGGCGGTCTTTTCATTATAGGTACAGAGCGTCACGAATCAAGACGAATTGATAACCAGTTAAGAGGCCGTGCAGGCCGTCAGGGTGACCCCGGTGAAAGCCGTTTCTATCTTTCTGCTGAGGATGACCTTTTAAGACTTTTCGCAGGTGAC
>JAZROI010000013.1:0-20085 GCA_045648585.1 Acutalibacteraceae bacterium
AGAGACCAGGTGCTGTTTACCTTGCATCTGTTCTTGCAGCACACGCTCAGAAGGGTCTCCCTGCTTTCGGTATCTATGGTAAGGACGTTCAGGATGCTGACGATACATCAGTTCCTGCAGACGTTCAGGAGAAGCTTCTCCGCTTCGGTAGAGCCGCTGTTGCAGCTGCTACAATGAAGGGCAAATCATACCTTCAGATTGGTTCTATCTGTATGGGTATTGCAGGTTCTTCAATTGATACAGATTTCTTTGAAGAATATCTTGGTATGCGTGTTGAATCCGTTGACGAGGTTGAAGTTATTCGTCGAATGGAAGAAGGCATCTATGACGAGGCTGAATATCAGAAGGCTTACAAATGGGTTAAAGAAAACTGCAAGGTTGGCTTCGATAAGAACCCCGAGTTCGTAAGAAAGAGCGATGAGCAGAAGGAAAAAGACTGGGAATTCACAGTTAAGATGATGTGCATCATCAAGGACCTTATGAACGGCAACAAAAATCTTCCCGAAGGCAGAGAGGAAGAAATGGTTGGCCACAACGCTATTGCAGCAGGCTTCCAGGGTCAAAGACAGTGGACAGACTTCTACCCCAATGCAGACTTTGCAGAAGCTATGCTTAACACAAGCTTTGACTGGAACGGTGCTCGTGAACCCTACATCCTCGCTACTGAAAACGATACTCTTAACGGTGTAAGCATGCTCTTTATGAAATTGCTTACAAACAGACCCCAGATGTTCGCAGACGTTCGTACATACTGGAGCCCCGAAGCAGTTAAGAGAGTTACAGGCTATGACCTTGAAGGTAAAGCTAAAGAATCTCAGGGCTTTATTCACCTTATCAACTCAGGTGCTTGCTGTCTTGACGCTTGCGGTGAGGTTAAGGATGCTGACGGTAACGGTATCATCAAAGAATGGTATGATATTACTGATGCAGATATCAAAACAATTAACGATGCAACTGAATGGTGTGCAGCCGACAACGGTTACTTCCGTGGCGGCGGATATTCAAGCCGTTTCTTAACACGTGCTGAAATGCCCGCAACTATGATTCGTCTTAACCTTGTAAAAGGCCTTGGACCAACAGTTCAGATTTGCGAAGGCTATACAGTAGCACTTCCCGATGAAGTATCTGACAAAATCTGGAAGAGAACAGACTACACATGGCCTTGCACATGGTTTGCTCCCACTCTTACAGGTAAAGGTCCCTTTACTTCAGCTTATGAAGTTATGAACCATTGGGGTGCTAACCACGGTGCTATCTCTTACGGTCATATCGGTGCTGATATCATCACTCTTTGCTCAATGCTCAGAATCCCCGTTTCAATGCATAACGTAGACGAAAGCAAAATCTTCCGTCCTGCTTGCTGGAACGCATTCGGCACACAAGAGCTTGAAAGTGCTGACTTCCGTGCATGCGAAGCATACGGCCCGATGTATAAATAAGTTAAAAGTAAAAACTCCTTGTCCGATGACAAGGAGTTTTTTAGCTGTGAATGGCAAATGTCAGGTCTGCGACGCAATTAAAAGCTTCGCAGACTTGATTTTTATATAAATTAATTTGTAGCGAAGCTTTACCTCCCTGTTTTGTCGTAGACAAAATAGGGAGGGGAACCATTGCCAAGGGCAATGGTGGAGGGTAGTTCTCTTACTCATCAGGTTTATGTGGATAAAGAAGTTTAATTTTATATTTTAACCATATAATTTACAACTTTAGAACAAACCTTAGACGTCAGCAAACTACCCACCACCGTTCCGATTTAATAAACAAATAAAGGATAGTATATTCACACGAAATATACTATCTTTTAACTTTTAATATAATGAAGAAGTGGTGTTCTTCTATCCGATTGAAGAAAAACGGCAAGAGAACTACCCACCACCAAAAGCTTTGCTTTTGGTCCCCCTCCCTATTTGCTATCGCAAACAGGGATGAAAGGCTTCGCAATTTTTAAAATATTTCACTCAACGCGAAGCTCTGGCGACTGGTGACTGGTGACTACAATTGCCGTCGCAGACCCGATTTTATTATTTATTCTTTTTTATTTTTTCTTTATTCTTTAGAGAGCAAAGCAAGTTTCTGGCATCTGGCATCTCTATAATCGGCACGAAGTGCCCCTTAATTTGCCACTTGCAATTTGCCACTTACAATCTGTTGTTTATCGCCCCATAAGCTCAAGGGGGTCTACGTTTTTGCCGTTGTAAATTATTTCAAAATGAAGGTGGCTGATATCGGTTTTTTCAAAGGGCACCGTACCTAAAAAGCCTATTAATGCTCCTGAATCTACGATATCTGTGGCTTTTATCTCAAGTGTTTCCTTGTTAAGGCCGCAATATCTTGCAATTACTCCGTTTCCGTGGTCGATTTCAACAACCGTTCCTAAAAGAATATCATCGTAAATTTTTGATACCGTACCGTAGGCAATTGCTTTTACCTGCTCACCGTCGGCAGCCTGAAAATCAATGCCGTTATGAGTACGCCAATCACCCATCGTAGCACTGTACATAGGTCGGTCGGGGGCGTAATCCCTTAAAATATCAGTACCTAACGGTAAAGAAAAATAATCCTCATATGGCTTTGAGTATTTGCTTTTTTCAGTTGTTGAGATTTCGGTGCTTACTTCTGTCTCTTCTCTTGTATCGGGTACGTTTGTTACGTTGTTTCTTACCTCAAAATCAGGCTCCTCGGTGAGAAATTCACTATCCTTGCTCGTTTCTTTTTCAGTTAAAACGGTAACGTAATCGCTTTCAATAGGCGTAAGGTTTCCCAAGGCTTTTTCCGTTGCAATTTTTGCTGTAAAGGCAGCACCGATTGCTAAAATCATAGCAAAGGCATACGCTACCTTTACTTTATTCATCGCCTTTTTGCTTTTATTATTTTTCACCGCTTGCACTGGCTTTGTTTTTCTCGGCGAATCGTTTTCAGGAATCTCTAAAGGCTTATTTTCCTTGTTGTTTTCGTCATTATTTTGGTTGCTATTCATATTTCCCTGATTATTTTTTCCTTCCATAATAAAAACCTCCTATTGTTTTTATTATTTATTGGCAAAATATCGGAAAATATACAAATTAAGTTGAAAATTGGAAATGGGAAGTGGCAAATTTCGTTACTGCGTTGGTAATTGTAAAGTCGCCAGTCACCAGAGCTTCGCGGGGAGAAAAGTTGAAGAGGTGCGATAGCTTTTCATCCCTGTTTCATCTCTGATGAGATAGGGAGGGGGACCATTGCCATCGGCAATGGTGGAGGGTAGTTCACTATCGTCTTAGGTTTATTTTAAATAATGCTAATGTCATATACGAAAAATGATAAAATAATCTTTTATCGACATAAACCTAATAGGTAAGAGAACTACCCACCACCGTTCCGATAAGACAAATAAATGAAGGATAGTATATTCACACGAAATATACTATCCTTTAACTTTTAATATAATGAAGAAGTGGTGTTCTTCTATCCGGTTGAAGAAAAGCGGCAAGAGAACTACCCACCACCAAAAGCAGAGCTTTTGGTCCCCCTCCCTATTGGGCAAAGCCCAACAGGGATGAAAAGCTATCGCAAATATTTAAATTTTACTTCTTGCGAAGCCTCTGGTATCTCTGGAGGCTTTACTCCAAAGCTTCCGCGAGCTTTGCGAAATCTTCCATTGTAAGCTTTTCAGCTCTCACTGTTTTTTCCAGACCTGCCCTTGCAAGGGCTTCGGCAACCTTATCCTTGCCTACACCTAACCCTGCACTTATAGAGTTTTCGGCAGTTTTTCTTCTTTGTGAGAATGCCGCTTTCACGGTTTTAAAGAAAAATTCTTCATTTTCCACCTTAACGGGTGGCTCTTTTCTTATAGTAAGGCGTATAACCTCGCTATTTACTTTAGGTGGCGGTAAGAAAGAATCTCTCGGCACAAAGAAAAGCTCTTCGCTTTCGGCATAATAATTTACCGCTACCGTAACGGCACCGCCGTCACGACTGCCAACCTCGGCACAAAGGCGGTCAGCCGCCTCTTTTTGCACCATAACCGTTATTGCCTTCAAGGGTAATCGGCTTTCTAAAAGCATCATAATTATTGGTGAAGTAATGTAATAAGGAAGGTTTGCACATACTACAATATCCATTCCCTTGCATTTTTCCTCGATAATCTCAGGTAAATTTGCCTTCATTACGTCTTCATTTATAATTTCTACGTTATTGAAATCAGCAAGAGTTTCTTTTAAGACGGGCAAAAGACGTCTGTCAAGCTCAAAGCTTAAAACCTTACCCGCTCTTTTAGCAAGCTCGGCAGTTAAAACGCCTACACCGGGGCCTATTTCTATTGCACAAGTATTTTCATCAAGACCTGCCGCCTCCGCCATAGCCGGACAAACCTCAGGGTCAACAAGAAAGTTTTGACCTAACCCCTTATTAAAGGTAACACCGTGCTTACCCATTACTGATTTTATAACGTTTATATCGGAAAGATTTTTCATTTTTACCCCCGAAAAGTATTGAAAATAAATATAGATTAAGATATATTTAATTATACAAGTTACAAAACGGTTGTCAATGAATTTTCTAATTTTGATAACCTGAAGGAGATACCTATGAAAACTATTAAAGATGCAAAATTCATACGTCAGGCTGCTGATTTCGGTGAAATCAGACCCGTTTTCAAGAAAGTTATATGGTTAGATAAGCCTGTTAGAAAAGCAACTCTTTTTTGCTCTGCTTTAGGCTATTACGAGGCATACCTTAACAACCAAAGAGTAGGCAAATTTATTTTTGCTCCCGGTTGGACTGTTTACGGCAAAAGACTTCAGTATCAGGAATATAACGTTACAAATCTTCTTGAAGAGTGCAACACACTTGATATTGCTCTGGGTAACGGTATGCGTTTTCACGGTAACAATCACGAAAATTATGAAAGCATAACAACAAGAGAGGATGCTCTTATAGCCGCACTTGTTATTGAATATGAAGACGGCACTGAGGATTTCATCCCTACCGACTCAAGCTGGAAATGCAGTAAATCAAACATCGTTTATTCTCACGTTTATAACGGTGAAACAGTTGATTTTACTATGAATACCGATGAGGAATTCCCCGTTAAAGAGCTCCTTGATATCAATATGGATATCCTTATTGAAACCGAGGGTGAGGAAGTCAGAGAAATGACTCGCCTTAACGCTACCCAGCTTATTAAGACTCCCAAAGGCGAAACAGTTATTGATTTCGGTCAGAATCTTACGGGCTACGTTGAATGGAACGTGCCTGCGAAAAAAGGTAAGGAATTCAGGCTTTATCACGCAGAAATTCTTGATAAAGACGGCAACTTCTATACCGAAAACTTAAGAGGTGCAAAAGCTCAGGTTACGGTTATTTCCGACGGTGTTGAAAGAGCATATAAGCCTCATTTTTCCTTCCAGGGCTTCCGTTATATTAAGCTTGAGGGCTTTGACGAGAAAGATGTCAATTTAGAAAACTTTACTGCAGTTGTTGTTTTCTCTGATATGAAGAGAATCGGCTATTTTGCTTGCGGTAACGACCTTGTTCAGCAGCTTTATGAAAATATAGTATGGGGTCTTCGCGGTAATTTCCTCGACGTGCCTACAGACTGCCCTCAGAGAGATGAAAGACTCGGTTGGACGGGTGATGCTCAGGTTTTTGCTCGCACTGCATCTACTACATACAGAACAGATAAATTCTTCAGAAAATGGTTGCACGACCTTGCCGCCGACCAACGCGAAAACGGTGCTATAACAGACGTCTGCCCCGAGCTTCAGGGTTGGGAATCTCACGGTTCTTCTGCCTGGGCAGATGCGGCAATTATCGTGCCTTATCAGGTTTATGCCGCTTACGGTGATACAACCGTTATTGAAGAGCAATTTGAGTCAATGAAAAAATGGATTGCCTTTATGGAAAGCAAAGGCACGGAAAAAGGTCTTTTTGATGCTCACGAACACCATTTCGGTGACTGGCTTTCTCTTGATGCAGGTAACGAAGCTACGGGCGGTCTTACAGATAAAAATCTTATAGGTTCCGCTTATCTCGCTTACTCAAACTCTCTATTTATAAAAATGGGTAAGGCTGTCGGCAAGGATATGTCGTACTATGAGGAGCTTTACGATTTATCCGTTAAAGCATACAGAAAGAAATTCTTGAATACAGGCAAAACTGAGCACGAAACTCAGACCTCAAACGTTCTTGCACTTCACTTTAACCTTACCGATAACAGAGAGCGTGAGGCAGAAAAGCTTGTTAAAGATATTGAAGCTTGCGGTCACCTTAAAACAGGCTTCGTGGGTACCCCCTATCTTCTTCACACGCTTACCGAAATCGGTAGGGCTGACCTTGCATACAAGCTTCTCCTAAGAAAAGAATTCCCATCATGGCTTTTCCCCGTTACAAGAGGCTCGACAACAATGTGGGAACGCTGGGACGGCATGAAGGAGGACGGCTCCTTCGCAACACCCGACATGAACTCCTTTAACCACTATGCCTACGGCTCAGTTGGTGACTGGCTTTATAAGACAGTTGCAGGTATTGATTATGATATCAACGAGCCCGGCTACAAGCATATAATCTTCAGACCTCTTCCCTGCAAGGCTCTCGGCTACGCTAAAGCAAGAATTATCACCGACAACGGCGATATTATTTCCGGCTGGGAATACACAGGCAACGGCAACGAATGTAAATTTACCTTTACTATCCCCAATGGCTGCCACGCAACTCTTTACCTCGACAATGAAGAATACGAATTCGAAAGCGGTACTTATGATACTGTTTTTGAGTATGAGGGAATATAAGGCTCGCTTTGCTCACGATTTAGTGAGGAGTGAAGGGGCACTACGTGCCGATTGTAAAGCTCTCTACGTTCGCTAATGAATAATGAATAATTAAGGGTCTGCGACGGCATTTGTAGTCACCAGTCACCAGTCGCCAGTCACCAGAGGCTTCGCGGGGAGCGAAAAATTTAAAGTTTAGCGGTAGCCTTTCATCCCTGTTTGCGTTAGCAAATAGGGAGGGGGACCAAAAGCAAAGCTTTTGGTGGTGGGTAGTTCTCTTGCCGTTTTTCTTTAATCGGATAGAAGAACACCACTTCTTCATTATATTAAAAGTTAAAGGATAGTATATTTCGTGTGAATATACTATCCTTTATTTGTTTATTAAATCGGATTGGCGGTGAGTAGTTCACTGGCGTCTTAGGTTTAGCTATAAAGTCGTAAGAATATATGATTAATATATTAAGCTTTTATCCACATAAACCTAATGAGTAAGAGAACTACCCTCCACCATTGCCGTTGGCAATGGTCCTCCCCCCTATCCGCTAAAGCGGACAGGGAGGCAAGGCTTCGCATCAATTTAATTTAATAATAAAAACAACAGGTCTGCGATAGCAATGCAATCGTAGACCTGTTTCTATTAATTTTATTTTTCGAAGCTCTGGTGACTGGCGACTGGTGATTACAAATGCCGTCGCAGACCCTTAATTATTCATTATTCATTAGCGAACGTAGTGAGCTTTACTTCACCGTTATCGTCGCATACTGGTCGTATTCAAAATTCTTGCTGTCTAACCCTGTTAATTTACTTCCGTTTCCGTAAACGTTTTCGAAGGTAGCGGAAATTTTATTCGTTGTTTTTCCGTTAGAAGCAACCTTATTCGGTTTCGCTGAATTATACGTTATATTTTTATAAACAACGTCTGAAATATTGAAATTCTCTACATTGCTACTGTAAATAAGACAACCGATTGCTCTGCCGTGCGCCTTATGGATTTCCATATTTTCGAATGTAACGTTTGAAATGCTACCGCCTTGGTTTTCAACAACGATTGCAATTGCGGGGATTCTATCGTAATCCCAGGTTGCATCGTGGAACACTACTACTGAATCTTTAAAGGTAACATCCTGAATATCTTTTTCAACCTCACCACAGATACCGAAGCATCTTGCTTTACCATTCCAAGCGGTGCAGTTTGAAAAAGTTATATTTTTGCTTATTGCTACATCTCTTCCTCCTGCGGCTTTAACGTCGAAAAGGTCGTCACCGCTTCGGCAGAATGAGTTTTCAATAGTTGCATTTCTCGTATTGCAGATTGCAAATGCATCAGAATTTTGTCTGTAGCCAAAAATATCAACGTTTTTAATTGTAACGTTTTCACAATCATAAGTGATGAATGACCACTCGGGCGAATTTATAATTTTAATTCCGTCTATTTCAACGTTATTACTGTAAGCAAAAACAACTCCTCTTCTTTCACGTCTGTCAAGATGAGAGAAATCTATAACACCGTTACCAAGAAGTTTTACGTTGTTACACATAGTAAAGTTAAGGTACGGTGTACGTGTAAGACCTAAAGGAAGATGACCCGCGTTCATTTCTGCAGTATCCATTTTGCTTGTATCCTGCAAATCATCGGCTTCACTATTTATATCGTATTTATGCTTTGCAAGAAGATATGCACCGCGTTTTAAATAATAAACGGTATTGTTTACACCATAAAAATCATAGCAGGGCATTTCATCATGGAAGCCTTTTTCAACAACTATAACGTTATTTGCACCATACTCTTTTTTAAGCTTTTCGATTTCCTTGTCTTCATCAACAAGCTCTCTTACAAAAAATGTAAAGCCGTGCTCCTGATCTGTATCATTGAATACGAAAGTATAAGTACCAAGCTGTGTAATTTCCGCATTTACGACGTCCATACCGAAAATATAGTTAACATCAATACTTGACGGGAAAATATCTACTTCGTTTATAATAAAATCATCTGTATTAATCTGTAATGATAATGAAATATCTTTAGATGTATCAACGTAAACCTCGCAAAAAGAATGGAGAGCACCTTTTTGAGTTGAACCAACGAAAACAGTTGTTCCGTAAACAGGAATTCGTTTTCCGTCAACATAAGCACAAAAATAAGGCGATTCAATTATACCGTTTATATCCTGATAACCTTGAGCATTGAGGTATAATTCATCGCCGTCATCATCGGCTCGGCTTAAAAAGTTTTTTAATGTCAAACCTGCCTCGCCCGGCGGTATGATTGCCTCTTCGGGATATTCAAGATACTCAAAATCATAAACCTCAGGTTCTCTCATGGGTGGTTTCTCGCTTGGTTTGTCGAAAATATTAAAAAATGAAAGAAACGATAAAAACAATGCGAGAACTGCTTTTAAAAATGCCATATTTAAAATCCTTTCAATGTAAAATTTTAACCGAATTAAATCTAACATATCAAACAACAAAAATCAAGAAAAATCCCCCAAAATATAAATGTTTATTTCACGCTTGTTTACCTATGAAAAAAACGAACATTAATATCTGACATCTGGTATCTGCAAAAACAGCAAGCCTTTTCTCCTCTTGTTTCTTTCCTCAGAAAGTGTTATATTTATTATGTATAATTTAATTGGGGTGAGATTTTGAAAGAATTTTTTATTATTTGCGGTGCTGCTTTAGTTGTTTTTATTCTTGTTTTAGTTTTCAATGCAATAAAATCAAAATTAAAAGCTCCGAAATTGTCAGAAAGACCGCATCAAAAAACACCTGAAGAGCAAAAAGAATATGCTTTAAAGCTCTCAAAAATGATACAATGCAAAACCATTTCTGTTGACGGAAGCTTTGATGATACCGAATTTAAAAAGCTTCGTCAGGTTATGGAGGAGCTTTTCCCCCTGATTCATAAAAATACTGAAAAAATGATCTTCAGCGACGACTGCTGGGTTTACAAGCTAAATGGCAAAGACGAAAGCCGAAATATAATGATAATGAGTCATCACGACGTTGTTGATGCTACGGGTGAATGGCTTCATCCCGGCTTCTGCGGTGAGATTTTTGACGGGTGCTTATGGGGAAGAGGCACTATCGACACAAAAACACCTCTGTTTGCAGAATTTTCTGCTCTTGAGGAATTACTTGAGGAAGGCTTTATTCCCCAATGTAACATTTATATAGCATCCTCTCATAACGAGGAAATCGGTGGTGACGGTATCCCCGAGGCTTTAAAATATTTTAAAGAAAACAATATAACCTTTGAAACGGTGCTTGATGAGGGCGGTGCTATAATTTCGCCACCCTTACCGATGATTAAAAGCAACTGTGCAATGATGGCAGTGCATGAAAAAGGCAGGTACACCTTAAACTGCTATGCTAAGGACGGTGGCGGTCACAAGGGTCTTGCCGCAAACAAAAACACACCCGTTGCAAGAATGAGTGCTTTCATTACCGAGGTAAACACGAAAAACATTTTTATATCAAGGCTTCATCCTCAGGTTAAAGCTATGTTTACCCACCTTGCACCGTATACGCCATTTGTTATGAGGCTTCTTTTTTCAAATCTTTGGTGCTTTGGCAGTCTTTTAAAAACGGTTATGCCGAAAATAAATGCTCAGGCGGGGTCTATGGTAGGCACGACCTGCACCTTTAACGATGTCAACATGAATAAAGAGGAAAAGCATTGTTATTCAAAGGCTTTTATCCGTTGCGTTGACGATAAGGATTTAGAAAAAGATTTATTAGAAATCAAAAAAATTGCCGATAAATACGGCATTGAATTAGTGCCTGCTGAAAACAATGAATATTTTAAGCCTGCCGATTTAAATCACAAGGCTTTCGCTTATACAAAAAAGATTATTTCACAAATTTTTCCCGACGTTATACCCGCACCGTATATTTTACCTGCAGGCACTGACGCCCGTCATCTTTGCGAAATTTGTGACTGCGTTATCCGTTTTGCCCCTATTGAAATGAATGACGAACAATTCGCAAGCGTTCATAGCGAAAACGAGCATATTTCTTTAGAGAGCATTGCAAATTCAGTTGTATTCTACAAGGAATACTTAAAAAATTATAAATAAAGAGTGATTATTTTGGGTGAGAGAATTAAAAAAGCTATAGGTATTGAGGGTAAATTTTCCGAAACCGTTTTACCTATGATTCAATATTGCTTCGCTAATATTTTTATGGGCGGCGGTGGCTACATAATCAGTATGTATTTTACCGTTTTCCTTACAAACGTTGTGGGTATGGATATCAGCCACGCAACCTTTATTGTAATGATTGCTACTATTTGGGACGGTATAAACGACCCTCTTATGGGGCTTATTACCGACAGAACAAGGTCAAAATACGGCAGACACAGAAGATATCTTCTCTGGAGTATTCCGCCCCTTGTTATATCATATACAATGCTTTGGAACTCTTTCGGTCTTGACGCCAAAGAAAACCCAACAATTTGCGTTGTTTATTATGCATTCGCATATATCCTTTATAAAACGGCTTACACAATGGTAGACGTGCCTCATACGGCGATGCTTCCTACCCTTGCTCCCGAATACAACAAGAGAACTCAATATACCTCGGTAAGTTACATTTTTAACTCAACAGGTATGGTACCCTCTTACATTATTCTTCTTGTATTTCTTTCGGTTTTCGGGTCGGGTAACGAGCTTTCCGAAAACTCAAAAATGCCGTTTTTTGTTACGGGTATCGTGCTTTCAATCGTTTATGCCTGCTCAATCTTTGCAACCTTTAAAACCTGTAAAGAGCCAAGCTCACTTAACGAAAAGCTTCCCCCTCTTGACTTGAAATTTGCAATAAATGAATATATTCAGGTATTCAGAAACAAATCCTTCAGAGATTATTTTTGTATGTCATTCTTCTGGCAGATGGCAAGAAGTTTTTACTCAACAACTAACGTTTACTATATAACCTACCTTGCAAATCTTTATAGATATTACCCGCTGTTCAATACCTTTGCAGGTGTTTTTGAAACCCTTGCCTTCCCCCTTAACTATGCCCTTACAATGAAAAAAGGCAAAAGCAAGTGCGGTGCAATAGTTACTCCGTTTATGATAATTGGTTTAGGGATTGCCCTCTTTGTAAAGCCTGTTGCACCCGGTGGAAATCATATGATGACCCTTGTTCTTATGATTTTAGGTGGTGCAGTGCTTTACCCCTTCGGTATGAGTGGTCTCGGCTTCGTTGGAAACAACGTTTTACCCGACCTTACCGACGTTGACGAGCTAATCACCGGTAGACGCCGTGAAGGCGTTATCGGTACGTTTAACACTATGATTAAACAGGTTACCGGCGGTGTTATGACCTTTGTAGTTGGCTTAATTCTTAAAAATTTCGGTCTTGTTACGGGTAACGAGGGAGTTTACATTGAGCAAACCGATTCTGCTCTTTTAGGTATTCGTCTTTGCATTTCAGTTTTACCTATGCTTAGTGCATTAATTGCATGGCTTATGCTCAGAAGATTTAAAATGACTAAGGATGACCATACTATGATAAGAGCCGCTATTGCAACAAAGCATAAATACGGCAACGTCATTCTCACCGATTACGAAAGAGAAAGATGCGAGCTTCTTTCGGGCTATAAGCTTGAAAACACATGGCTTGGAAGGAATGACCCCGAGGGCGAGGCCCGACCACTTGAAACAAACGAAAACGGCGAATATATAATTCTTATAGAGAAAAAAGAAGAGCTTAAACAGCTCGTTTCGGAGGCTGATTAAATGAAAAAGCTTGAAAAAATTGAAAACGTTGATATTACAGTAACAGAGCCACCAAAGAAAAATAAAAATATTCTCAAGGATATTTTGTTTTATCTTATCCAATGGACTTGGGGTCTTCCCGTAAATATTGCAGGCGGTATAGCATACCTTATCTGCACTAAAATTTTAAAAAGACGTCACAGTAAATTCGGTTACGCTTATATCGTTTATTTGCCTTGGAATGCAGGCGGTCTTTCAATGGGTCTTTTTATCTTTATGAAGGACAGAGGCGAGGAGCCTAACCCCTGGAGCTATAACACCCGTATTCACGAATACGGCCACACCTGGCAATGCTTACTTTTAGGCCCGCTTTATTATATAGTTATTGCTATACCCTCTGTAATCTGGTGCAATTTTTTCCAGAAATACAGAGAAAAGAATAACGTTTCATACTATAAGCTTTATTGCGAAGCCTGGTCAAATTCCTTCGGGCAAAAATTTACAGGTATGAAGATGGTGGACACGGGGAAATAGGGTGCGTTAGCACCGCGATATAAATCCTGACGGATTTGCGATATATACTTCGTATGCGATAACCTTCTGTGCGATATGTGCCTACGGCACGAGAAAAAATAAGGATTTATATCATATCGCATTGAGTAAAATATTTTAAAAATTGCGAAGCCTTTCATCCCTGTTTGCGTTAGCAAATAGGGAGGGGGACCAAAAGCTTTGCTTTTGGTGGTGGGTAGTTCTCTTACTCGTTAGGTTTATGCGGATAAAAGGCTGAAATGTTTTAATTGTATAATCTTGCGACTTTAGAGTTAAACCTAAGACGTTAGTGAACTACCCTCCACCAACGCCTTTCGGCGTCGGTCCCCCTCCCTATTCACCTTCGGTGAACAAGGAGGCAAGGCTTCGCAAATGTGAAATGTATTTTAAAATTCTTATAAAAAGCTGGTGAATTTTTTGGTTGATTTTGATACACGGGTACAATTTTTAAAGGGAATCGGTGAGGCAAGGGCTAAAACTCTTGCCAAGCAAAGTATTTACTCTGTAGGTGACCTCTTGCGTAATTACCCGAGAGCCTATGAGGATTGGAACAACACAAAGGCCTTAAAAGATTGCGAAATCAACGAAAACGTTTGCATCAAGGCTATTGTTGCCGAAATGCCGAGAGTTGTTCAGCTTAACGGTGGAAGAATTCTTGTTAAAACGGTTATTGCCGACGGCAGTGACTATATCCCCATAACCTTTTTTAACAACAAATATGTAAAAGACCAGCTCAAAGAGGACGAAGAATATCTTTTTTACGGCAAAATTACTTTAGATAAATACGGCAATAAAAATATGCTTTCACCAAGATTTGAAAAATCTCTTGATAAGCAAAGAATACGCCCTATTTACAAGGCTACCGCGGCATTATCCTCAAAAACAATTGAAAAATTCACCGAAACTGCAATAAACGGGGTAAAGGGTCAGCTTTCCGAAATAATTCCCGATTATATAGTTAAAAAATATCGTCTTATGGGCTTTTGGGAAAGCCTTAAGGCTGTGCATTTCCCTGAAAGCGAGGAGGAGCTTGCTCTCGCAAAAAGAAGATTGATTTTTGAAGAGCTTTTGCTTTTACAAATGGGTCTTCTTACAGAAAAAAATTCGGGTTCTACGAGAGCATCGATACCTATTGAAAAGGATTTTTCCGAAGAATTCTATAATTCTCTACCCTTTGAGCCTACAAACGCTCAAAAAAGGGCTGTTTCCGAGGCAATAGGCGATATGAAATCAAAAAAGCCTATGAACAGGCTTTTGCAGGGTGACGTTGGCTCCGGTAAAACTGCGGTTGCCGCCGCAATTATGTATAATGCGGTAAAAAACGGCTTTCAAGCGGCACTTATGGCACCAACCGAGGTTTTAGCCAATCAGCATTTTAAAACTCTCTGTGCCTTTTTTGGTGAGGATATTAACATTCAGCTTCTTACAGGCTCCGTTACCGCTAAAAATAAACGAATTATAAGAGAAGGGCTTGCAAGCGGTGAATGTGATATTGTTGTAGGCACCCACGCAGTTATACAAAATGACGTTGAATTCAACAAATTAGGTCTTGTTATAACAGATGAGCAACACCGTTTCGGTGTAGGGCAAAGGGCGGCTCTTTCGGGTAAGGGCAATAACCCCCATACACTCGTTATGTCGGCAACGCCTATCCCCCGCACCCTTGCTATGATGATTTACGGTGACCTTGATATTTCGGTGCTTGACGAGCTACCAAAGGGCAGACAACCTATAAAAACATATTGCGTGCCCACAAGCTATCATGAAAGAATTTATAAATTCATAAGAAAAAATATTGCCGCAGGCAGACAAGCCTATATCGTCTGCCCTCTCGTTGAGGAAAGTGACAGCGACCTTGTGCCCGCAACGGAATATTATGAATACCTTAAAAGCACTTACTTTTCAGACTGCACCTTAGGTCTTTTGCACGGTCAGATGAAACCGAAAGCAAAGGACGAGGTTATGAAGAGATTTTACTCTGGCGAAATTCAGCTTCTTATTTCAACAGTTGTTATTGAGGTTGGTGTTGACGTACCTAACGCAACTGTTATGGCTATCGAAAACGCTGAACGCTTCGGTCTTTCACAGCTTCATCAGTTAAGAGGGCGAATAGGCAGAGGCACCGAGGAAAGCACCTGTATTCTTCTTTCAGATGCCCAAAACGACGAGGCTCAAGAAAGATTTGATATTATGTGCAAAACCTCTGACGGCTTTGAAATAGCACGAAAGGACCTTGAATTGCGAGGTCCCGGTGACTTCTTCGGCTCCCGTCAGCACGGTCTACCCGATATGAGAATAGCAAACCTTATGACAGATACAAGAATTCTCTACGAGGCACAAAAAACCGCAAAAGAATTGGTTGACGGCTCTTCATCTGCTACGAAAGAAGAAATTGAAAGGCTACAAATGGAAGTTCAAAGGCTTTTCACAAGGGTTTCGTTTAATTAAGTTGCAAAACAGCGACAGTAATTTTACTTACTGTCGCTGTTTTTTCTTTTAAAGAATTATTATTTCTTTTTAGCCGCTTTCTTTGCTGCTTTTTCAGCTTTGATTTTTTCATCATAAGCCTTTTCTTCAGCTTTCTTTCGTGCTGCTTCTTCGGCTTTTTCAGCTAATTCTTTTTCATAGCGTGCTTTAGATTCTTCATACTTTTCTGTAAGTTCTTCTAAATGGCTATAGCTTTCTTTCTGCTTGAACATCTTATCAGCATCAAGGAATGGCTTTGCTGCTCTGCTGAAATAAACGTGTTTTTCTGTTTCTTCCTTAACACCTGCCTGAGCGGCTTTTTTCTGAGCTTTTGCTTCTTCAATAAGAGTTGTAAGCTCCTGAAGCTTAACGTTATCTTTATCTTTTTTAGCTGTTGCCTGTAACTGATAAAGCTCTTTAAGCTTTGCGTTACTTTCATCTTCCTGATCATAATAGCCTTCAAGAACAAGATAAGAGGGTTGAACGAAATCATCAATTGAAGAATAGAATTTTTCTATAGCCTTTTTTGATGAAAGCTTGGATTTTGCTAAATCAATTGCAAAGCTACGGATTTCTTTTTCTGCCTTTGTTGTTTTCGGCATATCTCTTGCAACTGAAATTTCTTTAAGAATTTCAGCTTTATCAGCATTAAAGAGTCCCTGAAGACCTGAACTGTAAACTTCTCTATACATTGAAAGCTTTGTTTTATATTCATCACTCTCAAATTTAGCAAGCTCTTCGCAAATCTTTTTAGCAATTTCAATTTCTTCATTAAGCTGTAAGTTTGCTTTGTATGCCTTTTTGTCAGCTCTTTTATCTGCTTTTGAAACCTTAACGGGAGTTTTATTTACGTTTTCTTTTGCTTCTCTTATGATTTCAACAGCTTCAACGAGGTTCGCATCATTAACAACGTCATTACTGTAATCTTCAAACATAGCGCGTATTTTAAGAATACGAACAATAGCTTTCTGATCCTTTTCCTTAAGATTATAGAAGAAATAGGGAACCATATTAAGGAATGCACCGATAGCTGCCATAATAACAAGGGCGCCTACAATATCTTCAAGTAAGCCGGGCTTACCTGTGTTTACATCAAGTATATCAAATGAAGATTCATAGCCGTTACCTTCATAAATACCATAGCTTCTGTAAACGAAAGGAAGAATTGATGACGTAACAAGTGTTACCATATCACCAATTGTTTGAACTGTTGAGAACATACCATCGATTCTTTCACCTGTTTTATACTGGTGATAATCTCTGATATCGGCCTGAATAGCAGGTGTTGTAATCTGTTCGAATGCACCAAACAACCAGTTGAAATAAACGCATACTGCAAGCCAGATGATGTTTGTTTTGTTTAATCCCATTGCAAGAATACAAACAATGTTCATAAAATTGATACCAACAAGCACCTTTTTCTTACCGAAAGCTCGTATACAGAAGGGCGCAATAATCATACCCCACATTGAAGCATTACCTACGAGGGTATTAATAAGGCTCATTGTGCTACCTTCACAAGCGTGACCGTAGTTATAAGTCCAACCTAAAATGTTTGAATATGAGCTTTCAAGGAAGCCTAACCAACCCGCAAGAGCAATTATCCAGAAATATTTATTCTTTGCAACTGCCTTAAAGGAGTCTATAAACTTAACCTGAACAACACGTGACCTTGGCTGAACGATTTTTTCCTTTGTATAACCAAATACAACGATTGTAAGTCCCATACCAAGAGCAGCAAAAACAGGATAAGCTATTCTGTAAACCTTCAAATCATAAAGGTTATTGTTTGTTGTAACCTGAGCCACCAAGGGAAGAACAATATTCACAATTGACGGAGCAAGTGAATAAACAACGCTCTTAATTGCAAGAACATCAGTTCTTTCTTGTGTATTCGGTGAAAGAACGTGAATAAGGTTTGTATAAGCGTCATAGAAGAATTTAAAGAAGAATTGCAATAACAGGTTGAAAATTAAAATTACCGCACACTTTGCAACGTAACCGCCTTCATAACCAAAAATGGTCATGGGGAATAAATTGTAAAGTGATTGATACGGGAAATAAACATATCCCAACACTATCAATGCCGTAGGAATACCCATAGAAATAAGGTAAGGTCTGTATTTACCCGCTTTATTTCTTGTATTGTCTATCATATTAGCTCTTATAGCAGTTAACGGAATGTTACTGATAGTAGCAATAAGATAAAGAACGTACATATGAGTAGGGTCAAGACCAATAGCTCCACCAACAATCATATTGTTGATGTTAACAAGCAATGCATTACCCATTGTGATGATAAAGTAAGCACCAATACCACCGCCTGAGTATGCGGCAATTTCTTTGAAGGTCATATAACGACCTGCCATAGGTGTTTTCCAATAGGTTTTAACCTTGGAAACGCCATCTGTAACTTTGTTTTTTAAGTCCATTTTATGCACTCCTTTTTTTCAATGCTAATATTCTACCATAAAAGAAGATTGGTTGCAATATAAAAAAATCACTTTATAAAGTGATGTAACATCAAATTACACTTTGAATGATTTTATTGTTTCACGTGAAACAATGCTCATTTTACTGTTTTGTAGTCACCAGTCGCCAGATGCTTCGCAAAATAAAATTAATAGAAACAGGTCAACGATTTCATTGCTATCGCAGACCTGTTGGTTTTATATAAATTAAGTTGTGCGAAGCTTTGCCTCCCTGTGCGAAGCATAGGGAGGGGAACCATTGCCAATGGCAATGGTGGAGGGTAGTTCACTATCGTCTTAGGTTTATTTTCAATGATGCTAATGTTGCATCTGAAAAATGATGGTTATAATCTTTTATCCACATAAGCCTAACGAGCAGGAGAACTACCCACCACCAAAAGCTCCGCTTTTGGTCCCCCTCCCTATTGGGCAACGCCCAACAGGAATAAAAGGCTTCGCAAAAACTTTATTTTATTTATACTCTCTTATGTTTCACGTGGAACAATGCAGGGTGTATGACAAAATAAAACTTCTGCGAAGGCAATTATAATTGCATCACAGACTCGAAATTTGCCCATTGCAATTTACAATCGGTACGAAGCGCCCCTTCATTCCTCATTCCTCACTCCTAACTTCTCATTTCTCACTTGAGCCAAACGAGCACTGTTTCACGTGAAACATTTTTTCATTAACAATTTGTTCATAATTATACAACATTAATATAATATCACGTTGCTATAATCCGTTTGTACTTGGAAAAGGAGCCGCACCCGAGTACAAGTACTTAGTTTCTATCTTTAGAAACTAACCCTCCTCAAGAGATACATTGTGTTATACTATGTATCGGGAAAGCACCGACTGTCCCCTCAGTCGGTGCTTTCTTTTGCTTTTATATCAAATTTTCAGTGTTTATTACTCTTTTTCACTATGCTTTGATGTGAAAACGTCTGCAACCTCGCTTATTGAGATATATGCACTTGGGTCGATTTCGTGAACGATATCTTTAAGCTTTGAAACCTGAAATCTGTTTACTATAAAATAAATCATCGTTTTAGGCTTATTTGAATAACCCCCTACAACCTCAATTCGGGTCATACCGCTTTCAAATACTTCAGTAAGTATCCAGCAAACATCGTCAGGCTCCGTTGTTATTATCATTGCGCACTTTGCACGGTCAAAGCCTTCAACGATAAAGTCTACCGTTTTTAAAGCCGCACCGTAAGCTACTATTGAATAAAGAGGTAAAATCCAGCTTTTTAAAAGAAGACCGCAGACAATATAAAGCAAAACGTTGTAAATCATAACGAAGGTGCCAACGGTAATACCAAGCTTTTTCGCAAATATTACCGCCATAACCTCAATACCGTCCATAGCACCGCCGAATCTTATTGCTATACCGCTACCGATACCTGAAATCATCCCACCGAAAAGGGCGCATAAAAGTAAATCGGTACCTGCAAGAGGTGATGCAAAGTTTACGTCGATTGGCAAAACGTCGGTAATAAGATATGCAGAAAGTGAATAAATAGCAACCGTATAAACAGCACTGACAGTAAAATGAACGCCTTGCTTCTTCATACCGTAAATAAAAAGCGGAACGTTAAGAGCCAAAAGAAAAATTGACAAAGTAAGGTATTCAGGTGTAACTTGGGCAAGAAGCATTGAAGTACCGGAAATACCGCTATCGTAAAGCTTTACAGGACTTAAAAAGCATATAACGCCAAAGGCATTTATCATACCCGCAAGAGTAAGCATAATAAAATTTTTTATTTTGAATTTTTTTATTTTATTTAATATTATTTCTTTTTTAGAATTATTCTGTATCATCTTTCTCTCCGTTTTCGTTTTCTTATATATAATATTATATCATATTTACCTATTGTATGCAAATGTATGTAAGGCATCAGTCGCCAGTCACCAGTTGCTAGTCGCCAGAGGCTTCGCGGGGAGCTAAAAAATTTAAAGCTTAGCGGTAGCTTTTCCTCCCTATTGGGCTTTGCCCAATAGGGAGGGGGACCAAAAGCTCCGCTTTTGGTGGTGGGTAGTTCTCTTGCTCGTTAGGTTTATGTGGATAAAAGATTACAATTATCATTTTTCAAATGCAACATTAGCATCATTGAAAATAAACC
>JAZROI010000014.1:0-15411 GCA_045648585.1 Acutalibacteraceae bacterium
AAGCAACGCAACGTGCTGATACGTGGAACACGCTGGGAAGAAGTTCACCTGCGATTTTGTACATGTTGGGGATCATAAGAAGAAGACCCTGTGAAGCTGTGTAGGTTGTTGTGAGTGCACCAGCTGCGAGTGAACCGTGAACAGTACCTGCTGCACCTGCCTCAGACTGCATCTCGGAAACTTTAACTGTTGTACCAAAGATGTTTTTAACACCCTGAGCTGACCACTGATCAACGTAGTCTGCCATAGGGCTTGAGGGTGTGATGGGGTAAATACCTGCTACTTCTGTGAACGCATATGACACATACGCAGCGGCATTGTTACCGTCCATGGTTTTCATTTTTCTAGCCATAGTATTTCCTCCTATAAAAAAATCAATAAATTATAAGTATTATAATAACACCACTGATTATATTATCACGAATATTCTAAAATGTAAACTGTAAAAAACTAAAAAATTGCCGAAAATTTAACAATATTTTTAAATTTTTCTTTTTTTATGATTTTACTTGGGAAAAGCTATATAAAAATAGATTTTATGCTCTATTCTCTACCCTCTCTCTTTTGTGCGAAATCACGGTAAAAGCTGCCATAGTTGACAAATTTCTATAAAAGTATATAATATATCCTAATATGGTGTAGCCTTATACCCCATAAATATCTTTTTATTTTTGAAAGGAGTAAATCCGACCATGGATGACCCCGGACCTAATTTTATGGCCCAATTTTTAAATCTTGCAGCCGAAAGCTCTCAGGGCAGTAACCTTGTATTTCAAATCCTTCTGCTTCTCGTACTTATTCTTGTAAATGCATTTTTTGCAATGAGTGAAATGGCAGTTGTTTCTCTCAACGATGCAAAGATTGAAAAAATGGCAGAAGACGGTCACAAAAAAGCAAAGCTTATTTTAAAGCTTACAAAAAATCCCACAAGATTTTTATCAACTATTCAGATAGGCGTTACTCTTGCAGGATTTTTAACCTCTGCTTCAGCGGCTACCGCTTTTGCAGAAATGCTTACAAATGCAATCACGTCTTCTTTTGACGTACCCGAAAGCATTGTTTCACCTGTTGCAGTTGTACTAATCACACTTGTTATGTCTTACTTCTCTTTAGTTTTGGGCGAGCTTGCCCCAAAGAGAATAGGTATGCAGGTGCCTGAAAAAATCGCATTCGCAGTTGCAAAGCCCTTGCTCGTTATTTCAAAAATAACGGCTCCATTCGTAAAATTTCTTTCTCTTTCCACAAACGGTGTGGTAAGGCTTTTAGGCTTCGACCCTAATGCTAACGAAGAGGTTGTAACCGAGGAAGAAATTCGTATGATGGTTGACGTGGGCGGTGAAAAAGGTGTTATTGAGGACGCTCAGAAAGAAATGATAAATAACATCTTTGAGTTTGACGATATGGATGCCGGCGACATTATGACCCACAGAACAGACGTTGTTGCAGCTGACATTAACGACATCACTCTTGAAGAATTTATGAACCTTGCCATTGAACACGGCAGGTCAAGAATACCCCTTTTCGATGAAGATATTGACAACATTGTCGGTATCATTTACGTTAAAGACCTTCTCAAATTCGTTGGTAAAGAGGTTAAGGCTAAAGGTACTCTTAAAAATATAATGAGAGAGCCTTACTTTATCCCCGAAACTAAATCCTGCGGTGAGCTTTTCAAGGAAATGAGCTCAAAGCGTATTCAGATGCCTGTTGTTGTTGACGAATACGGCGGGACAGCAGGTATCGTAACTCTTGAAGATATTGTTGAAGCCATTATGGGTAACATTCAGGATGAATACGACGTTGAGGAAGAGGAAATTTCAAAAATTGACGAAAACACCTTCACCGTCGACGGAACTATTGATATTGAAGAAATTGACGAGCTTATCGGCAAAGAGCTTCCCGAGGGTGACTATGAAACCCTTGCAGGCTTTATTATGGATGAGCTTCAGTGTATCCCTAAAGACGGCGAAATGAACGAAGTTCTTTTTGAAAACGTAAAATTTACTGTTCTCTCTGTTGAGGATAGACGAATAGAAAAAATTAAGGTAGAAATTACCCCCGTTGAAGAAGCTGTTGACGAAGACGACGAGGACTAATTTCAAAACAAAAATATTCTGCACCAATAGCATTGCTTTTGGTGCAGTTTTTTGAAAGAGAGAAGCCTATGAAAAAGCTATGTTGTATTATTACAATTTTTATATTTTTAGCTACCCTTTGCGTACCCGCCTTTGCTTACAATTTCGACGGTAGCTCTTTATTTAGTATAGACGTACCCGAAAATTTTGTTGAAACAGAGTACAGCGACTCCTCATATTTATTTGAAAATAACGAGGGTGACACGTTGAATATTTCTTTTTCAGAAAACGTTGACGAATTCTGCGTTAAAAATATGAGAGAAAAAGATTTTAACGAATATAAAGATGCTTTCGCCGAAGACGTTAAAACCGCAATGGAAGCCTATGAAATCGAGATTAAAAGCGAATTTATTTCTTGTGAAAAGGTAAAAACAAACGACGGTACAACCGCACTTATGAGCGTTATTAAGACAACGCTAAAGAAGGGCAACAGAGCCGAAACATATTACCAAAAGGTTTATGAATTCGGCGGTGTCAATAATAAATATACCTTCGCTTTTTCCACAACAGACGAAAAAAGGCTAAATGACCTTGACGAAAGCTTAAATTCAATCGTGCTTAATGAAGCCTCCTTCAGAAGAACAGGAGAAGCTATTATGCTTTATTCATTCGCAGCCCTTATAGCTATTATTTTTATAGCAGGTATAATAAGATTTTTAAGAACTCCCGAAAAAAGAAGGCAAGGGAAGCTGTAAGCTCGCAACCCTCGCAAGTGAGAAATGAGGAGTGAGGAGTGTCGGGACCTGCGGTCGGCATTGTAAAGCTCACTACGTTCGCTAATGAATGATGAAAAATGAATAATGAATAATTAAGGGTCTGCGACGGCAATTGTAGTCACCAGCCGCCAGATGCCAGAAGCTTTGTAGGTTATTTGCTCCCTGTAAGCCTCTGGCGTCTGGCGACTAATTTTACTTTCCTAATTCAAGTGTACGAATATATGCCTTTCTCACTGCATCCATTGTAGTTGCTCGGAAAGCTCCGCTTTCAAGGGCTTTCACACCTTCAATGGTGCTGCCGGCAGGGCTGCAAACTGCATCCTTAAGCTTGCCGGGATGCTCCCCTGTTTCTATAAGCATTTGTGCGGCACCTGTAAGAGTTTGTGCGGCGTAAAGAAGAGCTTTATCACGTGGAAGACCGCATTCAACGGCACCGTCGGCAAGAGCCTCGCAAAACATAAACACGAAGGCAGGGCCACAGCCTGAAACACAGCTTGCCGCATCAATTTTATCTTCATCAATTCTATCAAGAAGACCTGCGAATTTCATTGAATCTAAAAAGCCGTCAATATCTTCCTTTGAAACGAAATCGTTTACTGTATAAAGAATCATTCCCTCACCTACGCTTGCAGGCATATTAGGCATAATTCTGATAATGGGGCAATCCACCTGAGCCATTTGTTGCAAGGAAGATATAGAAACGCCCGCCGCCATAGAAACGAGAGTGAAATCAGTTGTTCTTTCCTCTAAAACGGGTGCAAGCTTTTCAAAAAGACTCTTGAGCATTTGTGGCTTTACACCTAAAAAGATATAATCGCAATTAAGCACGATATATTCAGCATCTGCAACGTTTACGTCTGTTTCATCTGCAAATGCTTTTGATTTTTTAGTATCAATATCATAAACGAAAATGTTTTCAGCACCTACGGATTTCAAGGCTGCCTTTGCGAGAGCACCACCCATATTTCCGCAACCGATAAAGCCGATAGTTTTCATAAAATCATCCTTTCACTCTTCAGCGAATCTGACCTGTACCTTTAACTACAAATTTATATGTTGTAAGCTCCTTAAGACCCATAGGTCCTCTTGCGTGAAGCTTTTGAGTTGAAATACCCATTTCACAACCAAGACCGAACTCGCCGCCATCAGTAAAGCGAGTTGAAGCATTTACGTAAACCGCGGCACTGTCAACAGATTTTACAAATTTATCTGCTCTTGCTCTGTTTTCAGTTATAATTGCCTCGCTATGACCTGTGGAATGAAGAGAAATATGCTCTATCGCCTCATCTACATCCTTCACAACCTTAATTGCAAGAATATAATCAAGGAATTCTGTATCAAAATCCTCCGCCTTTGCGGGAGTACCGTCAATTATTTCTAATGCTTTTTCATCAAGACGAAGCTCAACGGGCTGAAGACCCATTGCCTCTCTGAGTTCACAAAGACGCCCCTGGATAAGAGGAAGCACTTGATCGGCAATCTTCTCACTTACAAGCACAACCTCACAAGCGTTACAAACAGAGGGTCTGCTCGTTTTTGCGTTTTCTATAATATTAAGCACCTTTTCGTAGTCTGCACTTGCATCAACGTAGATGTGGCAGATACCAGTACCGGTCTGAATACACGGCACCTTTGCATTTTCCGTACAAGCCTTTATAAGCCCTGCACCGCCTCGAGGAATAAGTAAATCAACGTAGCCTACTGCGTTCATAAGCTCGTTTGCACTTTCTCTTGTAGTATCCTGAATAAGATTTATAAGATTTTCGGGAAGGCCTATTGAAGCAAGACCTTTTCTCATTGATTTTACAATAGCATCTGCAGAAAGGAAGGCTTCTTTACCGCTTCTTAAAACGCAAACGTTACCGCTTTTAAGAGCTAATGCCGCCGCATCTGAGGTAACGTTAGGACGGCTTTCGTAAATAATTGCAACAACACCCATAGGAACAACTGTTTTTTGCACTAATATTCCGCTTGGTCTTACAATAGATTCAAGAACTTCGCCGACGGGATCTGGAAGCTCTGCAACCTCTCGGATACCGTCTGCCATACCCTTTACACGTTCCTTTGAAAGTGCAAGTCTGTCAAGCATAACCTCTGATATTATGCCCTTTGCTTTTTCTAAATCCTTTGCATTTTCAGAAAGAATAAAATCACAATTTTCCTCCAATGCATCAGCCATTTTTAAAAGGGCGTTGTTTTTAGTTTCTGTATCAAGGGTACAAAGCACTGTTTTTACTGCCTTTGCCTCCTGCAAAATTTCAAAAGTTGTTTTCATATACTCAATCCTTTTTTGAAATAAATCTTGTTCCAACTTTTTTTCCGTCAATAATATCGTAAAGCACTGATGGTGAAGAGCCGTTGGCAATTACCATATCCGTTCCTCTTGCAACACATCTTTTTGCCGCGGAAAGCTTTGTTGCCATTCCGCCTGTGCCGAGAGTTGACCCGCTTTTACCGCCTAAGGCTTCAATTTCGGGTGTGATTTCGGTAATCTCTGAAAGAAGAATTGCGTTTTTATCTTTATGGGGATCGGCTGTATAAAGACCGTCAATATCAGAAAGAAGAATAAGCAAATCGGCGTGCATGCTTACTGCTACGATTGCACCTAAGGTATCGTTATCACCAACTGAAATTTCGTCTGTATTTACAGTATCGTTTTCGTTGATAATAGGAAGAACGTTTAATTCAAGAAGCCTATTCATTGTATTTTTTATATTGTGGTATCTTGTAGGGTCTTCAAGGTCAAGGCCTGTAAGAAGAATCTGGGCTACCGTATGGTTATACTCTGAAAAGAGCTTATCGTAAGCATACATAAGCTCGCATTGACCTACTGCTGCCGCCGCCTGCTTCGTAGGCATATCGGTAGGCTTTTCTTTAAGAGAAAGCTTACCTATACCCATACCGATAGCACCTGATGACACAAGTATTACCTCGTGACCGGCATTCTTCAAATCAGAAAGCACCTTGCAAAGCTCTTCTACGTGACGGATGTTTATACAACCCGTACTGTGTGCAAGGGTAGACGTTCCTACTTTAACTACGATTCTCATTTTTTACATCTCCATAGAGCGAATAATAAATTCACTCTCTAATTATTCTGAAATCTGTTCTTCGGTTTTATCGTTACCTGTTCTGCTCTTAAGCTTTGCGGCTCTTGAAACTGCAAGGTCTTCCATCATCTGCTCTTTAACCTTACCGTCAACGTTAAAGAATGAAAGAGAAATTGCCTTACCGATTCTACCGATAGCAGGAGCAAGTGTAAATACCGTCCAGATAGCCTGAAGCATTTTGGGGTCTGTCTGAGGCACAACAACACCGTAAGAGTTGATAAGTGGCTCGTATTTGATAGCGGCGATAATAATACCGCTGAGAATTGTTGAAATGTTATTTGTAATAAGAGTGATATAGCCCATAGCGGCACTCATCATACCCTCATTACGAATACCTGTTTTCCATTCAACGTAATCGTATAAATCACCCTGAAGAGCAGTACCGCAATAACGCTGAACGCTGTTCATTGCACCTGCAAGAGTAAGACCGATTACTATAATAATAAGATTTATTATATTGTTATCGGTAGGTCTGTAGCCGATTAAATACATTACCAGATAAACAACACCGCAATAGCCGTATGCTAAAACGGAAAGCTTTTTAAGACCTACCTTTTTAGTCATTTTTGTAGCAAAGGGTAAAACGAAATAGCTGGGAAGACCTGTAAACAAGCCTGAAATAGCCGCATTTGAAAGCTTACCCGTACAGTTAAGCCAGAAATAGTTTGCAACGCTCTGACCCGTACCTTTGCCCATACCGAAAAAGTTCTTCGCAAGAAGAGCCCACATAGGACGGCAGGATGCAACCTGTTTAATTGATTTGAACACACTCGTACTGTTCATTTCTTCACGGGAAGCAAGCGGCACTCGTTCCCTTAAGCTAAAGAAGCCGAATACACGGAAAACAACTACAAGAGCAATAAAGATTATAGCACCCACAAGATAAATGTTTCTTGTCGGAATTGTTCGTGGTAAATAGTCGACAAAGAACGGGAACAGAGACGGTAGCCACACACCGAACAGGTCTACGTATGTATCTGCTGCGATAAGCTTATTTCTTTCGTTTATGTTTGGGGTAAGGTTATAAAGCACCGCCTGATAAGCAGGTGTATAGAACGAATTTGAAATAGACCCTACGTATCTTATAACTAAAAATATTGCAAGAAGGGTTGCCTGAGAAAGACCGTCGGGCAACATATAAGGTGTAACGGCTGAAAAAAGCCAGAAAGGAAGAGTAAGCACAAGATAAGGGCGTACTCGTCCCCAACGTGTACGTGTTCTGTCAAGAATAGGGCCTGATATTGCATTGTCAAAGGTGTCAAGAATACTGCAGAAGGATTGAGCAACACTTAAGGTAATGGGGCTTACGTGCTGGAAGGTAGTAGTGTAGAAAAACTCGTTGTTACCGTTAAAGGTTTCCCAGTTTTTATCACCAATACCCGAAATGATGTACGCCGCCATTTCTCTCGGGCCTAAATATTCTTTTTCCTGTTGCTGTCGCTGTTTTGCTATATCCTCTTCGGTAACTTGGGGTTCAACGTAAACCTCTTTATTTTTTGTTGCCAAAAGAGCACCGCCTTTCGCAAGAAATATTTTTGAAAATTTATGTTTATTTATTAAATGTTAGCATAGCTATCATTGATTTTCAATGAATGATATTATTTCCCTTTTTAATCGGGCAACGGGAAGACCTACTACGTTGTAATAATCACCGTTTACGGCTTTTACAAGAAGTCCTGCTTTCCCTTGAATACCGTAAGCCCCTGCTTTATCGTAAGGCTCGTCGGTTGAAATGTAGTCTTCAATCTCTTTATCGGTAAGCTTATAAAAAACAACGTCTGTTTTTTCGCTGAAGGTTTTAAACTTACCGTTTAAAGAAAGGGTCACACCCGTAAAAACCTGATGCTCTCTTCCGCTTAAAAGAGATATCATTCTTCGGGCATCCTCTTTATCTACGGGCTTTCCTAAAATCTCGTCATCTACGGCAACAACCGTATCAGCAGAAATTACAAGGCTGCTTTCATCGCAAATTTCAACAGTCGCTTTATTTTTTATTAAAGAAAGATATTCAACCGCCTCTTGAGCCTTTATCCCCTCGGGTAAGGTTTCGTCGCAATCCGCAGGGCGAATATCGTATTCGTTAAAAATTAAAGCTAATAATTCTTTTCGTCTTGGTGAGGCAGATGCCAACACCACTTTTAAGTTATCTGATTTTTTCATTTTACCACTCAAGACAGTTACAGATTTTTTTAAGAGTATTAAGACCCCATTGGCAAGCTTGCTTTGCTTCCTCGTGACCCTCAAACTCAAGGGTTATCCAGCCGTTGTAGCCGGCTCTTTTAAGAATTTCAAGGGTCTGTAAAACGGGCACGTTTCCGTGACCTAAAACCGCACCTCTTAAATAGTTGCCGCCTCTTGTTTTAAAGAAGCCGTCCTGAGGGGGAAATTCGCTACCGCTTTTAACGTGAAAATCTTTAACGTGAACGTATTTTGCAAATGGTGCAAGTCGGCTTACTGCGGTAACGGGATTTTCGTCAACGCAAAGGAAATTTCCTATATCAACCTGAGCACCGAAGTTTTCGTTGCAAACTCCTGTAATCACCTTTTCTACTCTGTCACTATCCTGACAGAAATAACCGTGATTTTCAATAGCGGTGAAAATGCCCTTTTCTTTTGCATATTCGGTTACCGCTTTATAGCCCTCAACAAGTCGTGGTAAGGCTTGGGGAAAGCCTTTATACTTTTTATCTTCGTCATTATATCCGCCCGTAGCATCGTGACGCATACCCTTAACACCTAAAAGAACTGCGATATCAACCTCGCCTTTAAGACGTTCAATTTCTTTTTCAAGGTCACCGTTACTTCCGTAAATAAAATCCGCACCAACTGAATACTGAATAGGTATAATCCCCTGCTTTTCGCATTCCGCTTTTAGTTCTTTTGCATATTCTTTTTTATTTTTATTTTCGGGGGGATTTATTTCGGCAAATTCTATACCGTCAAAGCCTAAATCCTTTGCAATTTTAATAAGCTCTTTTTCTGTAGCCTCACCTTTTCCTACGAGAGAAGAAAGACTGTAGCTACTCAATGCAAATTTCATAACGATTTCCTTTCCATTATTTTATCATTGTTTACAAGCCGTTTGAGTATTATGATAATGATTATAGTCGAATTTTCAACGAAACAGTGTATTTTACACTGTTTCGTGTAACTATAATCGTTATAATGAAAGAGGTGATTCTTTTGAAAATAGACTCAAACAGTGAAGGAAAAATTACTGTTGCTCTTTCAAATGAAGATATGAATGAGCTTGATATTACATATGATGAATTAGATTATTCAAACATAGAAACACGGCGGGTTATATGGACTCTTTTAGATAAAGCGGGGCAGCAATTAGGTAAATGCATTAACACTGACAGCAAGCTTCTTATTGAAGCGGCACCGCTTAACGAGGGCGGTTGCGTTTTACATTTCACCTTTTTACCCTTAAACGACCCGAAATCGAAAAAACGGTTAGTTATGAAAAAGGAAGCAGACCCTATTTTATTTAAGCCCTTTAACGAAAATTCTCTGCTTGATAGCGTTAAGATTTTATGTAATTTAAGTAATAAGATAAAATCCGTTGAATGTTATAAGTATAAAAATAAATTCTACGTTTCGATTTATCCTAAACTGACCTTCTCAGACAGCTTAAGCTTTATTTTAAGCGAATTCGGTGAGTGTAGCTTTACCACAACCAAGGAAATTTCTTTTATTTGTGAATACGGCTTACCTCAACGAATCGATTGCCTCTTTAGTATCGGGAGCACCGAAAATAAAGCTACCGGAAACGAGGACGTCTGCGCCTGCAACAACGCAAAGACGGGCAGTTTCGGGGACAATTCCGCCGTCAACCTGAATTAAAAGGTCGGGGTTTACCTCATTAGCCTTTTCTCTTATAGCAGTAATTTTCGGTAACATATCGCTCATAAAAGACTGACCGCCAAAGCCGGGCTCAACAGTCATAACAAGTACCATACTTAATTTATCAAGATAAGGAAAAACTGCCTCTGCAGGAGTTTTCGGTTTTATTACAAGTGCGGGTTTAACGCCTGCACTTATAATTTTTTCAATTGTTTTTTCTACGTCGGAATTGCTTTCAATATGGAAGGATATTAAATCCGCTCCTGATGAAGCAAAGGCATCTATATAGTCATAAGGATTACTAATCATAAGATGGCAATCAAGAAACATATCCGTTGCTTTTCTTAATGATTTCACAACAGGTGGGCCTATTGAAATGTTAGGCACGAAATGACCGTCCATAACGTCAACGTGAAGCATATCTGCCCCTGCTGTTTTCACCTTTTCAATTTCGTTTTTAAGGTCTGCATAATCTGCAGAAAGAATCGACGGAGCAACTTTTATTTCGTTTTTAAAATTCATATTGGTAACTCCTTTTTGCTATAGCCGACGGGAGTCGAACCCCGTACGCCTAAAATTTAAATCTTTCGGTACATCACGGCGTTTTTCGCCTTGATATATGTCGTATTTCAAGGTTTTTGACGAAGTTAGTGCGGAAATTTGCCTTTCAAAACCGTGCGGTGTTCAAATCTCGTCGGCTATTTCTATGGCTTTTTCACGGTCAATTGCTATTTGATTACTTAATTCATCAAAGGAATTGAATTTCATTTCGTTTCTTATTTTTTTAAGAAGCGAAACCTCAACTCTTTGACCGTATAAATCACCGTTAAAGCCGATAATATTTGTTTCACTTCGCTTTTCGCTGACACCCTCAACGGTAGGTCTTACACCGATATTTGTTACTGAAACGTAAGGCTTTCCGTCTATTACTGTGTAGGAAGCGTAAACACCGTATTCAGCTACGGTAAAATCCTCGGGGAAAAATTGGTTTATTGTAGGTGAGCCTAAAATTCTGCCTCTTGCATCACCGTGGACTACCTCGAAATCGTAAGAAAAATGATAGCCCAGCATTTTATTTGCAGCTTCAATATCGCCGTTTTTTATAGCAGCTCTTATTCTTGTTGAGCTAACGGGGATACCGTCGTAATCTATCTCGCTACAAACAGTAAGGCTCATTTCTCTTTCACCGCAAAGCCTTTTTAAAATATCAACGTTGCCCTCAGCGTTTTTGCCGAAGCGGTAATTAAAACCGCAACAAAGTGCCGTAGCACCGTATTTTTTAATTAAAATTTCGTCTATAAATTCTTCAGGTGATTTTTTTGATATCTCACTAAAATCAATATATTCGGGCTCATAGCCCCATTCTTTAAGAAGCTTTTCTTTTTTAGCACGGGTTAAAAGCTCTCCCGGATTTTTACCCGCAAGAAGCTTTTGAGGATGCTCTGTAAACAGAAGCACTATTCTTTTGTCATAGTAATTTTTATTGCTGAAAAGCACCGCCTTGTGACCGATATGAAGTCCGTCAAAGGTGCCTAAAGCAATAAGAACACTCTGTTTTTCAGACATTGTTAAAAACCCTTTTTACCTTAAGATTTTCGTCGTCAAGCTCACCAAGACCTAAAAACTCGCCGTTACCGTAAACACGGTATAAGCCCTTTTCTAAATTACCCTTGAGCCTTTCTCTCATAAGAGAGCCGCCGTTTGAAAATCTTTTCGCTTGATTTTCAGTAACGGTAATTTTAGGATACTCCTCAAGAAGCTTGTCTAACGGGATTAACGCCTTGTAAAGCTCGTCTTTTTCTTTTAATTCTTGCAGCTCTTCGAGAGTGAAGCACTCCGAAAGCTCTATTCCGCAAGCGTAGCTCCTGCAAAGCGACGTCATAACTGCACCGCAGCCTAAAGCCTCGCCGATATCGTTTATTAAAGTTCTTATATACGTTCCCGCGGAGCATTCGCAATAAAGAGAATACTCACCGTTTTCAGTTTTTTCTACGGTAAGCTCGTATATTTCGCATTTTCTTTTTTCTCTTTCAGCCTCTATACCCTGCCTTGCAAGCTCGTAAAGACGAACACCGTCTTTTTTGAGAGCAGAGTACATAGGTGGAAGCTGCATAATTTCACCTTTAAAGGAGAGGGCTACCTTTTTTATTTCATCAAAGGTAACTTCCTTGTCGAAGGTAGCAGTCACCTGACCCCATATATCAAGAGTATCAGTGCAAACACCCGTTTTAAAGGTTGCGGTATACGCTTTTCTGTGAGTAGGTAAAAGCTCAATAAAGCGGGTAGCTCCGCCTACGGCAATAGGCAAAACGCCCGTTGCATTAGGGTCTAAGGTGCCGGTGTGACCGCACTTTTTTTCACCTATTATTCTTCTCACTTTATTTACGGCGAAAAATGACGTTATATTTTCACCTTTTTTTAATGCAATTATTCCGGTCATATATTTAAACCGTCCAGAACGTTTTTAATTATTTCTAAAAGCTTGTTTTTGCCTTCCTCGTAAGGAACGGTAAATGAAGCTCCTGCAGCACCCTTGTGACCACCGCCACCTAATTGAGAGCATATTGCCGAGGCATCTATATCACCCTCGGTACGAACGGAAACGCCAAAGCTACCGTCTTTTTTCTCTTTAAGCACCGCACCAACAAGCACACCCTCAATCTGCCTCGGTAAAGCAGTTATGGGGTAACATTCATGCTCGGTAGAGCCACTTTTTTCGTACATAGCCTGTGTAATTGTTATAATTGCACATTTGCCGTCAAAATGATACTCAAGAGTTTTTCTCGCAAGAAGCTCTAACTCTAAAAAGCTTTTAGTTTTAGTTTCAAACATAAGCTTGTTGATTTTCTTTGAATCAACGCCCTGCTCCATAAGAATTGAAGCAATACGGAAGGTGCTTGCGGTTGTATTCTGATACCTGAAGCAACCCGTGTCCGTAGAAATACCCGTATAAATACATTCTCTTATATAAGTATTCATTTCGATATTCATTTCGCTTAACAATTCAAACATTATTTCGCAAGCGGCAGCTCTGTTTTCAACGTAATTATATTTTGCATAATAGGTGTTTGAAACGTGGTGGTCGATGCTTAAATCAATCTTGCCGCCAAATTCTGATACCAAATCACCTAAAAGCTTTTCATCTGCAATGTCAACAGCAATTACAAAGGGCGTATTAACCTCATCAGCCTTATAGCCTTCGGTAAGATAATAAAAATCCTTTGTAACCTCGTCAACACATTTAAATATACGCTTTTTACCCATAAGATGCAAAGCCTCACAAAGTGCGAAGGCACACCCTAACGTATCACCGTCAGGATGCTCATGAGAAAGCACAACAAACTCGTTATGCTCCTTTAAAAGCTGTATACATTTTTCCTTATCAATAACCATATAACACCTTTAAAATGCTAAAAGCATAATAGGGATACCGTTGCATTTTTTCAAAAACAACGGTATTCCTTTTCGTTTACTGAATCATTCACCCTTTAATTCGGATGAAATTTCCTCAAGTTTTTTAACGATGTTCATACCGTATTCGATAGAATCGTCCGCAACGAATTTTATTTCGGGGGTTTTTCTAAGGCCTAAACGTTTACCAACCTCTCGTCTTACAAGACCGGTAGCACCTGTGAGAGCCTTTGTAGCAGCCTTTGCTACCTCAATACCCTCAACGGCACTTACGTAAACCTTAACGTAAGAAAGGTCCCCTGCAACCTCGGCTCTTGCAACGCTTATAAGATGGTCCGATATTCTCGGGTCTTTAAGCTCTCTTACAATAGCCGCAATTTCTCTTTTGATATCCTCTGCGGTACGGTTTTGTTTATAAGTTCCCATATAAACTCCTAAATGTTAAAAATATTTTGGTTTTCAGGCACAATGGAAGATTACACCTACACCAAAAATTCAAAGATTTAGGTGCAGTGTGGCATTTCTTTCAACGCAGGAATACACAAGTATTTCAAGTTGGAAAAATGCCGCAATGTGCCTGAAGATTTTTCCTGAATACAAAATTCAAAGATTTAGGTGCAGTGTGGTATTTCTTTCAACGCAGGAATACACAAGTATTTCAAGTTGGAAAAATGCCGCAATGTGCCTGAAGATTTGAATTTAGTCTTTGTATTCTTCTATTATAAATCCTTCGAGTATATCGCCTTCTTTAATGTCATTGAACTTTTCAAGACCTACACCGCACTCGTAACCGGTTGCAACCTCTTTAACGTCATCCTTGAAACGTTTAAGTGATGCAATTTCGTCTTCGAATACAACGATACCGTCACGAACAACACGGATTTTGCAGTTTCTTGTGATTTTACCGTCAATGATATAACAGCCTGCGATAGTACCTGCAGAAGAAAGCTTGAATACGCTTCTAACCTCTGCTTTACCCATCTCAACGTCTCTGAATTTAGGTGCAAGCATACCCTTGATAGCTGCTTCAACCTCTTCAATACAGTCGTAAATGATACGGTACATTCTCATTTCAACCTTGTCGCGTTCAGCATTTGCTTCTGCAACGGGGTCGGGACGAACGTTAAAGCCAACGATAAGTGCGTTTGAAGCGTTAGCAAGCATAACGTCTGATTCGTTAACCGCACCAACACCGCCGTGGATAACCTTAACTCTGACTTCTTCGTTTGAAAGCTTTTCAAGGCTCTGACGAACGGCTTCAACTGAACCCTGAACGTCTGCCTTAACGATAATATTAAGGTCTTTAAGAGCACCCTGATTAATTGAATCAAAGAGGTTATCAAGAGTAACCTTTTGCATTGAACGGAACTCTTCTTCTTTGATTTTTGCTTTTCTCTGTTCAACAAGCTCACGGGCAAGCTTTTCATCGGATACGCAGTCGAACTGGTCGCCGCCGATGGGAACCTCTGCAAGACCTGTAACCTCAACGGGTACTGAAGGACCCGCTTCGTCAACCTTTCTGCCCTTATCGTCTGTCATAACACGAACTCTACCAACTGCAGTACCTGCAACGATAATGTCACCTGATTTAAGAGTACCGTTCTGAACGAGAAGTGTTGCAACGGGGCCTCTACCTTTATCAAGACGAGCTTCAATAACGATACCCTTACCTGCACGGTTGGGGTTAGCTTTAAGCTCTTTCATTTCTGCAACAAGAAGAACTGATTCAAGAAGAGTATCAATATTCATCTTTGTTTTTGCTGAAACGGGAACGCAGATAACGTCACCGCCCCATTCCTCAGGAATGAGCTCATACTCTGTTAACTGCTGCATAATTCTGTCGGGTGATGCATCAGGTTTATCCATTTTGTTGATAGCAACAACAACTGAAACACCTGCTGCTTTTGCGTGGTTAATAGCTTCAACCGTCTGAGGCATAATACCGTCGTCAGCCGCAACAACAAGAACTGCAATGTCGGTAGCCTTAGCACCTCTTGCTCTCATTTCAGTGAAGGCTGCGTGGCCGGGAGTGTCAAGGAAGGTGATGTCGTTGCCGTCAAGATTTACTCTGTAAGCACCGATGTGCTGTGTGATACCGCCGGATTCACTTGCCGTAACCTGAGTATTTCTGATAGCGTCAAGAATTGAGGTCTTACCGTGGTCAACGTGACCCATAACAACTACAACGGGGAA
>JAZROI010000015.1:0-8717 GCA_045648585.1 Acutalibacteraceae bacterium
AAAATATTATAAAAAGACTAAACATTTTTATAAATATATGCTAAAATATTAATCATTGATTTTCCAATGGTTGAAAAGGAGGTTTTCCTTTATGAATGATAAACGAAAGAATGTATTAAAACGTTCTGTAAGGAAAAACACAAAATCAACAAAACAAAACAAAAAACCGAGAAAATTAGGCAAATTTTCCGCTACTATTATTTCAATAGTTGCGATTTGCTTGATTTGTGCTACTGTTGCTTGTACTTACGTCTTAAAATTTGCTGATGAATACGTTAACGGCGAAAAGAAAATCGACTTAGACGAGTATAAAGCAAATCAAGCTCAGACTAGCATTATTTATGGCTACGATGAAAATAAAGAGCTTGTTGAATTGTTAAGACTTCACGGTGCTGAAAATCGCGTGTGGATTGACTATGAGGATATCCCACAGGATATGATTGATGCTTTTAGAGACCTTGAAGACAAACGTTTTGAAGAGCATCAGGGTGTTGACTGGACACGTACTGTTTTAGGTGTTGTTAAGTCAGGCTTTAAAGAGGGTGGCTCTACAATCACTCAGCAGCTTATAAAAAATCTTACAAAACAAAACGGTAGAACTGTTTCCCGTAAGTTTTATGAGATTTTAAATGCTCTTAATCTTGAAAGGTTTTACCATAAGAAAACGATTATGGAGTTCTATCTTAATACCGTTTATCTCGGTAACGGTTGTTATGGAATCAGAACTGCTGCCGAGAAATATTTCGGTAAAAACGTAGAGGATTTAAATGCAGCAGAATGTGCGGTAATTGCTTCAATTACAAAAGCACCAGCCGATTACGATCCTTTAACACATCTTGATGATAACATTCCAAGACAACAGTATACTCTCGGGTGTATGCTCGAACAGGGTAGCATAACCCAAAAAGAGTATGATGAGGCTATGGAGTTCGAGCTAATTTTAACAAATAGCGAAAACTATCAGGGTAGCCAAGTTACAAAAGACGAAGAGGATGAAAAGGAGTATACTGAAGAAGATATTAAGTATACTGATAAAACTGAATCAGATAAATCGTCTTATTACGTAGAATATGTAATTGATACCGTTATAGAAGATTTGCAGGAAGAATATGATTTAACTTATAACGAAGCATGGAAAAAGGTGTTCTTCGGTGGTTTGAGGATTTATACTGCTATTGATATTGAAGCACAGAAAGCACTTGAGGATGTTTATGTAAACAGAAAAACCTTCCCTGTTGAAGAAAATACAAAAGAAAATCCTGCCGTGCAATCTGCTATGACTATTATGGATTATAGCGGACGCGTTATTGCTATGGTTGGCGGTGCAGGTCCCAAAGAAACATTCCGTGGTCTTAACAGAGCTGCTGATTCACCTCGTCAGCCCGGTTCATCTATCAAACCTCTTTCTGTTTATACCCCTGCTATAGAAGATAACGTAGCAACTTGGTCAACTAAAGTTCAAAACTACGGTATTAGGCTTGGTTCTTCCCGTTGGCCCGTTAACTATGGTGGCTCTCACGGTAGTGCTGACAACTTTGTAACGGTTCAATCGGCTTTAGCTCAATCACTCAATACGGTTCCTGCTCAGTTAATGAGAAAAATCGGTCTTGGTACAGCCTTTAATTTTATGGTTGATGACCTTAGATTTACGACATTTGTTACAGATGAAGATGATCCCGATTATGACGGCAACTTCTCTTCAATGTGTGTTGGTGGTACAAGTGAGGGTGTTACAACTCTTGAAATGACTGCTGCATTTGCGATTTATGGTAATAACGGCTATTATTTTGAACCTTATTGTTATACTAAGGTTACTAATAACGACGGTAGCGAAACGCTTCTTAAATCAGGTAACAGTAAGGGCGAACAAGTTGTTAGCGAAAGCACGGCTGGCGTTATGCGTCAGCTTCTCAGAACTGTTGTTACTTCAGGTACCGGTGGTGGCTACGGTGTCAAAAACTTTGAAACCTTTGCAAAAACAGGTACAACATCTGATGACAAAGACCGTTGGTTTGTAGGTGGTACACCTTACTACGTTGCAGCTGTTTGGTATGGTTATGATGAACCGAAGCCTATTAAAAATACATCAGGTAACCCTGCGGGTAAAATCTTTAAAGAAGTAATGAACGCCCTTCATGCAGACCTTGAATCTATGTCTTTCCCGTCTGCAAGCGGTGTTGTTGCCCGTAAATATTGTAAAATATCTGGTGACATAGCAACTGAAACTTGTACAGAAACAGGAACAGGTTACTATAAATCCTCTAACATTCCTGCAAGGTGCAGTAATTGTGCAATGATTCACGCTATTGGTTCAGAAATTCCTGATGAGCTTACAGCACCATCCGCAACAACTACAACTGAGATAGCAAGTGAAACGGAAGCTGTAACGATTGTTGAAGGTACCGAAGTACCTGCAACAACACCTGGTGAAACTGCGGCTGGCACTCAACCCGATGATTCTCAGCCTGCTGAAACAACGCCACCCGTTGATGCAACAGTGCCTCCTGAAACGAGTGGAGTAGCACCACAAAACGAAGAACCCGAGGATTAATAAATAATGGCTGGTAGTTATTCTATCAGCCATTTTTTGAGGTAAATATATGGTTATAATTTCTGTCGATTATGGCGATAAAAGAACGGGCATTGCTATTTGCGATAAGCTTGAAATGTTAGCTTCACCCGTTTGTGTTATTACTGAATGGAATCAAGAGGCTTTAGCGAAAAAAATAATTGATATTGCAAGTGAAAAAAAGGCTGAGCAAATTGTTGTTGGTTTGCCTAAAAATATGGATGGTTCAATGGGCTTTCGCTCTGAAGCCTGTCAGGCATTAGGTGCATTGCTTCAAAGCCTTACCGATATTCCCGTTGTATATTGGGATGAGCGTCTTACAACTGTTTCTGCTCACAGAATATTAAGTGAAAACAATGTACGAGGTAAAAAACGTAAAAACGTTGTTGATGCGGTTGCAGCTGATATTATTTTGCAGGATTATATTGATTCAAGAAAGTATAAATAATATAATACGGAATAGCATTTAATTGTTTTTTAGGAGAATTGTAGTGATAAAAGATAACAATAACCGTGGCGAAGGTGAAGCTTTGGCCACCTCATCTTTATATAATCCTGATTATATTTTAGATAAAGCCCTTGATATAGGCGAAAGTATTCTAAAATGCGGAGGGGAGTCACATCGAATCGAAGATACCGTTGTTCGTATATGCTCCGCCTATGGTGCAGAACAAACGGACGTTTTTGCATTGCCTTCTCTTATTATTGCGGGTATAAGAATGCCTGATGGCAAAACCTCTTCTCACGTGCGTCGAGTTTATAAAACAACAAATAATATGTATAAGCTTGATGAAATCAATGAGATTTCCCGTGAAATTTGTATGGGTAAAATTAATCTTGAGGATATTGATAAAAGATTAAAAGAGATTCAAACCTCTGTGCCTTATTCTAAAATAATATCTGTTATTGGCGGTATGGTTGCAGCAGGTGGTTTTGCTGTGTTCTTTGGCGGTAATTTATATGATGCTATTGCAGCCGCAATTGCCGGATTCTTTGTATCTTTAATGAATATACCAAAGCTTAACCTTGTAAATAAAATGCTTTATACGATTGCACAAGCTTTCGTGGGTGCTATGTGCGGTCTTGTACTCGTTCATTTCGGTTTAGGTACTAATATCGATATGATAATGATTGGAACGATAATGCTTATGATACCCGGTCTTGCCTTTGGTAACGCCGTTAGAGACCTTTTATTCGGTGATACGGTGTCGGGTATTATGCAGTTAGTTCAAGCTGTTTTAACTGCTGTTATGATTGCTTTCGGCTATATTGTTGCAATTCTTTTCTTTGGAGGTGTAATAAAATGACACCTGTTATAATTAAAATTATTGCCGGTACTATAGCTACACTTGCATTTGCTATTCTTTTTAAGGTTAAAGCGAAGCTCTTGCCTTACGCTACCTTTGGCGGTTTTGTTGCTTGCGTTATTTATTTTATCTTAACTGATACTGTGGGTGGTGCATTTATACCTAACGTTGTTGCAGCCTTTATTGTTGCTTTACTTTCCGAGGTTTTTGCAAGAGTTAAAAAGGCGCCGTCAACTGTGTTTTTATTCCCCGGTTGCATAGCTCTTGTACCCGGTGGTACGCTTTATTACACAATGAATAGCCTGCTTTCTAAAAACTACAGTGAAGCTTTTCATTTCTTTTTAACTACTCTTACTGTTGGTATTGCAATTGGCGGTGGAATTATAGCCGCTTCACTTGTAATCTATTTAACGACAAAAGCTTATAACAAATTTAAAAAGTAATTTTAGATTTAAGCGAAAAAACACCTTGCTCTCTCATATAGAAAGCAAGGTGTTTTGTTATGTAAAAATTATTTTTGAAGTTTTTTGATGATTGCTTTGCAATCTTCTAAATCCATAATCTTCGGAACGGGGTAGAGGGGGTTACCTTCCATTAAAGCACGTTCAGCAATTAACTGAATGTCTTCATCTTTGATTTGCTCAAATTTATCGGGAATACCCATCTTTGCATTCAAATCTCTGATAGCAGCAATAAAGTTTTTAGCCTTTTCTCTTTCGCCCTGAGCATGACCCGAAACGCCTGCAACGTCTGCAAGAATAGCAAGACGAGAGTAAGCAGATTCACCGAAATAATCAAGAACGTAGGGGAGAATAACCGCGTTTGCAAGACCGTGAGGAATGTTGTACATACCACCAAGGTTGTGAGCAATAGCATGAACGTAACCAACGTAAGCACGAGTAAAAGCAAGACCTGCGTGGTAAGATGCAACAAGCATATTTTCACGTGCCTTTATGTTTTTACCGTCGTTATATGCATCTTCAATATTTTCAAATACAAGCTTTGTAGCGATTAAAGCATCGTCTTCTGTCTGCTTTGTGTTGCTTTTACCGATAAATGCTTCAACAGCGTGTGTAAGAGCATCCATACCTGTTGTAGAAGTGATGTGAGGAGGAAGACCTACTGTAAGCTCAGGATCAAGAACAGCGTATTTAGGACGAAGTACGGGGTCCATAATAGAGTTCTTTTCGTGTGTATCAGGGTTTGAAATAACCGCAGCAATTGTACATTCTGAGCCTGTACCTGCTGTTGTAGGAACTGCAAAGAAAGGAGGAAGCTTCTTTAAGATTTTAAGAACACCTCTCATATCGGGTGCACTCTGATTAGGTTTAACAACTCTTGCACCTGTAACCTTAGCACAGTCCATAGGTGAGCCACCGCCGAAAGCGATAATACCCTGACAGTTATTTTCCTTATACATTTTAAGAGCGTTTTCTACGTTGTAGATTGTAGGGTTAGGCTGAACGCTATCAAATACAGAATATTTAACACCTGCTTTTTCAAGACCTTCGAATAAAGAATCTAAAAGGTGAAGACCCATAAGACCTTTATCGGTAACAACAAGAACGTTGTTAATACCTTGAGATTTAACAAGCTCAGGTAATTCTTTAATTGCACCCGCACCCTTTAAAAGCTTTGGGGGAGTCCAGTCAAGAAAATTAACTGAAAACTTCATTACCTTTTGATAAGTTCTGTAATAAATGTGTTTTGCATTCATATTAAATTCCTCCGTTACGGATTATTTTAAAATTGTATCTTTTATGCTCTTTAAAAGTTCTTCAAAAGCAATTGCTTGATTTACAAAGGTTTCTTTCATTCTTGGCGAAGCGTTAAATAAACGTTTCTTTGTTTTTGCTTTGTCTGAAGTAACGTCATCAACAAGAAAGTCATATTTATCTTTTAATTCGTTGATTTTGCTTTCAATTTCTTCTCTTACAGTTATGTTTTCATCGACGTTGTTATCAATTCCTAAAGCTGTTGTAACTAAATCTGATAGCATATGAAGCTCATCTGTAATAGATTTAAGCTTTATTGAGAATTTTCTAATACCTAAAGCATTTATAACTGTATCAAGTAAATCAAAAGCAAATACAGTTAAGAAAATATAGGTCAATATGCTTCTTGAGGTTTCAGAAACCTGACCGACAAGGTAAATATCAATAATCGGATGAAGTACAAAAACGAAAAGACAAGAGCAAGTACCCCAATAAAGAGTATGGGTAAGACAAATTCTGCCTTGAATGTTAAATTTCTTGTCTGAATAGTCCCACCAACGAGCATTGAAAAGCTTTTCCATTATAAGACTTGTCATGAACTCAACCGCATCGCAAAGAATCATACCCGCAACAAAAATTACCGCTTCATTGATATATAAATTCTTTGTAAGGCTTCTCAAGGGGACTAAGGCTATAAGTATAACTAAAGCACCCGTGCCGTAAATGGGGCAAATCGGACCTCTCATAAAGCCACGGTTGACCCATTTTTTAGGTCGAAGCGAACAATAGCACGATTCAAAAAACCAACCTATAAAACTATAAAAGAAAAAGTAAAAAATATAATCTAATATACTCATTTTTCACCGCCAATCCCGGTCAGACGGTGAAACTTCTCTCTGTATTTCGGTGAAGCCGAATAAATCATTTCAATCGTTGCACAGTATTTATCCATTGAGGTTACAACAATGCTTTCAAGGTATTTCGGCGGAATTACCGTAAGAGGCCACATATGCTTCTTTATAATGTCTACCTCTTTTTTATTGAGAGTTCCACAAAGGTAAAACGCATTTTTAAGTGCAGTTTTAGGATGTCTGTAGCCGTGTAGCTTATGGCTTAAATCGTCCTCACGCCAGTCATAATAAAATAAATCGTGCATTGTTGCAGCTCTTGCGGTGCTAACGTAATCAAGCTTTAATTTACGAGAAATTAAAAAGCTTAAGTAAGCAACGCTTCTGATATGCTGTAAACGGTTTATTTTAAAATGCTGTTCAAATTGGCTTAATTTCTGAAGCTGGGGAGTGTTATAAATCTCACCTGCATATTTTAAATAGCAGTCCCAATCAGGTGTATCCATTCTATATGAGGACAAATAAGCTTTATATAATTTGCTCATATAATCACCAAAAAAATTATATCATTAAAAATTAATATAATTCCGATTTTAAAAGAATTTTTTACAATTATTTAACTAATTTATGGAAAACCTTTTTACCTTTTTTGATAATTATATAACCTTTTTCGAAGTCTGAAAGGGGAATGGTATAATTGGGGTCGGTAACCTTAACGTCATCAACGCTAACACCGCCCTGCTGAATAAGACGCCTTGCTTCGCCTCTTGAGGGTACAAGACCTGCTTTGCTCATAGCATCAATAACGTTGATACCGTCAGCAGTTAAATCGCCGTCCTCAAGGTTTGTTGAGGGCATATTTTCAGAGTTGCCTGCACCCGCAAAGATTGATTTTGCAGCCTCCTGAGCCTTGTTTGCCTCTTCTTCACCGTGAACGAGTGCTGTAAGCTCGTAAGCAAGAATCTCCTTAGCCTTGTTGAGTTGACTGCCTTCCCATTTATCCATTTCATCAATCTGTTCAAGGGGAAGGAAGGTAAGCATTCTGATACATTTAAGAACGTCACCGTCTGCAACGTTTCTCCAATACTGATAGAATTCGTAAGGTGATGTTTTGTTAGCATCAAGCCATACTGCATTACCTGCAGTTTTACCCATCTTTTTGCCTTGAGAGTCTGTAAGAAGTGTAATAGTCATTGCGTGAGCATCTTTACCTAATTTCTTTCTGATAAGCTCAGTACCTCCAAGCATATTGCTCCACTGGTCGTCACCACCGAACTGCATATTACAGCCGTAGTTTTTGAAAAGGTAGTAGAAGTCGTAGCTCTGCATAATCATATAGTTGAATTCAAGGAAGCTAAGACCCTTTTCCATTCTTTGCTTGTAGCATTCTGCACGAAGCATATTGTTAACTGAGAAGCATGCACCAACCTCGCGAAGAAGCTCAACGTAGTTAAGGTTAAGAAGCCATTCAGCATTGTTAACCATCTGAGCCTTGCCCTCACCGAATTCAATGAAACGCTCCATCTGACGTTTAAAGCATTCAGCATTGTGGTCAATATCTTCCTTTGTAAGCATTTTTCTCATATCAGTTCTGCCTGAGGGGTCACCAATCATAGTAGTACCGCCACCGATAAGAGCGATAGGCTTGTTACCCGCCATCTGAAGACGTTTCATAAGAGTAAGAGCCATAAAGTGACCTGCAGTAAGGCTATCTGCAGTACAGTCGAAACCGATATAGAAATTAGCTTTACCGCTATTAATCATTTCACGTATTTCACTTTCGTTTGTTACCTGAGCAATAAGCCCACGGGCAACTAATTCTTCATAAATTCCCATTATAAAAACTCCTAAATGTAATTTTTTTCATATTTATATAATTATATTATAAATGCTAAAGAAAGTCAATAAAAACGGTTATTTATAATGTAATATTTATAGATTATAAAGGATTAGTTGAAACCTCACCTGCTTTACTTTTAACATTAATTATGATAACATTGATATAGATTGTTTATATGAGGTGAATTGAATGCCTAATATTGATACTTACAAAGAAATTCTAATTAAAAATGGATTTAAAGAAGCATTGGATAAAAATTATAGTCCATTTCATTTCTGGAAGAGGCTTACCGATAAAACTGCATTTGTTGTTAATCTTAAAGATCTTGAAAACAAAGTCGGTGTTGTTTATGGTGTTATCTCTACTGCAGTTTTCTGGACTAACGATGAATGGGAATCTTTTAAACTAATTGGTAGTAGTAAAGAGAAATGTAAGCTT
>JAZROI010000016.1:0-5099 GCA_045648585.1 Acutalibacteraceae bacterium
AATGAAAATTGTCTTCCTAAGACCGCTTGGCCTCCGACTTATGAAGATTTGCGATTGTGTAAAAGCGTTTCCCATTGATATTGAGTGCTTTCACGCAGTTGAAAAAATCACCGAGGCTGTAAATTCTCTTTATGAAGCTGATGAACCTATTGGTGCTGCAGCGGCAGGGGCAATTATTTTTAGTAAAGAAAAGAATGAAATATGGAGCGTAGGGGATTGCCAATGCATAATAAACGGTAAACTCCACAAGCACGAAAAAGAAATAGACGTTTTGCTTTCAGACGTTCGTTCATTAGTTCTTGAAAATGAAAAACGAAACGGGAAGACAGAAAAAGAACTTTTATTAAACGATACGGGAAGAGAATTTATCTTACCGCTTTTGAAAAGTCAACATATTTTTGCAAATGCAGAAGGTGACTTTTCTTACGGCGTTTTTAACGGAGACGAAATTCCAAAGGATAAAATTGTTATTTACAAGGTTAAAGACGGTGACGAGATAATTCTTGCAAGTGACGGGTATCCCTACTTGAAAGAAACACTTGAAGAAAGCGAAGCTCTTTTGCAAGAGGAAATAAAAAACAACCCTCTTTGTGATGGTGATTTTCGGTCAACAAAAGGGATTGTTGACGGCAATAGTTCTTTCGATGATAGAACGTATATAAGATTTTTAGTTTAAAATTAAGGTGTGGATTATGAGAGTAAAAAGAAAAAAACACGGTGCTGAAAGACTTGAGGCATGCGGAAATATAGTTATTAAGGATTTAAAGGCAGAAGGTAAAACTGCAAAAGAGCTTTTCGGCAACGATAACCCTATAAGAATAGAAATTGGTTGCGGTAAGGGTGATTTTATAGTAGGTACTGCGGCAAAAGAGCCTGACGTGAATTTCCTTGCTGTTGAAAAGGTTTCTGACGTGCTTGTTATGGCGGCAGAAAAAATTAAAGAAAGCGGACTTTCCAATATAAGAGTATGCTGTATTGATGCAAAAGAGCTTGCAGAAATATTTGAAGAAGGCAGTATTGATAGAATATATCTTAACTTTTCTGATCCGTGGCCCAAATCAAAGCATTATAAAAGGCGTCTTACATACAGAAGCTTTCTTGAGATTTATAAAAAAATACTCAAGGAGGATGGTGCAATCTTTTTCAAAACTGATAACAGAGGTCTTTTCGATTTTTCTCTGGAAGAGTTTGAGGCCTTTGGTATGAGAATGGAAAAGCTTACCTTTGACCTTCATAACTCCGAATATATGGAGGGTAACGTTATGACCGAATACGAAAGACGTTTTTCAGGAATGGGTGTGCCGATAAATAGAGTAGAGTGTTATTTTAAGTGAGGAGTTAGGAGTGTGGAGTGTCGGGACCTGCGGTCGGCATCGTAAAGCTTCGCTACAAGTTAAAATACAAAAGATGGGTAGTATTTTCATACGATAAAAATACTACCCATTATTTTTATTTACAATCGGAACGTAGTGCCCATTAATTTGCCACTTGCCATTTTCAATTTCCGATTTTTTGCAAAGAAAAAAGCAACCATCCTTTTGGATGATTGCTTTTGTTAGTGTCGGCATCGCCCTATTTTCCCAAGCGGCTTCCCACTAAGTATCTTCGGCGCTGTTGAGCTTAACTACCGTGTTCGGAATGGGAACGGGTGGACCCTCAACGCCATCAACACCGACTGCGAAGAACTGTTCGTCCTCCGAAGAACATTGACAATTATATCAAATATTTTTAAAATGTCAAGCGTTTTTTTAAAAATTTTTTCAAAAAATTTATTATGCTAAAAAAACAAGCATTGTTAATAAATTTTGTGCAACTTTTTATGTACTTTACTGTTGATTATTCACATAAAATAGTGCATAATGAATATGGATTCATTTTTGGTGTGAAAACTAGCTCTTTTCGGAGGTATAGATATGGGTAAATATGCAATAAGTTATGATATAGGTACAACAGGTGTAAAAACTTGTATATTTGAATTAGGTGAAACAATAAGTCTTGTTTCAGCGGCGTCAGCAGGGTACAACCTCTACGTTTTTCCTGACGGCGGTGCAGAGCAGGAGCCTCAGGAGTGGTGGGATGCTATGTGTTCAACCACAAAAGAAGTTCTTGGTAAATGTGACGTAGATATAAAAGATATATGCGGTATTTCATTCTGCTCTCAGATGCAGGGTGTTGTTCTTGTTGATAAAGACGGTAAGCCTGTAAGAAGAGCGATGAGCTATATGGATCAGCGTGCAAGAAAAGAGCTTAAAGAAGGTATTGCCTACGGTCCTCAAATCGCAGGTGCTTTTATTCCAAAGCTTTTACGCTCACTTATGATTACAGGTGCAGTTGCCGCATCAGTTAAAGACCCCGTATGGAAATATAAATGGGTTGAAAACAACGAGCCTGAAAACTTTAAAAGAGTTCATAAATGGCTTGACGTTAAAGAATATTTTATCGCACGTATGACAGGTGAGTTTTGCATGACTCACGACTCTGCTTTCGCAACAGAGCTTTACGATATCAAAAAACATGAATTCAGTCCCGCCATGTGTAAGATGCTCGGTGTTAATATTGATCATCTCCCAGAGATTAAAAAATCTGCTGAGAAAATCGGTGAGCTTCTCGAGGAGCCTGCAAGAGAACTGGGTCTTAATCCCGGTACTGCCGTTTACGGTGGTGGCGGTGATGCTTCTCTTATCGGTGTTGGTGCCGGCTCAGTTGCGATGGGGGATACTCATATTTACAGCGGTACGTCAGGTTGGGTTTCAACCGTTGTTGACAAAAGTATCGTTGATGCGTCTGCTATGATCGCAGCTGTTGTAGGTGCAGAAGAGGGCAGATACAATTACTTTGCAGAGCTTGAAACAGCAGGTAAATGTCTTGAATGGGTTAAAGACCACCTTGCTCTTGACGAAATTGGTGTTTACCTTGATAAAAAGAATATTACTGACGGTTATGAGGGAAAATATACAAGCCTTTACGATTATATGACTGACGTTGTTAAGGACGTTCCCGCAGGTGCAGGTGGAGTTATATTTACACCTTGGCTTCACGGAAACCGTTGTCCTTTTGAAGATCCTAATGCAAGAGGTATGTTCTTCAACATAAGCCTTGAAACAGGCAAGAGTCAGATGATTAGAGCCGTTCTTGAGGGCGTTTGTTATCACCTTCGTTGGTTCCTTGAAACTGAAGAGAAAAAGGTTAAATCCTCCGATAAAGTTCGTTTTGTTGGTGGCGGTGCTCTTTCAGACCTTACTTGTCAGATTCTTGCTGACTGTACAGGTAAAGTTATAGAAACAGTTGAAACACCTCAAAACGTTGGGGCAATGGGCGCTGCAGTTCTTATTGCAGTTGGTATGGGTCAGTGTTCATCTATTGAAGATGCTAAGAAGCTTATCCCCGTAGCAAAAACCTTTGTTCCCGATATGGATAAAAAGAAGGTTTACGATAAATATTATAACGTTTATAAAAATCTTTACATATCAAATAAAAAGAATTTTGCTGATTTGAATTCATAAAATAAATTTATAATTTTATAACAGAAAAATTGCTGAAAATTGTTGAAAAATAAGCGTTTTTCTGCTAAAATATAAACCACTAAGGAGAGTGATTTGATGAATATAGCATTGATTGCCCACGATTCTAAAAAAGAGCTTATGACACAGTTTTGTATCGCTTATTGCGGTATTTTGAGTAAACACAGTATTTGTGCTACCGGTACAACAGGTAAGCTTGTTGCTGAAGCAACAGGTCTTAATATAGAAAAATATCTTAGTGGCTCTCAGGGCGGTGCTCAGCAGATCGGTTCTCGTATTGCTTGTGACGAAATTGATCTTTTGCTTATGTTCCGCGACCCGCTTAACCCGAAGCCGGGTGAGCCTAACGAAGCTAACCTTTTAAGACTTTGCGACGTTCACAATATCCCCGTAGCAACCAATATTGCTACAGCCGAGGCTCTTATTCATAGCCTTGAAAACGGCGACCTTGATTGGCGTGATATTGTAAATCCCAAAAACAAGTAAGGTATTTTGCGAAATTGTCTTGATTTTAAAGGCTATTTGTTATAAACTTATCGGGTGTTGAGGCTTTTCAACACCCGTTTTTATTTTTGTTAATTATTTTAGTATTATATAATTTAAGGAGCTTTTTTATGGCTGTAAACATTAAAGCAATAAAGGGTACTAAAGATACTCTTCCTTCAGAAAGTTACAAATCTCAATATATTGAGCAAGCGGCTCTTGATATTGCAAAAACTTACGGTTTTCACGAAATGAGAACACCGGTTTTTGAATATACAGAGCTTTTTGACCGTTCTGTTGGTGAAACAACTGACGTTGTTCAAAAAGAAATGTATACCTTTAATGACAAGGGTGACCGTTCAATAACTCTTCGTCCTGAGGGTACTGCAGGTGCGGTAAGAGCATTTCTTGAACACGGTCTTTTTAATGAGCCTCTTCCTCAAAAGGTTTGCTATCTTACATCTTGCTACCGTTATGAAAAACCTCAGGCAGGAAGATTAAGAGAATTCCACCAGTTTGGTATTGAGTGCTTCGGTGCAGCATCCCCATTAGCTGACGCTGAGGTTATTGCACTTGCTAACAGTTATTTTGTATATTTAGGCTTAGAAAATTTCGTTCTCGAAATAAATTCAATCGGTTGTCCTGAATGCAGAAAGAAATATTCAGAGGCTTTAAAATCATATTTTGCTGACAGACAAGGTGACCTTTGCGAAACCTGCCTTTCAAGACTTGAAAGAAATCCTATGAGAATTCTTGACTGTAAGAGTCCTGTTTGTTCAGAAATTGCAAATGGTGCACCCGTTGTGCTTGATTTTATTTGCGATGACTGTCGTGAGCATTTCGAAAGTCTTAAAAAATATCTCGATGCTTTAGGAATTGAATACACAGTTAATCCTCAAATTGTACGTGGCCTTGACTACTATACAAGAACTGTTTTTGAGTTCGTTTCAAAGGACGAAAAAACAAACGGTCTTGTCCTTTGTGGTGGCGGAAGATATGACGGGCTTGTTGAGGAGTTAGGCGGTGCGGCTCTTCCTGCTTGTGGCCTTGCTATTGGTCTTGAAAAACTTTTACTTGCTATGGAAGAAAGCGGTG